>NZ_JARRAG010000001.1:1011183-1348245 GCF_029589435.1 Paludisphaera mucosa | reverse complement strand
AGCTACGCCGCCAACTGCCTCCTGGCCCGGCGGCTGGCCGAACGCGGGGTGCGGTTCATCCAGCTCTATCACATGGGCTGGGACCAGCACTCCGACCTCCCCAAGCAGATCCGATCGCAGTGCGGCGACACCGACCAGGCGTCGGCCGCCCTGATCGTCGACCTCAAGCAGCGCGGGTTGCTCGACGACACGCTGGTCGTCTGGGGCGGAGAATTCGGGCGGACCATCTACTCACAAGGCGCGTTGACGGCCACCGACTACGGCCGCGACCATCACCCCCGTTGTTTCAGCATGTGGATGGCCGGCGGCGGCATCAAGCCGGGTGTCGTCCACGGCGAGACCGACGATTTCTCGTACAACATCGTCAAGGACCCCGTCGAGGTCTACGACGTCAATGCGACCATCATGCACCTCCTGGGCGTCGACCACACCCGATTGACGTACAAATTCCAGGGCCGCGACTTCCGGCTCACCGACGTCCACGGCAAGGTCGTACAGCCGATCCTGGCCTGACGCCGAGAGAATCGCCAGGATTGGGAAGGCGCAACGCAGGGTCTAAGTAGGAAAGCAAGGTAAACGAGCTCGGAAATCCTTTGCGAGCCCCATTCCGACTGCTAGACTGAACAATCACCCTTCGCCGAATTCTTTCAGATCCGACATCCGCGAGACGACGGCCATGGAACCCGTGGTGATTCGCTGCGTCGGTTGCGGTAAGGCCATCCGCATCCGCCGTCCGGACATCGATCGGCGGCGCGACTGCCCGATCTGCGGGGCGTGTCTGCGCGTCCCGTCGTCCCACGCCGCGCCCGACGATCAACCGTCGGAAGGCCGAAGGACGTCGACGCCGATGGACAACGCCAGGCCGCTTCGACGACGAACGCTCGTCGGTTCCTCGGGCCTGCTGGAGTTGATGATCCTCTTGATGGTCGCCGCCCCGCTGGCCGTCTGGTCGACCGCGGCCTGGACGTCGGCCGCGGCGGCCTCGCCTCCGATCGAGTGGCGGCTGGATAGCTTCAGGCGTGCTTCCGCGGCGATTGAGCGGACTTCAAGCACGCCTCCCATCCCGGCGATGGGCCTATCGGCGTTCCTGACGCATGATTTCGAGGCGGATCGACCCGGATTGAGGCTGCTGAAGGACGTCGCGACGAGTCGATTGGCGTCACCCGGCGGTCTCGCCCACGCCTGCGACGCGGCGGCTCGGCTGGCCTCGGCGGCATCGCCGATCGGGCGCGCACTTCGATTAATCCCGCTGCTCCAAGAAGCGACCTCCACCCCCGCCCATGGCGACTCGATCCCGGTCCCACCGCCGGTGGCACCCGTTCCGCCCTCGCTCCTGACCCCGCCGGATTTCGGCGTGCCCTCGATGGAGACGCTCGCGGCGTCCTTCCCCGCGCCCGAGGTGAGCCGATTCCTCATCCGCAACGAGGCAGGGAAGCAGGTCGCGGCTCGCCTGCACGGCTGTCACGAGGGCAAGTCGGTGCTCATGCTCCCCGACGGCCGACTGGGGATCCCCTCCATGATGGTCCCCACGGACGAACCGTTCCGGCCGCTCTCGGCCGATGAGGTCGCCAAGGGACTGCAAAGCGGCCCCTTCGAGGATTTCAAGCTCCATCGCACCGAGCATTACCTGATCCTGCATCAGAGCCCCGCCGAAGGCCCCGTGGACGACGCGTTCGTGAGGGCCAACGGCGTGCTCCTGGAAGGCCTGTACAAGCGCCTGATGGAAGCCTTCCGCAAGCACGACGTGACGGTTCATGAGGCCGAGTTTCCGCTGGTGGCGGTGATCTTCAAAACAGAGGAGGACTTCCGCGCCTACAGCCGCCAGCCGGCGGACGTGCAGGCGTATTACGAGATCTACTCGAATCGCATCTTCCTCTACGAGCATCCCTCCCGCGACCGGATCGAGCCCGAGGTCCAGGCCCTGCTCAAGCCCCAGATCGTGGCTCACGAGGGGACGCATCAGGTGCTCCAGAACATCGGCGTCCAGCCCCGGCTGAGCGAGTGGCCGCTTTGGCTGGTCGAGGGCCTGGCCGAGTATTGCGCGACGCCGGCCTCCTCGCGCAAGGGGGGGCCCGCCTGGGACGGGCTGGGCCAGATCAACAACCTCCACATGGCGACGCTCCGCGAGATCGAGGACCCGGTCTCGCTCTCGATGCCGGGCCAGGACGTGCGAACGAAGTCGCTCTTCCGGGAGCCCGGGCAGCCGCTCGTCGAGGCGATGATCCGCCGCCGCGAGCTGACGCCCACCGAGTACGCGCTCGCCTGGGCGATCACCCATTACCTCGCGATGAAACGGAGCGACGATTTCACCCGCTTCCTCCGGGTCATGGCCGCCGCCCCGCCGCTTGAGCCTCGTTCGGCCGACGACCACGTTCGCGCCTTCCGCCAGGCGTTCGGCGACGACCTGGGAAAGCTCGACAAGACGATCTACGCCTACCTGAACCGGCTGACCAAGCAGAAGGGCTACGACCCCATGCCCTACTACGCGGTCCAGTTCGAGCAGCCGCTGCCGAACGGCCAACTCCGTCGCGCGGCGATGGTGAGCCAGTCGCCCCAGCTCATCAAGCAGTGGATCGACGAGATGTCCAACCCGGCCGCCGTCCTGCCCTCGTGGCAGGCCACGCCCTTCCCGAGCCGCGCCCGCGCCACCCTCGCCGTGCAGGACTGGATTCGCGGGAATTGACCGCGGCGATCCCGTCTGGGCCGGGTAAACCGTCACACCGACTCAGTCCGCCGGCTGAAGCCCGATGCCCTGGATTTTGCCGGCCTTGTCGAGCGAGAAGCCGATCTTGAGCGACTCGTTTTCGAAGTCCGCCCGATAGCTCAGCCTCAAACCTTCGGGAGTCTCTTTCCGCTCCCGGAGCACGAACGACTTCAGGGCGCCGAAGCCGGCCAGCCGCTCCTTATCTTCCTTGATGCGTGGGACGAGCTTCTCACGGGCCTGGTCCGTGAACCGTTCCGGGTCGACCTCGCCCTTGACCGCGGCCTCGATGACGCCGCGCAGCCGTTTCGTCGTCGTCTCGTCCGGATCGGCGATCGTCACCGCAGGCTTCTCCGCGAGCGCCGGCACGAAGCGGCCCGCGATCCCCTTCGCCAGAACGGACGCCAGGCCGGATTCCGAGTTCGTCAGCACGATCACCGTCAACTTGTCGTCGAGATAACGGGAGAGCTGGGTGGAGAAGCCCGGAATGCCGCCTCCGTGCAACACGACGCGGTGGCCGTCTTCCTTCGAGACCTCCCAGCCGAAGCCGTAGCCCGCCTCGCCCCCCTTGCCGAGCGTCGCGGGCGTCCACATCTGCTGCAGGCTCGCCTCGTCCAGCAAGGCGTGCGACGCGAGGGCGGCGTCCCACTTCACCAGGTCGCGCACCGTCGAGACGAGCATCCCCGCCGCGAAGGGCTGGGTCGGGCTGACGTACTCCCCGTTTTTGAGCGTCTTGCCGTCCCACTCGTAGCCCTGCGCGCGATTCGGGACGATCTCCCGCAGGTCGTTCACGCGGGTCTCCGTCATGCCCAAGGGCCGGAAGATGCGTTCCGACATGAACTCGCCATAGGGCTTGCCGGCCACCTTCTCAATGATCATCCCGAGCAGGAAATACCCGGTGTTGCTGTACTCGAACTTTTCGCCGGAAGGGAACTGCAACGGATCCTTGGCGACGAGGTCGAGGATCTCGCGACGGGTGTAATCCTTACGCATCGTCTTCGCAAAATCCGCGACCGCCGTATAACTCTTGATGCCCGAAGTATGGTTCAGCAGGTTGCGGATCGTCACCTTATCCCAGGCGGCGGGAAGGTCGCCCAGGCGTTCCGGGAGCTTGTCGTCGAGGGCGAGTTTGCCGTCCTTGACCAGCATCAGGATCGCCGTCGCCGTGAACATCTTGGTCACCGAAGCGAGCTGGTAGACGGTCCGCTCCGTGGCCGGCGCAGACAGCTCGACGTTCGCCAGGCCGTATCCTTTCGACAGGACCACCCGGCCTTCTCGCACCACGGCGATCGAGACGCCCGGGACGTGCCGCTTCGCCATCAGTTCGTGAACGTAGGCGTCGACTCCCGCCAGATCCACGACCCCGGCCGCTTGGCTTGCAGTCTCCGCTGGGCGGGGCGTCTGCTGAGCTTGCACGGCCGAGCCGCCGAGGATGATGCCGAGGCTGAGGAGGATCGCGGCCGTGGTCGAATTCATGGCAAGTTCCGAGGTATCCGGTTGGTTTGTTTTCGGCCGAATGACGAAGTGCCGCGCGCCGACCGACTCAGCTAACAAAACGTCGACGGCCGGCCTCGCTCCTATTCGCCGTCGGTCCCGAGATATTGAGGCGCCGGCACCGTATCGCCACCGCGATCATCGACTCGCCTCGATCAGGAGCGGCCGGGCCTCGGCTGGCACGGCGGCTCGGGGAGGATTACGCTCACAGCGGATCCGGATCGTTCGACCGCTTTGCTCGACGCGGATTTTTCACGTCTCAGGAGCCGGGATATGCGACAGAGCCGACGTGCCTGCTTGAAAACCGCGCTCGGGACCTCCGTCCTGCCCTGGGGGGTCGGACGCAGTCGAGCCGACGAGGCTCAGCGGGCGACCGCCGAGCGAATCGCCAGGGTCGCGGAAGCCCCCGTCTTAAGGACGGACGGGCTCAAGGATCCGGTCCGGATCACATCGGTGGATTTGCTCCGCAACCGCCGCGAATTCCTGGTCCGCGTCAGGTCGAGCGACGGGGCCGAAGGGATCGCGATCCCCAATTCCATGCACATGATTCACACGTACCCGATCTTCCTGAACCGGGTCGCCCCGTTCTTCGTGGGCAAGGACGCCCGCGACCTGGAAGGCCTGCTCTGGGAACTCTACCGCCACGACGACAACTACAAGTACCAGGGCCTCGCCCTCTGGGTCTGCGTCGCGGCGGCCGAATTCGCCGTCCTGGACCTGATCGGGAAGGTTGCGGGCAAGTCGCTCGGCGACCTGCTGGGCGGGACGCTCCGACGCGACATCGCGGTCTACCGAGCGAGCGGCAATCGGGGCAACTCGCCGGAAGAGGAAGTCGCCTATCTCCAGGAGATCGTCGCCGAGAGCGGCGCGAAGGCGCTGAAGTTCCGCCTCGGCGGTCGGATGAATAAGAACGTCGACTCCCGACCTGGCCGGACCGAGGCCCTGATCCCGCTCGTCCGCAAGACCTTCGGCGCGGGCATGACTCTTTACGCCGATTCGAACAGCTCGTACGACGCGACCGAGGCCATCCGGATCGGCCGGCTGATGGAGGAGCACGAATACGCCTTCTACGAGGAGCCCTGCCAGTTCGACCACCTGGAAGAGACCAAGGCCGTCGCCGACGCGCTCCGGATCCCGGTCGCCGCGGGCGAACAGGAGTTCAGCGAGGACCGCTTCCTATGGACGATCGCCAATCGCGGAGTCGACGTCGTCCAGCCCGACCTGCACTACTACGGCGGCTTCATCCGATCGATGCGCGTCGCCCGCATGGCCCATGAGGCGGGGATGCTCTGCACCCCGCACATGTCGGGCTCGGGCCTGGGCTACCTCGACGCGGCCCATTTCGCCTCCTGCATCCCGAACCCCGTCCCCTTCACCGAATACAAAGGGAGCGCCGACGTCCCGATCAGCAGCGAGACGTCCTCGCTCAAGGTCGAGGCCGGCATGATCCGGGTGCCGTCGGGCCCCGGCTTCGGGATCTTCGTCGATCCGAGCTTCGTGCGCGAATCCCGAAAAGTCACGACGAATTGATTGATTCCGGGATGTGCGGAAAGTCTCGGGGGAGTGGAGACGAAGGGGATCGAACCCTCAACCTCCTGGTTGCAAACCAGGCGCTCTCCCAATTGAGCTACGTCCCCGAAAGGCTCGGCAAGATCGATGGCAGCCCATTCGGCCTCGATGCCATCCCGCCGACCTCTGAAATTCTAACCCTTTTCCCGGGCTTGGAAAGCCGATTCTGAAACGCGGCCGTCGGCGAGCCGCCCCTCGGCGCGAGCGACGGCGACCACCCCCGCGTCGGCCGGTGGTTCGGGACGAGCGTCCAAACGGCCCAATCGCCGTTTCCGGACGTGGTAGAACAGCACCGGGAGGAGCAGGTCGATGACCTCGTCGGCGATGAGGAGGCCGCCGAGGACCGGCGCCGCCATGGGGCGGATCACGTCGGCGCCGGGACCGTCGGCCCAGAGGACGGGCGCCAGGCCGAGGATGGTCGTGCCCTCGGTCAGGAGCTTGGGCCGCAACCGGTGGACGGCCCCTTCCAGCGTCGCGAGCCGCAGGCTTCCCGGGGTCATCCCCTCCAATCCGCCGTGCCGCGCGACGGCGTCTCGGAGGTAGACGAGCATGATGATCCCCGTCGAGGTCGCCATCCCGAAGCAGGCGAGATAGCCGATCCAGACGGTCACCGAGAACGGGAAGCCCATCAGCCACTGGAAGAACACGCCGCCCGCGATCGCGCCCGGCACCGCCAGGAGCATGAGCGCGGCGTCGACCAGGTCGTGGTACGTCCAGTACAGGATCCCCAGGATGAGCAGCAAGATCACGGGCAGCACGATGAGGAGGGTCCTGCGGGCGCGGACCTCGTGCTCGAACTGACCCGTCCAGTCCACGGCGACCCCGATGGGCAGGGCCACCTTGGTCGACACGACGCGGCGGGCCTCCTCGACGAAGTCGACGACCCCGCGGCCCTTCACGTTGAGTCGGACGTAATTGCGCAGGAGTCCGTCCTCGCCCTTGATGGTGGCCGGCCCTTCGCCGATTCGGACGTCCGCCACCTGCTCCAACGCGACGAACCGGGGCCGACCGTCGGGGCCGCGGGCGGCCGTCGGCACGAGGATCTTGGCGGCGGAATCCTCGTCCGCGCGGAAGTCTCGGGCGTAGCGGATGCGGACCGGTCGTCGCTCGCGACCCTCGACCGTCGAGGTTGCGATCCGACCGCCCAGCGCGATCTCGACCGCGTCGTTCAGGTCGCCGACGCTCACACCCAGTCGGGCCGCCTTGGGGCGATCGGGCCGGATTGCCAAATAGCCCTTGCCGCGGATCGGGTCGGCGACCACGTCCGCGGCCCCCGGCAGCGTCTTCAACTCCCTCGCGATCGCCTCGGAGACGGCGACGACGTCCTCGACGCTGCGGCCCAGCACCCGGACGCCGACGGTGGTGTTTACGCCTGTCGCCAGCATGTCCACCCGGTTCTGGATCGGCATCGTCCAGATGTTCGACCAGCCGGGCACCTGCACCGCACGGTCCAGCTCGGAGCCGAAGCCGACCAGGTCGGCCCGCTCCTTCCGCCAGAGGATCAGGCGACGGCGGAACTCGGAACTCAGCGTCTCCTGGATCGCCTCCAATTGGGGAAGTCCCGGCAGCGCGGGGGCCTGGGGCGTGCGGCTCATGGAGTGACGATCGTTGCTTGGACCGTGATGCGGCGGGACGACGGCCGGCTTCTCGCGATGAGAGCGAAGCTGGGCGAGGCCCGCGTCGATCTCGGGGTCCGTGGAACCCGTGCGCTCCAGCAGGTCCTCGATGGCCAGCCTGGTGAAGACTTCCGCACCGCGCTCGACGAGGTCGGCGTCGAGGTCCTTCACGTGGTCGCGCCAGAGAGCGAGCTGGCCCGCCGTGAGGCCGTCGTGGGAAGGGGGACCGAGCGCCGCGGCCTCCCCACGCAGGAACTCGGCGTTCCGCAGGTAGGCGTACTCACGCATCTGCACGTCGAAACGGGGCATCACGGCGGCGAGGCAAGGCTCGATGGCCGACTCGCTCCCCGTCGACTGTGTGATGAGCTTCCTGGCGACGAGATCGTCGAGGATTCGCGCCACCTGCCGCGTCGCGTCGCCGAGGTCGATCGACCTCCGCGGCCAGAGGTCGCGGGGGCGGAAGTTGACCATGGTCTCGATCATGTCCATGGGGGCGGGGTCGGTGGGCGTCTCGGCCCGGCCGGCCTTGCCGACGACCATGTCGACCTCGGGGAACCGGCAGAGGATCATGTCGCGAGCCTTCAGGTCGTCGGCCGACTGCGCGACGGAGGCCCTCGGCACGGTGATCGGCATGTCCATGATCATCCCCTCGTCCATGGGCACGAGGAACTCGCGGGCGATCGGCGTCATGCTCGACTCGGCCGCGAGGGCGACGAGCACGAGCGAGCCCATCGCCGCGACCCGTCCTAGACGTCCGACGACGACCAGCCCCACGGCCAGGAGCGACGCTCCCAGGCAGGCCAGCAACAGGGGGCGATTGCCCACGGGCGCCAAACCCACCACGAAGGTCATGCCGATAACCCATGCGAGGGCTCCGGGAGCTTCGAGCAGATACGAGAGCACAGGCCGATAGACGTCGATCACCCCGCGGACCAGAGGGCTGGACTGTTCGCTGCGGATCCGCCCCCGTATGAGAATCGAGCAAAGCGCCGGCACGAGCGTCACGGCGAGCACCGCGACGGTCGCCAGCGCGAGCGTCTTACTCAGGGCGAGGGGCCGGAACATCTTGCCCTCGATCCCCCCCAGGGCGAACACGGGCAGGAACGAGAGGAGCATGATCAGGATCGAGAAGAAGATCGGCCGACCCACCTCGAGGCACGCCGGCAGGACGATCGCGCGCAGGTCGCCCCGGGCGGGACGGTCGCCGAAATGCTCGCGAAGCCGGTGCATGACGTTCTCGGCCATCACGACCGACGAGTCGACGAGCACGCCGATCGAGATGGCGATCCCCGCCAGGCTCATGATATTGAGCGGGACGTCGACCAGTCCCACGCGCCGCAGCGCCTCCATGATCAGGAACGATCCGAGGACCGTGAGCGGCAACGTAACCGCGACGACGAAGGAGGTCCGCACGTGGAGCAGGACGACCAGGACGCAGATCGTCGCAGTGATCATCGCCTCGATGATCGTCCTCCGGACCGAGTCGATCGCCCCTTCGATCAGCGGCGTGCGATCGTAGAAAGGCCGGATCGACACGCCCCGCGGCAAGCCCGCCTCCAGTTCGTGGATCCGGGCCTTGATCCGGCGTGTGACCTCCAAAGGGTTCTCGCCCGAGGCCATGAGGACGACGCCGCCGACGATCTCGCCGCCGTCCTTCTCCAGCACCCCGCGTCGCGGGCCGGGGCTGATGGAGACGTCGGCGACGTCCTTCAGGAGGACCGTACGCCCGCCCGGTGCCGCCAGGACGACCGATTCCAGGTCCCGCACGACGGCCGCGCCGCCGTCGGGCGAACCGGCCCCGAGCCAGCCCATCCCGCTGACGAAGTATTCGGCGTTTCCCTTCTGCACGGCGTGGCCGCCCACCGAGGAGTTCGAGCGGGCCACGGCCGACTCGATCTCGTGCAGCGTCACGCCGCGGGCGCGCAGGCGGAGGGGGTCGACGGCCACCGAATACTCGATGGGGTATCCCCCGACGCTGGCGACCTCGGCCACGCCCGGGACCGAGGCGAGTTGGGGCTTCACGTACCAGTCCTGGACGGCGCGGAGGCGGCCGAGGTCGATCCCTTGCGCCTCCACGCTGTACCAGTAGATCTGGCCCGTCGCCGGGGAGTCCGGCCCCAGCTTGGGCGCGATCCCCGGGGGGAGAGATGCGCCGGCCCTGGCCAGACGCTCGCCGACGAGGCGGCGGCCCTCGGCGACCTTCGTCGAGCCGTCGAGGATGACCTGGATCGTGGTCATGCCGAAGTCGCTCGACGTCCGCACCGAGCGCACACCCCTCAGGCCCTGGAGTTCCAGGGAGAGCGGATACGTCACCTGATCTTCGACCTCGCGCGGAGCGTGCCCCGCCCACTCGGCGTAGACGATCACGGCGTCCTCGGACAGGTCCGGGATCGCGTCGATGGGCGTGATCCGCATCGCGTAAACGCCCGCCGCCGCGAAGAACAGGCTGACGAGGACGACCGCCCCCCGCCGGCGGATCGAAGACGCGATGATTCGATCGATCATGGGTGATGAGCGGGGGAAGGGGCCGGTTTGAGCTTGGCGAGGTATTTTTCAGGCTGGGCGTTCAGGGCGTCGACGCAGCCGTCGCAGCAGAGCAAGAGCGGCCGTCCTTTGACGACCGCCCGCACGGGAGTCCCCATCGAGCCGAGCGGCTTGCCGGTCACCGGACACACCTTCTGGCCCAGCGCGAGCGCCCGATCCGCCGGCTCCAATCCGTCGATCGCCCGGGATTCTCGGCTGGCAGGGTTCGCCGTCGCGGGCGCCGCGGCGGCCGGCTCACCGCGCTTGGCCCCGAAGTAGGCGGCGGCGAGGCTCGGATTGAGACGCGTCTCGGCGTCGACCAGGAAGGCCCCGGCCTCGGCGACGCGCCAGCCGGCTTCCAGGCCCTCGACGACCGGGTAATCGTTGCCGCAGCGAGGGCCGAGACGGACTTCCACCCCGTCGAACGTGCCCGGCATGCTTTCGACGTAGACGAGTCGCCGGGCGCCGGTGTCGATCACGGCCGACTCCGGCACGGCGAGCACCTGTCCGACGGGACCGTATGAGACGATTCGCGCGACGAGCTTCATCCCGCCGCATTCCGCGCATTCGCGACCGGCGACGTCGGCCGTGACCTTCGGATGCATAGGGCACCACCAGCCCAGCACCTGATTCGCCGCAAGCCGCGTCCGCTCCAGCGGCTTCTCGTCCCGGGGGCAGCGTCCGGCCTGGAGGTGAATCTCGCCGGGATGATCGGGGCACACGAAGACCGACCTCGGATCGCCGGGGCGAATCGACGGCTCGCCGCGCGGCATCGAGCGAAAGGGCTCGCGGCCGGCCATCGGCACGCTGACGACCGCGACGGCGAACCCGCCGCGATCGGCGACCCCCCCGGAGATTTCGATCGTCACCCGCGTCTGCGAGTCGACCGAGATCACCCGGCCGGACTTCGGATCTGAACCATCGGACGGGTCGAGCGTGACCTTCGCCGCCTGTCCCGGCTCGAGCCACGAGGCCTCTTCCGGACTCGTCTCGGCCGCGAGCGTGATCCGCCCGTCCTGGACCGAAACCGAGCCGCCCAGCCGGATCTCCCTCGCGAGCGGCCTGTATTGCACGGTCGCCGCCCGGACCCCGGCGAGCATGATGCGTTCGGGAGAGAGCTGGACGCGGGCGACCACGCCGTTGGGCAGGGGCCCCATGTCCCCCTTCTTGCGTCGCACCAGCGCCATGTGGCAGATGGGGCATTTGGCCGGCCAATCCGAGACCACGCCCGGCTCCATGGGGCAGAAATACTCGGTGTCCGTGGAGATCGCCCCCATCGCCGAGTCCCGGGCCGCCGGCGCGGTCCAGTGATCCCAGTAGGTGCGGATGTGGTCCCACCGGCCCACGACCACGAAGGCCACCGCGAGAGCGACGAAGAACCGTGCCCGGACCCAGACGGCGGTCAACGCCCAGGGGACCGCGTGCGGAGCCTTCGCCTTGCCGCCCGCGGTCGTCATCGCGGAGCGATCTGGGGGAGCATCGGGCGCTGGCATGGGCCTCCTCTCGATCGCGTCGGGACTCAAGGACGCACGGGCGGCGGGCTCGGGGCGTCGTCCCCGTCGGGGTCCATTTTATGTTCCCAGTGCATCATCAGATCGTAATCCTCCTGGCGGAAGATCAGGATCGGGTCGGCGCCCATCACGAGGAAGCGCACGACGGCCTCTTCGTCGGGATGATGGAGACTCACCTTCAGGCTGAACGTCCTCTCACGAGGCGAGGCCGACTCGGCGAGCATCCGATAGCTCGCGACCGTCTGGCCCGGCTTGCGACTGGAATCGACGACCTGGATGCGAGGCCTCGTCGCCTCGACGACGCCCGTGGGCCTGCCTTCTTTCCAGAACTCCATCGCCCGTTCCACGGCCAGCCGGGCGCCGGCTGCATCGGGCACCAGGACGGTCGGGATCGGACGCGATTCGCAGCCCGCGAGCAGGGACGCGACGCACAAGCCGCCGAAGATCGGCCCCATGACGACGCGACCGGCTCGGATCATCCCGTTCGACCTGCCGCAGGATGCACTCTTGATCTTGTGGTCCTTGCGAGCGACCTGATAGCCTATCTGGGTTGAGCCGAGGCAGGCGTTCGAGGCTCGTGGGCGGGTCGTCCTTCAGCCCATCGTTACGACGATCGCCGACCGACATGATAAATCAAATCCCCTCCTGGATGAATCCCCCGGCTCGCCCGGGCCGCGTTCGGCGAGCCGCGTCGGCGACGGTTGCGCTCGCGATCATAGCCTTGGCGACGGGCGCGCAGCCGGCGAGGGCCGGTTGCCGCGGCGGAGCCGCCCCGACAGGCCCGGGACGCCTCTTCGCCCCGTCGGCGAGGACGATCGTGTCGATCCAGGAGACCGCGGAGCCCGTCCCCGCGACCCCCGTCCCGCGTTGCCAGGGTTCGTGCCGCACCGCCCCGGCGGATGCACCGCCCCCGACGACGAGCTGGGAGATCCCACCCCGACAGGAACTGTGGACTCAGGCCGACCACGGCCTCGACTCCTCACAATCTCATCCAATCTCCCGCCCGGCGACGAAGTTTCGTCCGATTGATCAGGCCTCTCAGATCGATCCCCCTCCGGAATCCGGCGTCTGAAGGTCTGACGGCTCGTGCCCCGTTCAAGGCAGCAGCCCACGGTCGGTCGGATTCATCGACGTCATGGCCCACACGCTGAAAGTGAGCCCGATCGGCTCTCGCCCACCGCGTCGCGCCACGGATGCCAACTCATACGAGGTCGCCGCCGCGGCGCAGGCGATCCGAATCCGTCATCATCCCTTCGTTCCAGGAGGATCACTTGATGATCCGTCGAAATCGCGGCTTCACGCTGATCGAGTTGCTCGTCGTCATCGCCATCATCGCCGTCCTGATCGCGCTCCTCTTGCCGGCGGTCCAGTCGGCCCGCGAGGCCGCGCGTCGGTCTCAGTGCACCAACAACCTCAAGCAGATCGGCCTCGCCGTCCACAATTACGCGAGCACGTTCCAGGTGCTGCCGTTCGGCAAGGGGAAGAACTACGTCGATTCGCTCCCGGGCTCGGCGACCTACGCCCGCTGGTCGGTTCACAGTCAACTCCTGATGTACATCGAGCAGGGCAACCTGTTCAATTCCATCAATTTCTTCCTCCCTCCGGAAACGCCCGGGATGGCCGGCGACGTGGCGTTCATGCCGCCGTATCAGAACCCAAACCGCGAGAACCAGACGTCCTCGCTGACGCAGGTCTCGGTTTTCCTCTGCCCGTCCGACGCCGGCGGGAACCTGACCTCGCAGTGGCCCGGGGCCAACAATTATCTGGGGAACCTGAACACCTGGGCGTGCGACCTCAGCGAGTCCGTCCCCACGGCGGTCGACGCTACGGCGAAGCCGTCCGGGATCTTCTACTACCTGAGCGCGGTCAAGCTGGCCGACGTGACCGACGGCCTGACCTCGACCGCCTTCTTCAGCGAGAAGATCCGCGGCAAGGACGTGAACGACGGCAACGCCCGCTCCGACTCGCTGGTGATGTCGGGGACGATCACCCCGTCGCCGACGGGCTTCGAGGCGACCAATCAGAACTGCGAGGCTCTGAATCCGCTGACCACGACGCGGCTCACCCGCCGCCAGGGGATGAGCTGGGTGATGGGCGAGATGTGCTGCACCTCCTACAACCACGTCGGCGTGCCGAACGGCAAGACGTGCGCGGGGGTCGGCTTCGCGGGCAGCATGGCCAACATGCCGATGCAGGTGCCGCCTTCCAGCCTGCACCCCGGCGGCGTCAACGCGATGATGGGCGACGGCTCGGTCCGCTTCGTGAAGTCCTCGGTCGGTTTGCAAACCTGGCGCGCCCTGGGGACTCGCAACGGCGGCGAGGTCATCTCCAGCGACGCCTACTGATCCGCGTTTGACCGGTTTTCAACTCGTCCGCGACCGGTCCGCGCCACGCCCTCGCGGCGCGCCCAATTCGCGGACGAGCTTTTCGTCTTCACCCATGATAGACCCGGAAGCGATCGATGCGATTCGCATTCACAAGCCTGATCTTGATGCTCCCGATGGCCGGCTGCGGCGATCCTTCGGCCCCCCTGACCTCGGTCCAGGACGCGCGAAAGGCTCTGGAGGCCGGGCTCGACGCGTGGAAGGCCGGCCGGCCCGTCTCGACCCTCGCCGCGGCGAAGCCCCCGATCGATTTCGTCGATTTCCAGTGGAAGGCCGGCCAGAAGCTGTCGAGCTATTCCGTGGCCTCCGACGCCTCCGACCCCGAGGGGCACACGTTCAAGGTGGGGTTGAGCCTGGCCGGCGAGCCCGCCCAGAAAGAGGTCAGCTACACGGTCGTGGGGATCGATCCGCTGCACATCTTCCGCGACGAGGACTACGCTCGCACCCTGAACATGGGGGACGCCCCGACCGTCCGCAAGTCAGCCAAGAAGACCCGCTGAGCGGACTCTGAATCCGGGGCTCCCAGGCGGGTCCAACCCGCGTCACGGCTTGAGGACCACCTTGATACAGCCGTCTTTCTTGTCGCTGAACGTCTTGTACATCTGCGGGGCGTCCTTGAGCGGGACCGTGTGCGTGATCACGAAGGACGGGTCGATGTGCCCCGACTGGATCTTCTCGAGCAGCGGCTGCGTGTAGCGCTGGACGTGGGTCTGGCCCATCTTGAAGGTCAGCCCCTTGTTCATTGCGGCCCCGAAGGGGATCTTGTCGGGATAGCCGATGTAGACGCCGGGGACGGACACGGTTCCCCCCTTGCGGCAGCACATAATGGCCTCGCGCAGGGCGTGGGCGCGATCGGTGGCCATCCCGACCGCCGTCTTCGCCTTGTCGAGCACGGCGTCGACGGCCCCGGTCGAATGGGCCTCGGCCCCGACGGCGTCGATGCAGCGGTCGGGCCCGCGGCCCTTGGTCATCTCCATGAGCTGGTCGTAGACGCCCACCTCGTCGAAGTTGATCGTCTCGGCCTTGCCGTGCCTCCGGGACATCTCCAGGCGCTCGGGCACGCGGTCGATGGCGATGACCCGGCCTGCACCGAGCATCCAGGCGCTCTGGATGGCGAATTGCGCCACGGGGCCGCAGCCCCAGACGGCGACCGTGTCGCCGGACTCGATCTCGGCGTTCTCGGCGCCCATGTAGCCGGTCGGGAAGATGTCGGAGAGGAAGACGACCTTCTCGTCGGGCAGGCCGTCGGGGATCTTCACCGGTCCGACGTCCGCGAAGGGGACCCGGAGGTACTCCGCCTGGCCGCCGGGGAAGCCGCCGAGCATATGGGAATAGCCGAAGAGCCCGGCCGGCGACTGCCCCATGGCCTTGCGGGCGATCTCGGCGTTGGGATTCGACCGGTCGCAGAGCGAGTACATCTTCCGCTCGCAGAACCAGCAGCTTCCGCACGAGATCGTGAAGGGGACGACGACGCGGTCGCCGGGCTTCAGCTTCGTGACCGACTTGCCCACCTCCTCGACGATGCCCATGGGCTCGTGGCCCAGCACGTCGCCGGCTTCCATCGTGGGCATGAAGCCGTCGTAGAGGTGGAGGTCCGACCCGCAGATACACGTCGTGGTGATCCGCACGATCGCGTCGCCCGGATCCTGAATCTTGGGGTCGGGCACGGTATCGACGCGGACGTCGCTCTTTCCGTGCCAGCAGAGGGCTCTCATTGAAGTCGATTCCTGGATGATCGAGGTGGGTGGGGAATATTCGCGACGAGCATGAGGAAGTTCAGGAGCTTGCAGCCTGGGCCGCTCAACGGCTCCGCGCGGGGAAATCCCCGGAAGCCAGGCGGCGGCTGGAACCGTCGGCGACGAACCGCCGGTGCGTGCTCAGGGAGCCGTGGGGGCGTCCGCTGTGGAGCCGCTTCGCACACCAGTAGTCCAGCCAGGTGATCCCGGCGACCACCGCGGTCGCCGCGGCCAGGTTCGCCTTCCTGGGATTGTCCGGGGTGAATCCCGAGCCCAACGCCGCCAGGTCGAGGGCGTCGCCGGCGACCCGGGCCCAGACTCCCGCGCGCGGCTGATCCATTTTGAGGATGGCCACGCCCGCGGCGATTTCGCGGACGCCGAAGGCGCGCAGCAGCCAGCTTTTGTCCTCCATGCCCAACGCTCGGCCCAGTTGCCGGCCCGCGACGACCTCGACCACGCCCAGGCCGATGCTGAACCAGCCCAGGCCGCGGGCCACCTTCATCTCGTCCATCTTCGAAGTCCTTGATCGTGACCCGCCGTCCTCGCGGCGCGACAGGCCGCTAGGCGAAGACGGAAAGAAATCACTTGATGGATCCGGCTTTACGCGATTCACGTGCCCGGGTTGAAAAAACGCGGCGCAAGGGGGGCGGCGTCGGACGGAATCGCCCCGCGCCGGCATCCCGACGGACTCGCTGAAGCTTCAGCGACCGCGTGAAGTGATCAAGATCCGCACGAAATGTCGTGCCAGTGATGCCAGGGCCAGAACAGCCGGCAGGAAGGGAAAGAGCTTCGGAGATGAAGGGAGGAAGGACGGAAGTTGGGCCGGATTCTCGAACTCCCGTCCGCCGTTGGAGTACGCCGGATCGCGGACCGCTCACACGGTCACGACGACCTTGCCGATCTGCTGGTTGGACTCCAGGTAGCGGTGGGCGTCGACGATCTCGTCGAGCGGGAAGGTTTTGGCGACGATCGGCTTGAGGCTGCCGCCGGCGAGCCCTTCGTTGGTGAACTGGACCGCCCGCTCCAGCCGCTTGGGATCGCTGGTGATCTCCATCATGACGTAGCCGCGGATCGTGACCCACTTGGCGAGGACCTCGAACAGGGGCAGCGGCGTCGGCTCGGTGCTCAGGGCGCCGTAGAGGAAGAGGATGCCCAGCTTCGAGGTGGCCTGCAGGAGCTTCTCCACGGTGGGGCCGCCGACGGGATCGAAGACGACGCGGGCCCCCTTGCCGTCGGTCAGGCTCAGGATCTCGGCGACCAGGTCCTGCTCGTCCGACGCGATCACGTGGGCCGCCCCGGCGTCGAGGAGGGCCTGCCGCTTCGACGTCCCGCGCGTCAGGGCGATCGGGATCGCGCCGACGCGGTTGGCGATCTGGATGGCCGCGAGGCCCACGCTGCTGGAGGCGGCGGGGATCACTACCGCGTCGCCCTTCGTGAGGCCGCCGATGTCGATGAGGGCCCCATACGCCGTGACGTACTGCATCCAGACCGAGGCGGCTTCTTCCCAGGAAAGCGAGGCCGGGTGGTGTACCACTGCATAGGCGGGGGCGTTGGCCAGGTCGGCGTAGAGGCCGTACGAATTGAGCGAGAAGCTCGGGATCACGCTGACCACGTCGCCGACCTTGATCTTCTGGACGTCCGGCCCGACCGCCTCGACAGTTCCGGCCGCCTCGTAACCAAGACGCGCGGGAAGCTTCGGATCTTCGAGATACTGCCCGCGGCGGAACATGGCCTCGGCCCGATTCAACCCGATCGCCTTGATGCGGATCTGCACCTCGCCCTTTCCGGGCGGCGGCACGTCCAGCTCCTCGATCCGAAGAACTTCCGGGCCGCCGGTTTCGTGGAAACGTACGACGCGCGCCATGGCTCTCTCCTGTCAGGGGTCTCGTCGGATCGTTGCGACCCCATTCTAGGACCGTCGACAATCCCCTCCGCTAAAGCACCTATCGGCCGGGCCGCCCTCAGGAAGGCCAGCCTGCGGGCGTACGTCGTTCAATGGCCTGGGCCGAAGAAGACGGCGTTGAGGAAGAATCGCTGGGTGGTGGGGGTCATGGCGCGGTAGTTGGGGTCGTCGACGAAGGCGACGACGTGGCCCTTGCCGAGGGCCTGGTAGACGACCAGGGGCTTGCCGGCCATCAGCTCCAGGGTCTGCGGCCAGCAGAAGCCGCTGACGAGTAGGTCGCGGGGGGCGAAGGTGATCAGGTTGCGGCCGTCGGCCGGCTTGAGGGGGGTCAGGATGAGGTCGGTGTTGACCAGCGGGAAGATCTCGGACGGGGATCCGAACGTGACGAAGTGGTCGTCGTAGACGCCGGCTCGAAAGAAGGCCCCGGGGACGGGGTCGGGCGATTCCTCGTCCGCCTCCGTCCGGGGCTCGTCGGAAACCTTCGGCTTGTCGCCCGCGTCGGTCGCCTTGGGGTCGGGCTCGCCGGCCGTTCGGATCGGCTTCTTCACCACCCTCGAGGCCAGCAGGCCGGCGGATTTCTCGGTCGCCCAGGCCGCGGCGCCTTTCACGAGGATCAACGTCCCGCCGCTTCGGACCCAGTCCTTCAACTTGGCCGCGAAGCCCTCGGTCAACGGACCGGGATAGCGGCCGTCGGGCAGGACGACGACGTTGTACTTCGTCAGGTCCAACTCGGCGATCGCGCCGCCCGGGACGCGGGTCGCCGGGTACTTCCAGACCTGGTCGAATAGGTACCACGTGTGCCCGACGAACGGGGAGGCCGGCCGGTCGACCAGCATCGCGATCCTGGGGGGCTTCACCCAGGAGATGTGGAAGCCGCCGAGGCCCGTCCCCTCGTCCACCAGGCCCGTGTCGGTCGCCGCGACCGAGAGGCCCAGCCGCGTCGCCAGCTCGCGGACCTTGCCGTGGAGGGCTTCGGGGTTCTCGATGGTCCTCAGCAGGAGCGTCCCCTTGGCGAACTTCACGCCCCCCAGGCGGACGGACTCGTCCAGGACCTGCACCCGGAAGCCGGCGCGGAGGAGTTCCCCGAGCGCGATCATGGCCGCGTCGTCCTCGGCGTGGATCAAATATCCCACATTGGCCTTCTCCGGCCCGACCACGTCTCCGGTCGCCTTCGGGTCGGCGACGGCCTCGCTCGTCAACGAAGCGGGCCCGTCGACGGCGAGCGAGGTCACGCCGTGGGTCAGGGCCAACGACCAGGCCGTGAGGTCGTAAATTTCGTCGTCCAGCCGCCGTTTCTTGCGGTCGAGCTGGCGCTCGCGGAAGGCCTCCCCCATGTCGAAACGGGCGTCGAGCAGCGAGCGGGCGAGGCGTCCCGCGGGCTGGGCGATCGGCACGTGGTAGCTGCCGACCGGGGCCGACCATTCCTTCACCGACGTCTCGGCGTCCTTGCGCGCCTTGACGGTGGCCGGGGCCGTGAGTCGACGGACCTCCACGCCGTTCTTCACCAGCAGATCGGCCAGCTTCGCGGCGCGGGCGGGCGTCGGTCCGGGAAGCAGGAGATAGTCGCGGATAGGCCCCTCGCGGCCGAGGGCGACGGCCGAGGCTCGGTAGTCGTAGAAGTCGCGGACGATCTCGCGCGCGTTGGCCGCCGCGGTCTCGACGGTCGAGATGCCGCTCACGTAATGGCGACGGACGCCGTCGTGATAGTGGAGCTTGGTCTGGTCCTCGCGATCGACGACCAGGCCCCGCGTGCCGGCCTGTTCCCAGAGGATGCCGATCGAGCCGTGGAGGGCCGGCCAGGTTGTGCCGTAGCCGGGATAGAAGCCGTCGTACAACTCGCGGCTCGTATAAAGGAACCCATACTGATCGAAGCGACCCGCCTGGCGCCGGCCGAAGCGACCGAACCACTCGCGCTGGCGAGGGGTGATCAGGTCGAGGACGGGGTCGGCCGGGGGATCGAAGTAGTACTCGTTGTTGGTCCCCATCTCGTGGGCGTCGATGAGGACGTGAGGCTGCCAACGGAGGTACGCGGCGATCCGATCGCGGCTCTCGGACTGGGTCTGGAGGAACCAGTCGCGGTTCATGTCGAAGATGTAATGGTTGTGGCGCCCGGTCGCCCAGCGCTGGACGCGTTCGGCGGCGAGCGGCTCGGCGTCGGGCTCGACGCCCCGGCCTTCGCGATGGAAGTTCACGAAGCGGTCGCGGCCGTCGGGATTTTGCATGGGGTCGATCACGACCACGACCCGCTCCAGCAGCTTCCGCGTCTCCTCGCGTCGGTCGGCCAGTAGGTGATAGGCCGTCAGGATGGCGGCGTCGCCCGAGGAGATCTCGTCGCCGTGGACGCCGTAAGCCATCCAGACGATCACCGGCAGGGCGTCGAGGATCGGCCGCGCGTCGTCGCGCGACGTCTTGCGCGGGTCCGACAGCCGGAGGTTGTCCTCGCGGATCGCGTCGAGCCGGGCCAGATTCTCGGGAGACGTGATCACCAGGTAGCAGAGCGGCCGTTTCTCGATCGTCCGCCCGTAGGGGACGAGGCGGGCCCGGTCGGGGGCCGCCGCGGCGAGCGCGATGAGATCATGCTCGATCTCCGAGGCGCTGGAGACGTCCTGGCCCCAGGCGTGGCCGACGACCTGGGCGAGCGTCGGGATCTTGGGATCGGCGTCGACCTCGGGCATGGGAAGGAGCCAGCCGGCCTCACCTTTGACAGGCGTGGGGGCCTCCTGCGCCGAGAGCACCGGGATCCCGATCAAGAGCGCCAGGATCCCCGCACAAAACCGCATCGCCGCACCCATGAGCCCTGTCTCCCCCGATACCCAGAACGATCGCGATCGATCGAGGGTAGCCGAGCCGCATGCCTGGGGGCAAGTTGCGGGCTATAGAGAGCCTACATAAGTCGCCGGGGCCGGCGCGATCATTCCGAGAATAGGAACTGGCGGGAGCTTTAATTCGAAATGGGCGAAGGCCGAGAATACGTCCCGGCCTTCGCTTTCTTGAATCGAGTGACTCAGTGGGTCCAGCTTAGACCTTGCGCTGGACGGCTTCGCCGGCCTCTTCGACCTTCTCGCCGGCCTTATGGGTCTTATCCTTCAGCCATTCCTTCGCCTCTTCAGCCTTCTCGCCGACGGTGTGGCCGACTTCGTGGGCCTTCTCGCTGGCGGCGTGGCCGGCTTCGTGGGCCTTCTCGCTGGCGGCGTGGCCGAACTCGGTCGCCTTCTCCTTGAGATTGTGGCCGACTTCGCCGGCCTTTTCGGAGATCTTGTGACCGACTTCCTTGGCCTTCTCGGCGGCTTCGTGGGCGATTTCCTGGGCCTTGTCTTTGATCGAATCGGACATCGTCGGCTCCTTCGTTTGGAGAGGGGGGCGCGAGCTGCCGGGGGCGTCCGCTTCGACGGAGAGCTTGAACATCGTCTCCCGGTTCGCGTCCGACGAAGGATCGGGTAACGCAAAGGTGATGCCATTCGGCCCTGGACCCGCGGCATTTTCCTAAGGCCGCTCGTCGCCGGATTTCAGCGTCTCCTGGCGGAAGTTCAGGGGCCGTCGCTTCGCGGGGTCGTCTGCGGGAGTTCGAGGTGTTCGCTGCTGACCACCCTCCCGCGATCGTCGTAGAGGTTGAGGAAGGCCGCGCGGACGCCGTCGGAGATCTTCGCCGAGGCGACCCTGGCCGTGGGATCGATGCGGGCTTCCGCGGCCTCCCAGAGTCGTCCCGTCCAGGGGCCGCCGTCCTTCGTCGCGAGCAACTCGGCCCGGACGATCGAGGCCGCCCCCTGATAGCTCGCCTCGACGCCTTCGCCCTTCCGCGTGAGCGGGCCGACGCGGGCCAGGCTCGGGCCCCCCTTGAGGATGGAATCGGCGAAGGCGTGGATCTCCTCGGGATTCTCGCCCGCCCCGCCGTGGCCGTGGGGCATGCGCAGTCGCACGGCCAGGGTCGACTCGCCCCCCGCCGCGCGATAGGACTTCTGCAAGGAGTCGAGCGGATAGGCGAAGTCGTTGGTCCCCGTCACCCAGAGCTTGGGCATCGTCCCTCCGGGGAGGTAGTGCGAAGGATCCCACAGCGCCAACCAGCGACGGCCGGTGTCTCCGAGCTTGTCGATCTCGGCCTTCCAGGTTGAGGCCTCGCCCAGGAAGCCGCAGCCGTACACCGGCGCGGCGAAGCGGAACCGGCCGTCCAGGCCCGAGGCGATGCACGTGAGGTAGCCGCCCCACGAGATGCCCGTCAGGCCGATGCTGTCGGGATCGACGTCGGGACGGGCCCGCAGCAGCGAGTGGGCGAGGAGCACGTCGGCGACCGCGTGGTACGGCCACTGGTCTTCGGGCGTCACCATGGCCTCGGCGAAGTTGTTGCCCGGCGGGCCGCCGGACTCGTGGCGCTCCCACTTGCCGTAGGTGCCGCGCGGGACCGTCCCGCAGGTGTCCATGGCGATCGCCGCGTAGCCTCGTCCGGTCCAGAGGCGCACCCAGGCCTCGAACGCCGTCCCGCCCCCGCCGTGCACCAGGACGATCCCCGGAGCCTTCTCACCGGGCTTCAGCGCGGGGACCCCGACCCAGGCGAAGACCTCGGTACGCTTCCCCTTCCAGGGCATCCCCTCGTAGAACACGGCCGACATCCCATCGGCCTGGAAACCCTCGGCCGGCCGGGCTTTCGGGGCGACGAGCATCTCGGGGGCCGCCCGCATCGGGGCGGGCTCCTGGGCGAGGGTCGACGTCGTCCAGACGAACAGGGCGAGCGAGAGCGGACGGAGGCGGCGGGCGAATGGCATGAGACTCGGCTCCGGGAGGGCGGCGACGATTCACCGTCATGGGTCATAACGGGATCGGGGGCGGGGAGCAAGCCTCCACAGGACCCTTCCTCGAACGGGCGAGGCCGATGCCCTACTAACGCCGCCGTCGCGATACTGGTAGCCTGGGAGGGGGCAGGCCGGGGCATCGAGTCGCGAGGCTGCGTCCCGTGCGGCCGGCCCGCGAGGCGAGGAGTCGGCCCGACCGTGCGCGAGGTCCTGACGCAGGCGTATTACTGGATCTCGGCCGAGCTGACGACCCTGCTCGGCTTCGGCCTGGCGATCGTCTTCTTCGCCTACCTGATCCGCCAGAAGCGCTCGCCGGCCAGCACCCTGGCCTGGCTGCTCGTCGTCATCCTGATGCCCTACGTCGGCGTGCCGCTCTACATCTTCTTCGGCGGCCGCAAGCTGCGCCGGATGGCCGCGCGGAAGGCCCCCGTCTACGCAGGCTCGGCGCACCGCACGACGCCCGCCATCGACCTCGACACGGAACGGCTGCTGCGGTCGTTCGGCATCCCCGAGGCCCGGCCCGGCAACGCCGTCGAACTCCTGGAGACCGGCGAGGAAGCGTACGCGCGGATGATGGAGCTGATCGACGAGGCCCGGTCGTCGATCTACGTCACCACGTTCGTCCTCAGGGACGACGACGTGGGGGTGGCCCTGATCGGGGCCCTCGCGCTCAAGGCGAGCCAGGGCGTGAAGGTGCGGCTGCTCCTGGACGACGTCGGCTCGTGGTGGCTGCGACGACGGGCCCTCGCCCCGCTGACCCGCGCGGGGGGCCGCGTGGCCTACTTCATGCCGATGTTCCACCTCCCCTTCCGGGGCCGGACGAACCTGCGGAATCACCGCAAGTTGGCCATCGCCGACGGCCGCACGGCGCTCGCGGGGGGCATGAACCTGGCCTCCTCGTACATCGGCCCCTACCCCAACCCGGAACGCTGGCGGGATCTGGCCGTGGCGATCGACGGGCCCGCCGTCGAGGACCTGGAGTGGCTCTTCCGCTCGGACTGGAAGTTCACGACCGGCGAGGACCTCCCGGCCAGCCCGCGCCGCCCGCCTCAGGTCCCCGGCGAGAGGCCGCCCGCCCTCGTCACGCGACCCGGCCATGCCGTCGTCCAGGTCGTCGCCAGCGGCCCCGACGTCGAGGGCGATGCGCTCTACGAGTCGCTGCTCTCGCTGATCTTCTTCGCCCGCCAGCGGGTCTGGATCGCGACCCCCTACTTCGTCCCCGACGAGATGCTCGTCCGGGCCCTCGTGCTGGCGACCCGACGGGGGGTCGACGTCCGGCTGATCGTCCCCTGGAAGTCGAACCACCCGATCACCGACCTGGCCCGGGAGGGCTACATCCGCGAGCTTCACGAGGCCGGCGCGGAGGTCCTGCTCTACCGCCCGACGATGCTCCACGCCAAGGCCGTGATGTTCGACGACCGCCTCGCCGTGATCGGCTCGGCGAACATGGACAACCGCAGCCTGTTCCTGAACTATGAGGTCGCCCTCTACGTCTTCTCGACCGAACGGGTCGCCGACGTCGGCCGCTGGATGGAGCGCCTGGCCGCCGGTTGCACCATTTATGAGCCCAAGCCGGGCGGGATCCGCGAGATCGCCGAGAACGTCCTCCGACTCTTCGCGCCCCTGCTCTGAGATGGCTTCGGTTTGGCTTCTTTCGTCCCTCGACCAACAAAGCCATCGGACGTAAAACGTTATAAATTATCGACTTAATGTCAGGAAATCGGCCTCGGAGTCGCCCCCCGCATTTTGATTTTTCGCCCCGTCATCTGTTGACCCGTACCTTCCGGGAGACGCTTACGGTTATGCGGCCAGGCTGAGTAGCCGATCGACGGCCGCTTGAATTTCTGGCTCGGCGACACCGGGGCGTAGAGCCGCATGAATCTCGTCGCTGAGCAATTCCCGCCGCCACGCCCTCCGCTTGTCCGCATGGCTCGGCCGCCGCACCAATGAGCCCCACGGCGAGTCCGAGCGGTCCACCAGATCTCCCTCGTCGCGGCCCCAGGCCCATGCCTCGGTCATCGTGAACGTCCGCAGGCAGACCTGGAACGCCCCGACGCTGGCATGGATGAACCGCACCCGCTGCTGCCCCGCCCCCACGTTCTGGTTGCAATCGCGGAACGTGATCTCCAGGCTGAAGCGGTCGGCTCTCGTCCCGAGGATGTCCGCGACCGCGGCCGCCGGGTCGGTGCAGAAGTACGCCACCCATCCCGTCGGCTCATCCACCAGCACCAGCCGGATCGCGCCGCCCGCCGGCCGCCAGGTCGCCGTGAATGTCTTGTACCGCTCGGCCTCCCTCCCTCCGTACAGGTCGAACAGGCACGCGGACCAGCCTCGCCGTTGCCCCGCCCGCCTCGCCAGATCGATGCGGCGCTCGCCATAGATCCGCGGCCGGCCGCGCCGGCCCTCCGGAGGTGGAACCGGGACCGTATAGAGCGCCGCGTCCTTGCGGAGTCGGCTGACAATCGTCATCCCCAGCGCCTTGGCCGGATTGAGGACATCCGCCTTGGCATAGGCCCCATCGGCTACGAACCAGATCGGCCTGTCGAGCAGGCCCAGCCACGGTTTCGCCCTGCGGAGCAGCTCGACGGCCAACGCCAACTTGGTGCGGAATTCCGGCCGATGCCTCGGGTGGAAGCCGGGCAGGTCCTTCCGGCGGACATGCAGCCGGGACGATAGCGGCAGCGCGATCACACCCCAGGCGGGGTGGGAAGCCAGGAGCCCCAGGACGACGAAGACGTGGCCGTAGACGAACGGCGCGCCGGCCGGGCCAGGGGCCGGGTTGTGATGAAGGCCGGCCCCCTGGACACGTGGCCCGCAGCGTCCGGTCGTGGTGTCATCGATGGCGAGGGTTAGCCGCTCAGCTCCCCTCACCAGCGGCTTGACGACCCAGAGAACGAGGAAAGCGGCGACCGTATCGGCCTTCTTGCCGGCCGCCGCGACGGCCGTGTAGCAGGGTCGGAATTGCTCGCTCAGCCCGGGGGCGCGGATCCAGGCGGTGACCGTCCGCCGCCCGCGTACGAGGAGGGCCCCGAGGAATAAGGGGGCGAGCCGTGCGCGGACCGGCGGTCCAGCGCGGAGGCGAGCCGGGCGAACCACTGGCACGGGGCGGGCGACCGCTGCGAAGATGTCATGGCTGGCTCCGTCCGGGTTGATGGCCTGGTGTGGCAACCGCCATCGTCCCGGCCGGGCCGGCATTCGTCCACTCGAAGCTATTTGGGCAATCCGGAAGCGATCCACCATGTCATACTCGGTGCCAGCTTCTTCGGTGATCGACTACCCCGCCGAGGCGATGGCCTCGTTCCCGATCTATGCGTTCGAGTGGATCGACAACCTCCACTTCATCCAACCCCCCGATCGGTTCCTGCCCGATCCCTCGGCCCATGTCGAGGCCGCACGAGCGGCATTCCTGCATGCCGGCTGGGAGGGTACGGGAGAGATCGGCCTGCTGTGGCTGCCGACCTTCGTCTTCCCTATGGATTCATGGCCGTCTTGGGACGGTGTCGCTCTGTGGCACGTCAAGCAATTCGAGGACGGCACATCCTGGCTGATGTCCCCGATAGAGTTGCCGTTCGATGTGTTCGTGCGATGCTTGCCCGACCTCGAATCGTGACCGAAAGGATTGTCATAGAGATGCCCAACCCTGTCATAAAATCCCGGAAGGTGTAGCTGTTGACCCCGAGTTTCCAAGAACTACCAAGCTACGCCGAGCCGCCTCGTCCCATTAAGGACGATACATCCGATTCGCCGATTGCGGAGCCGAATCGTGTCGCTCCGAGACGGATTCTGAAAATGGTCTCTGTCGCTCGACGACGTCCTTACCCTCGCGGGGGGAAGGCGTCGATGGGGCCTTCGGAACGAGAGGTTCAGGCCTCGCTGACCAGCTCGCCGATGCCGTCGTCGTCTTCGATAGGCACGGCGTCGGGGACGCCGGGCGCGAGGGCCTTGAGGAGGGGCGGGGCGAGGAACGTGGTGACGATCACCATGAGCGTGACGCCGCCGAACTGGCCGCCGTTGAAGACGCCCTTCGCGAGGCCCATCTGGGCGAAGATCAGGCCGACCTCGCCGCGGGGGATCATGCCGACGCCGACGATCCGCTTGTCGCCGCGGAACCAGAACGGGGCGTAGCCGGCCGCCAGCTTGCCGACGACGCCGGTCACCGTCAGCATCACGCCCAGGCCGATGGCCGCCAGGGCCCCCGGTGTACGCGGGTCGAGCGCCGAGAGATCGACCGAGGCCCCGACCGCCACGAAGAACAACGGGACGAAGAAGTGACCGAGCGTGGTCACCCCGTGTTCGATCTCCTGGGCCTTGGCCGTACCGGCGATCAGGACGCCCGCCGCGAAGGCCCCGATGATCAGGGCCGAGCCCGACTTCTCGGCCAGCCAGGCCAGGCCGAGGGCCAGGATCAACGCCAGGATCGTCGGCGTCCCCGGGACGTCGATCCGGCTCGCGACGCGGATCACCCAGGGGAGGACCAGCTTCCCGACCAGCAGCACCCCGGCCAGGAACCCGAACGCCTTGAGCGTGGCCGTCGCCACGCCGGCGGCCGTGACCGCGCCGCCGTCGGCCAGGCCGCCCACGACCGTCAGGATGACCAGGCCCAGGATGTCGTCGATGACCGCCGCGCCCAGGATCACCTGCCCTTCCGGCGACTTGAGCCGGCCCAGGTCGGACAGCACTCGTGCGGTGATGCCCACGCTCGTCGCCGTCAACGTCGCCCCGGCCATGATCGAGACCACCTCGCCCAGCCCCATCAGGCGGCAGCCGACGTAGCCCAGCCCGAACGGCGCGGCGACTCCGACCACCGCCACGGCCGCCGAGGTCCCGCCCACCTTCATCATGGAGCCCAGGTCCGTCTCCAGCCCGATCGCCACGAGCAGGATCACGACGCCCAGCTCCGAGAGCATGTGGATCGTCTCGACGTGCGGGTCCACGAGTCCCAGCACCGAGCCCCCCACGACGATCCCGGCGATCAGCTCGCCCAGCACGGCCGGCTGGCCGATCCGCTCCGCCAGCGCGCCGGCGACCTTGGCCGCCGCGAGCATCACCACGAGCATCGCGAACAGCTGGGGGACTTCGAGATGTTCCATCAGACGACCCTTCGATCGAAAACGCATGGCGGATCAACGGCTTCGGGTCGCGACCGACGGCGTCGACGCCCGGACCTCCATGTTATCGGCGAGGAGCGTCGGGGGCATCGGGCAGGGCCCCTTCGCCGGCGTGATGGATGGTGAACATGCGCCTCGCGGCATTTTCCTTCTGGATCAAAACGGGGGTTTCTTCGTACCATTGTTAGACGCGGGGATGGGTTCGGATTGCTGGAGCGGCGGCGAAGGTCGGCCGGGAGGCCCCTCACGGGGCGGAACGGGGGCGTTCGGTCGTCCGCTGGTTTGGGATCGACCGCACAAACGCCACGATACCGGGACGCGAGCTAGGAACACGATGAAGAGACGGGACGACATCCGGAACGTGGCGATCATCGCCCACGTCGACCATGGCAAGACGACCCTCGTGGACTCGATGCTCCGCCAGTCCGGGCAGTATCGCGCCTCGCAGCTGACGGGCGAGCGCATCCTGGACTCCAACGACCTGGAGAAGGAGCGCGGGATCACCATCCTGGCGAAGAACATCGCCATCACGTACCACGACGTCAAAATCAACATCATCGACACGCCGGGCCACGCCGACTTCGGCGGCGAGGTCGAACGGACGCTCCAGATGGCCGACAGCGCGCTCGTGCTGGTCGACGCCTTCGAGGGGCCGATGCCCCAGACCAAGTTCGTTCTCCGCAAGGCGTTCGAGTGCCACATCCGGCCGATCGTCGTCATCAACAAGGTCGACCGTCCCGACGCCCGCCCTGAGGAGGTCCTCAACGAGATCTTCGACACCTTCGTCGAATTGGGCGCCAGCGACGAGCAGTCGGACTTCTCGTACATCTTCGCCTCCGGCCGGTCGGGCTTCGCCTCGAACGACCCCCGCGTCCACGAAGGCGACATGCGGCCTCTGTTCGACCTGATCGTCGACCAGGTCCCCGGGCCCGTCGTCGACCTCGACAAGCCGTTCTCGATGCTCTGCACGACGCTCGACTACTCCGAGTACGTCGGCCGGATCGCGATCGGCCGCATCATGACCGGCAAGGTCAAGCGCGGCCAGAAGGCCAACATGTGGAAGCGGGGCGACGTCGTCACCCCGGGGACGATCACCGGCGTGCTCCTGTTCGACAAGCTCGGACGGGTCGAGGTCGAGGAGGCCGAGGCGGGCGACATCGTGGCGATCGTCGGCCTGGCCACGATCGACATCGGCGACACGATCGCGTCCACCGAGGTCACCGAGCCCCTGCCGCGGATCGAGGTCGGCGAGCCGACCCTGAGCATGCTCTTCACGGTCAACGACTCGCCGCTGGCCGGCGAGGGCAAATACCTGACGAGCCGGCACATCAAGGAGCGTCTCGACCGCGAGCTGCAGTCGAACGTCGCGCTCCGGGTCGACCAGGCCGAGGACCTCGACGCCTTCATCGTCTCGGGTCGCGGCCTGCTGCACCTCTCGGTCCTGATCGAGACGATGCGACGCGAGGGCTACGAGCTGTCGGTCGGCAAGCCCGAGGTCATCATCAAGAAGATCGACGGCGTCGATCACGAGCCCTACGAGTTCCTGGTCGTCGACGTGCCCCACGGCCACATCGGCCCGGTCATGGAGATGGTCGGCTCGCGCCGGGGCGAGATGAGCAAGATGGACGTCAAGGGGGCCTACGCCCACCTGGAGTTCCTGATCCCGGCGCGAGGGCTGATCGGCCTCCGCAGCCGGCTGATCTCGGCCACCCAGGGCGAGGCGATCATGCACCACAACTATCACGACTACCGGCCGTTCAAGGGCGAGATCCCTTCGCGGGCCAACGGCGTGATGATCAGCATGGTCCGCGGCCAGGTCGTCGGCTTCGCCCTCGACAACCTCCAGCAGCGCGGCACGATGTTCGTCGCCCCCGGCGATCCCACCTACGAGGGGATGATCATCGCCGAGAACGCCCGGGCCGACGACATGGTGGTCAACCCCTGCAAGGAAAAGAAGCTGACCAACATGCGGGCCTCGGGCTCGGACAAGAACATCCTGCTCAAGCCCCCCCGCGACATCACGCTCGAAATCGCCCTCGAGTACATCGAGTCCGACGAGCTGGTCGAGATCACCCCCTCGCGGATCCGCCTCCGCAAGCGTTACCTCAGCGAGGAGAGCCGCAAGCGCTCCGAACGCAGCGGCAAGAAGGTCGGCGTCTGATCCGACCCGATCAACCGAGCTTCGCGACCGGCGGCTCCTCGCCCGAGGAAGCCGCCGGTTCGCATGCGCGCTGGTTCCGGAGCTTCCGGTAGAAGAGGATCTCCAGCCGGTTGTTCCGGAGCGCGATGTGCGCCTCGCGGATGAGCTGCACGCAGGCCGCGAGCATCAGGCCCACCCCCAGGATGGCGAGCGTCGTCGGCACGATCAGCAGCCAGCCCCCGAGCAACGTATTGAGCGCCAGGGTCAGGCTCGTGCCGACGTACATGGCCATCGCCAGGTAGAGCAGCGTCAGCGTGCGGCGGATCAGGTCGCTGCGGAGGATCATCCGGTCGAGCTGGACCGCGATGTGCTCCAGCCGGTCCTCGACGAAGTCCGTCGGCTTCACGCCCCGGCAGAGGTCGTCCCCTTCGAGGTTGAGCTGGCGGATGCGGTCGACGATCCGCGACATCCGGTTCGACGTCGAGATGATCAACGACCCCGTCGCCGTCATGAACAGCGCGGGGGTGATCATGGCCGAGAGCGTGGCGTACGAGTCCGTCAGCGAGGCGGCGGGCATGGGTCGGCCTCTCAGGGCCGAGGTGCGGCCGGCGCGGGGGCGGGGCCGTCGACGACGTTTCGCATCCGCTTGCGGAAGACGTGCGGCGGCTCGAACGGCATGGCGCCGGCCGACTTCGCCGCGGCCATGACCTCGGCGGCGAGCTGCGGCAGGCCGTTGTCGCCGTAGAACGTCACCGTCTCCTCAGCGAGCCTGGCCGTCACGATGAGGACCGAGTAGTTCTTGCCGTTGACGATCAGATAGCCCAGCGTCCGGCCGTAGGGATCGAGCGTCGCCGAGCGGACCAGGTCGATCTTCGTCGCCGTCGCGAAGGCACCCTGGGCGAAGGCCCGGGCCTCCAGGCCGAAGGACTGGTCGTAGGGGATCTTGTGGGCGTCGTGGCGGGTCTCGGGCGAGTCGATGCCCAGGATCCGGACCGTCTCCTCGTCGCCCGGCCAGTGGATGACGACCGTGTCGCCGTCGTCGACGGTCACGAGGGCCGGGTCGACGGCCAGGGGCTGGCCCTGGGGACGCGGCTGAGGCTTGGGCGGTGGGTTCTGCCCCTTCGCCGCGGCGGGCTGCTGCGCGGGGGCCTGCGGGTCGCCCGGCCAGGCCCCGAGAGCCCCGCCGAGGAAGACCATCATGGACGAGGCGGCGGCGAGACCTCGGGCGAAGCGCTGCGACATGGGCGGGCGATCCTCGATCGGGGATGAATCGGAGTTCAGGCGATGTTCTTCTTGATGAAGGCCAGGCCCTCGCGGCAGAGGCCCTCGGCGTCGGGGAACAGGGGCCGCCAGACGCGAGTCGCGGCGGCGAGCGCGGGCAGGGCCAGACCGAAGGCCTCGATCGTCAGGTAGCCGTCGTAATGCGTCTGCTTGAGGCCGTCGAAGAACGACTCCCAGGCCACCTGGCCCGTCCCGGGCGTGCCGCGGTCGTTCTCGGAGACGTGGACGTGGATCGTCTCCTCCTTGACCAGGCGGATGGCCGCGGCCTGGTCCTTCTCCTCGATGTTGGCGTGGAAGCTGTCGAACATCATCCGGCAGAACGGGTGGTCCACCGCGCGGATGAACTTGGCCGTCTGCTCGGCCGTGGTCAGGAAGTAGTTCTCGAAACGGTTCAGGGCCTCGACGGCCAGCCGGATGCCGCGGGCCTCGGCCTTCTCGGCGACCTGCTGCAGGGTCTCGACGCCGTACTGGAATTCCGACTCGGTCGGCCCCTTGCCGGAGAAGAGGCCGATCGTGGAATGGAGCGGCCCGCAGAGGATCTCGCAGCCGAAATGCTGGCCGCATTCCAGCACGCGGTCGAGATAGGTCACGGCCGCCGCCCGCGATCGGGGGTCGGCGGAGATCGGGTTGATCTCAGGCCCGCCCATCACCGTGACGGCCGTCGCGCCCAGGCCCAACGCCCGCAGCCGATCGCCCAGCCGCTTGTAGTCGCCCAGGTCGTCGGTCTTGAAGATCGGCACCTCGACCGCGTCGAAGCCGATGGCCTTGATCAGCTCCAGGACGCCGTCCTGGGCCTCGCTCACGTGGTCGGTCCAGAGCAGCAGGTTCATTCCGGTCTTCATGGCGACGGTCCCGAGGCCGAGGTTGGTGGAGAGGTTCGCAGGGCCGGCGTGCTTGCTGGGGGCTCAGACAGGGACGACCGCCTCCCACTTCTTGTGCTCGGCCGAGTCGAGCACGGCGTCGCACACGGCTTGCGTGGCCAGGGCGTCGCGGAACGTGGGCGCGGTCGACTCGCCCTTGGCGAGGTTCTCCAGGAAGTCGGCGACCTGATGCACGAACGTATGCTCATAACCGATCTGAAGGCCGGGCACCCACCAGTGCTTCATGTAGGGCTGGTCGCCGTCGGTGACGTGGATCGACCGCCAGCCGCGGAGGATGCCGTCGTCGCCGTGGTCGAAGTAGTCCAGCCGGTGCAGGTCTTGGAGGTCCCACTTGATCGAGGCCTTCTCGCCGTTGATCTCGAACGTGTACAGCGCCTTGTGGCCGCGGGCGTAGCGGGTGGACTCGAACAGGCCGAGAGAGCCGTTCTCGAACCGGCAGAGGAAGGCGCAGGCGTCGTCGATGCCGACCGGCTGGACCTTGCCCGTCTGGGTGTGCTTGCGCTCCTTGATGAACGTCTCGGTCATGGCCGAGATCGTCGAGATGTGGCCGTTGAGCCAGAGCGCGGTGTCGATGCAGTGGGCGAGCAGGTCGCCCGTGACGCCCGAGCCGGCGGCGGCGGCGTCGAGCCGCCAGAGCCCCGCGCCCCCCTGGGGGAGGTCGGTCGAGATCGTCCAGTCCTGGAGGAACTCGGCGCGGTAGTGGAAGATCCGCCCCAGCCGGCCCTCGTCGATGAGCTGCTTGGCCAGGGTCACGGCCGGGACGCGGCGGTAGTTGTACCAGACGGTGTTGATCACGCCGGCCTTCTCGACCGCGTCGACCATCGCCTGGCCCTGCACCAGGTCCATCGCCAGCGGCTTCTCGCAGAGGATGATCTTGCCGGCCTCGGCGGCGGCGATGGCGATCTCGGCGTGGGTGTTGTTGGGCGTGCAGATGTCGATCGCGTCGATGTCCTTGCGCTCGACCAGCTTCCGCCAGTCGGTCTCGACCGACTCGTAGCCCCAGTTGTCGGCGAACGCCTGCGCGGCGGCCTTGTCGCGGCCGCAGACGGCTTTCAGCACGGGCCGGTAGGCGACGTCGAAGAAGTCGTTGACCCGCTTGTAGGCGTTGGAGTGCGTCCGGCCCATGAAGCCGTAGCCGACGAGGCCGATGTTGAGCGCTTTCTTCTCGGACATGATCTCACCTGATGGGATGTGCGTAGGCGGTTGGGTTCGGCGGAGTTCACTCGGTCCAGCCGTGGGCGTCGCGGACCTGGATCATCGCGGCGAGGATGTCGTTCCAGGTCTGGGGCTTCATCATGACCTCGTTGGGGAACATGCAGCCGTCCCAGCAGATGTGCTTGAACGCCCTCGTCGGCCGGCCGGTCTGGTCGCGGAGCCAGAAGCCGGCGTGGTGGGGGATGTCGAGCTTGCCGTCGGGGTCGTTCGCCAGGCAGTGGCGGCCGGTGTGGTCGTGCGACCCCGAGCCGAAGACCGAGGCGTCGTTCTGGGCGACGTGGAAGTCGAGCGTCCAGGGCCGGAGCGCGTCGGTCAGCGTCTTCAGGGCCTCGTCGAGGACGTGCTTGTCCTTCCAGTCGTAGCCCTCGGGGAGGATCCGGTCCTCGGGGGCGTTCTCGCCCAGCGTGTAGAGGAGCGTATGGGCCATGTCGGCCTGGAAGCCCACCACGCCGGGCTCGTCCACGCGTTCGAGCAGGTCGAGCATCTTCCGCCACGAGTGCATGCCGCCCCAGCAGATCTCGCCCTCGGCGGCGAGCTTCTCGCCGTGGTCCTTGGCGATGGCGGCGGCCTGCTTGAAGGTCTCGGCGATCTTCTTCTGGTTCCCCTCGGGGTCGGCCGACCAGGCCTCGGGGCTGCACGCGGAGTCGAAGCGGACGACGCCGTAGGGCCGCACGCCCAGCTCGCGGAGCTTCCTGGCGATCCGGCAGCCCTTCTTGACCTGTTCCAGGAACTTCTTGCGACCCTCGCCCTCGTCCATCGCGGAGCCGCCGCCCGTCGGCGGCCAGACGGGCGCCACGACCGAGCCGATCGTCAGGCCGCGCCGAGAGGCCTTGTCGGCCAGCTCCTTGATCTGGTCGTCGGTCGAGTCGATGTCGACGTGAGGCGCGAACAGGAACAGGTCGAAGCCGTCGAACTTGACGCCGTCCACCGCGGCGGCCGCGGTCAGGTCGAGCATGACGTCGAGGTCGATGCTGGGGTCGCCGTCCTCGCCCCCCTTGCCGACCACTCCGGGCCAGGCGGCGTTGTGCAGCTTCGGGAAGTTGTGCGTATGGGTCGGGCTCATCGAATCCACCTCGCGCGTCGTTTCGTCGGGAGAGTCAGGGGATCGTCCGGGAGTCGGTTCACCATCGGGCGAACGGGTCGATGAGGGTCTCGCGCAGGAGCCGGTCGACGCTGCGGACCCGGCGGATGCCGAAGAAGCCGATCGGCCCCCGCACGAGGGTGTCGAGCCCCTCGAAATAGAGGTCGCCGGTGCCGTCGGAGTACTCGAAGCGGGTCGTGTCGGCGATCATGCCGGGGATCAGCGAGAAGGCGTCGAGGCCGCCGTCTTGGGCGTCGTAACGGCCGATGATGACCCGCTGGTCGGTCAGGGCGTAGACCGTCCGGGCGAGCGACCACCGCCGGGCCAGCCACGACCCGGCGCGTCGCGAGAGGTCGAGCGCGATCAGGCCGCCGATGATCGCCGGGGCCAGGCCGAAGGTCGTCAGCAGCGTCCAGGGGTCGACCGGGCCCTGGGGCATGATCCCCAGCATCGCGGCGAGCGACACGCCCGAAAGGGCGGTCAACGCGGCCACGAAGATCAACGGCATGGCGCGAATCCGCCGCATCCGAGGGAGCGCCGGGCGTTCGGTCCAGAGCAGGGTCTCTCCGGGTGAGAGTTCTCCCCTCACGCCGTCGCGCAGCGGATCTTCGTCGTCGTCCGGGTCGCTCCAGCCTCGGTCATCCATCACGGGGAAGCCCTCGGGACGGTCGCGGGGTCGTGCGGGTCTACACTTCGCCTTCGATCGAACTTTTGGGGGCGGAGGCCTTCGAGATCAGGTGGTCGATCTCGCGGCGGGCGACGGATGCCCGCGAGCCCGTCCGCAGCTGGTACTCCTTGACGGCCTCGGCGGTCTTGCCCAGGCGTATCAACGCCATGACCGATTCGGGGACGTGCTCGTCGTGGCCGATGCCGAGGTGCGTGAGGATCAGGTCGAGCTTGCGGTCGATGCGGTCGATCTGCCAGTCGACGTCGCCGCCGGTGGCCGCCCGCGAGAGGCTGAACATGATCAGGACCGCGAACAGGCCCCCGAGGACCAACAGCAGGACGATGGCGAACGCGGCCCAGTTCAAGACCATGCGGCGGACCTCGAAGCGTTGCGACGGCCGGGTCCGCCCGCTCGGCTCGCGGACGGACCCCGCAGAGGGGCATCCCGGAGTTCAAGCCCGGGACCTCGTCAGTTTAGCCGACCTTGAGGTAGTCGCCCACCTTCGGCAGGTCCGAATGCGCGTCGGGCCCGAAGTAGCGGAGGCTCACGAACGGCTCGCTGCCGGTGTTCTTGAACGTCACGCCCTCGCCGGCCCTCTTGTGGGTGACGAAGACCTCGTCCTTGGTCACCTCGCCGAAGCGGATGAAGTTGGGGCTGTCGACGTCGAGCTTGCCGATGTGGCCGCTCCCCTGCACCACGACCAGGCCGTAGGCGCCCGGGTCCTTGATCGTGACCGAGCGGCCCGGCAGGACGGTCAGCTCGCAGGCGCTGAAGACCTGCTTGCCGGCGACCGTGCCGTAGACGATCCACTTGTCGACGAACCCTTCCTGCTCCGAGCCGGTGCGGACGATCGGCTCCAGGTAGTGGTTGGCCTTGAACTCGGGGTCGACGTTCTGCTCCCAGTCGAGCTGCTCGACGAGGTAGTCGAGGTCCTGGTGGTACTCCTTGGGGACGTCCTTGACCAGCAGCTCCCAGGGGACGCGTCGGCCCTCGACGAGCGACTGGTACATGCCGAAGACGTCGGATCCCCACTGGGGCTCATAGGTGACGAGCGACCCGGGGGCGTGGAGCACGTCGGGCGGGACGAGCCAGCCGGTGCCGGGCTTCAGGCGGTACGCCTTCGACAGGTCGAGGATGCCGTTGTCGCCCTTGTTCCAGTCCTCCAGGCAGCGGCGGACCTGCTCCTTCGTGGTGCCCGGCTCCAGGCCCATGAAGGTGTAGGGGAAGTTGTTGCCGGTCCAGTTGAGCTGGGGGGGGAAGTAGTAGCTCTCGGGCTTCCCCTCCAGGCCGATCTTCTCGGCCTGCTCCTGGCTCTGGTGCATGTGGTGGGGGATCGGGCCGAGGTTGTCGAAGAACTTGCTGTAGACCGGCCACCGCTTGTACTTGGCGTTGAGCGCCGGGCCGATCAACTCGTCGGCGTGGGCCCCCACGGCGTCGCGGAGCGTGAATTTGGCGCCGTCGTGGACGACGTAGCTCAGGCCCTCGTCGGGCGGGGCGCCCTCGTTCGCGGCGGGCGTGGTCGAGGAGAACCAGCGCTCGTCGATGCCGCCGCGGTGGGTGCCGAGGGCGTAGAGGTCCTCGCGCGACAGCTTCAGCCGGGCGCCCGGCATCAGGAAGGAACGGGGCACCCAGGTCGGGGCCAGCCTCAGGATCCCCTCGCCCGCGTCGAGGGCCGCGCGCGTCCGCGCCGCCACGTTCTGATCGCTCATCCAACCCTCTCTCGTCTCTGAGGCCGTCGGACGCCCCTGCGCCGAGGCCGATCCACCCCAAGCAACCGACGCCGCGCGACACCCGCGACCGCCGTGGTCTCTCGCACGACGAGGCCGAATCGGTTGTAAGTCCTCCCGCCTCGCGACGCAAGCGCCGAGAGTCGCCCGGCGGCGATTCGACGCCCCGTCGGGACGGTCCCGCGACATGGGCCGACCGTCGGGCCGACTGATGGCCGGGCCCCACGCCAGGAGCTCGTCCCTTGACAGGCCCGGGCCGTCGGGCGAGGATCCGCGGACCACGCCTTGACGCAGGCTCCTCCCCCCGCCCCGCGAGCCCCCGCCATGATGAACTCCCGCCGCGCCCACCGTTTCTTCGCCGTGGCCCTGGCTTCGATCGCCTCCGCCGGGACGATCGCCCGCGCCGAGGGGCCCGCGATCATCACCCACACCCTCGCCGCCCGGGGGGACGCCGCCTCGTACGACGAGGCGATGGCGGCGGCGACGCTCCAGGGGATCATCAACCGAGATTCGCCCCGCGTCTACATCCGGTCGAACGCCAACAAGCGTCCCGACTACTGGCTCGAAATCCTCCGCCGCCCGGGAGGATGGCTCGAAGTCCGCGGGGCGCCGACTCCGGTCGACCTCGACGCCCTGGTCGAGCTGGCGCGCGAGCATCTCCGCGGGGCCGTGATCTGGGATCCGGCCGTCCCGGCGACCGTGAACGTCGCCACGACCGTCGCGGGCGTCGAGGACGCGGTGGTCCTCAGCCCCGAGCTGGCCGAGTCGCGTTTGAAGGCCTGGAAGCTCCCCATCCTCATCGACCTTCGCAATCGATTCGACGGCAAAGAGACCGGCAGCAAGAAGAACGACGCCTACCGGTGGGCCGTACGCGAATATCTCGACAAGGGTCGCTGCTCCTCGCATCGCCTGCTTCTGAACGAGGACGCCGCCACGCTGCGGGCCGTCGGCGGTCTCGGCGACGTCGTCACCCGCGACTGGGCGGTCAAGAATCGGTCGTTCGTCTTCGACCTCTCCCCCTGGGGCGACGAGGTCCCCGGCGACGACCCGGGCCAGCGGCTCGGGCTCGACCTGGAAACCTACCGGCTGATCCTGGATTCGGTCGCCCGGCATGCGGCCGGCCGCGAGCTGACCGAGTTGGCCGGCTTCTTCTCGTTCGCCAAGTACGCCGCCGTCCCCGGCCACGCCAGCCGGCACGACCCCGTCCCGACCGAGTGGGAGACGGTGCGGCTGATCTCGCCGTTCGGCTGCTACCAGAACACGGTCACCGGCGACAGCTTCAACCAGTCGTTCCACAGTCAGGCCCCGCGGAAGCCGCTGGCCCAGCGCCGCCCGCCCGTCCGGCGCGGGCCCGGCGACACGACGTACATCGCGATGTTCATGGCCGATTACGACTCGACGATGCCGCTCTACGAGATCCTGCCGCCGAAGTGGGACTCCCCGGCGCGGGGCAAGCTGCCGCTGGCCTGGGGGATCAACCCGAACCTGGTCGAGTCGTACCCCGACCTCATCGCCCATTATTACGCGACCGCCTCGCCCAACGACCTGTTCACGGCCGACGCCAGCGCGGCCGGTTATTTGTAAGCGTCCGCTGAACCACGTCTGGAAAGTCGCCTGATTCGCGGCGACGATCTCCTCGGCGGGGCGACCACCCGCCCGGGGAGCCCACCATGCCGCTTCGCTACGCCGATCCTATCCCCTGGCGCCAGGTCTTCGACGACCAGCGTCGCAGCGGCCTCACCCAGGCCGAGTTCTGCCGCCGCCTCGGCCTCCCCCTCCACGCCTTCCGCAAGCGCCTCTACGCCCGACCCTCCCCCTCCCTCGCGCCCGAGCCCACCGCCGCCGCCCCGAGCCCGACCGATCGGCCTCGCCTCGTCCCCGTCACCCTGGTCGCCGACCCGGTCGCCCCCGAGTCCGCCCCGACCGCCGACGCCCTGGTCCTGATCCTCGACGGCCGCCGCCGGATTGCCGTCGCCCCCGGCTTCGACGCCGAGACCCTCCGACGCCTCGTGGACGCGATCGAGGGCCGCCCATGATCGGCCTGCCTTCGACCCTCCGCGTCTACGTCGCCGCCGCCCCGGTCGACCTCAGGAAGAGCTATGACGGCCTGGCGCAGGTCGCCCGCGACGCCCTCGGCCAGGACCCGACCTCGGGGCATCTGCTCGTCTTCGCCAACCGTCGCCGCGACCGGATCAAGATCCTGTATTGGGACAGGGACGGCTTCGCCCTCTGGATGAAGAGGCTCGAGGTCGGCACCTTCCGCTGGCCCGATCCCGCCGCCGCGGGGATCGAGTGGACCCCCGCCGAGCTCGCCGCCATGCTCGGCGGGATCGACCTGAAGGCCGCCCGGCGGCGGCCGCGATATTCCCTCGCCACGCCCTGAAAGCCTCGCGGTGTTGCGCCAACGCGCGATCATGCGTCGTCGTATAATAGGGTGATGCGAACCGACGACGTCTCGCTCCCCGACGACCTGGCCGCCGCCCACCTCCAGCTCCGCGAGCAGGCCGAGACCCTGCGTCGGCAGGGCCTGCTCATCAGCAAGCTCCAGCACCAGCTCGAGCGACTCCTCCGGCAGAAGTTCGGCAGGAAGGGCGAGCGGGTCGACCCCGCCCAGTTGCTCCTCTTCGCCGCCGACGTCGTCGAGGTCCCCGCCCCGGGGCCGACCGCCGAGGTGGAGGCCGACACGCCCCCGGCGAACCCCCGCGGCGGCGGCCGCAAGCCGCTGTCGGCGAGCCTGCCCCGCAAGCGGATCGTCCACGACGTCCCCCTCGAAGACCGCGCCTGCCCCGAATGCGGGGCCGAACGCCGCAGGATCGGCGAGGAGGCCCGCGAGCAGCTCGAGTACATCCCCGCCAGCCTCGTGGTCCTGGAGCATGTCCGTCCCAAATATGCCTGCAAGGATTGCCAGGCCCACGTCGCGATCGCCGAGCGGCTCCCCGAGCCGATCGAGAAGGGGCTGCCCGGCGCCGGCCTGCTGGCCCACGTCGCGGTCAGCAAGTTCGCCGACTACCTGCCGCTGTATCGCCTCGAGGGGATCTTCCGGCGGAATGGCGTCGCGCTGGCCCGCTCGACGATGTGCGACTGGATGGCCGCCTGCGCCGGACTCCTCGAGCCGATCGTCAAGGCGATGGCCCGCCGGGTCCTGACCTCGGCGGTCATCGGCACCGACGACACGCCGGTGACGGTCCAGGACCACGACGGCAAGGGGTCCAAGACCGGCCGGCTCTGGGCCTACCTCGGCGACCGCGACAACCCGTTCGTCGTCTATGATTACACCCCGGACCGGGGCCGCGCCGGCCCCGAGCGGTTCCTCGAGGGCTACCGGTCGGGCTATCTCCAATCCGACGCCTACGCCGGCTACGACGGCCTGCACAAGCGCGGCCTGGTGGAGGTGGGCTGCTGGGCCCACGCGCGGCGGAAGTTCCACGAAGCTCGCACCAGCGACCCGGACCGATCGCACGCGGCGATCGCGCGGATCGGCCGCCTCTACGCGGTCGAACGCGAGGCCCGGGACGGCGGGTGGGGCGATGTCCGACTGATGGCGGCCCGGAGCGAGCGGTCGCGGCCGGTTCTGGAGTCGCTGTGGGCGTGGCTGGATCACGAGGCGATGAAGGTGATGCCGAAGAGCCCCATCGGCGAGGCGATCGCCTACGCCCGGTCGAACAGGGTCGCCCTGACGCGGTATCTCGAGTCTCCGCACCTGTCGATCGACAACAACGCGACGGAGAACGCGATCCGGCCGATCGCCCTGGGACGGAAGAACTGGCTGCACCTGGGCAGCGACCGAGGCGGGCGCACGGCGGCGACGCTTCTGAGCCTGGTGCAGAGTTGCAAGGCCCTGGGCAACGAGCCGTTCGCCTACCTGCGGGACGTGCTCGACCGGGTGAGCACGCACCCGGCCAGCCGGATCGAAGACCTCCTACCGGATCGCCGGGTGTTGCCGTGGCCGTCGGGCGGCCGAAAGGGATAGATAATGGTCACCCCGCCGGCGGCTCTTCGCGACGCGGTGAAACGAGGGGTTTGACCGTCCCGGCCCGGCGGGGTTTTTGGCCAGCGAGGGCCAGCCCATGCGTGCCGGACTTTACGCCCGCGTCTCGACCCACGATCAGCAGACCCTCGGCCTCCAATCCGAGGCGATGGCGACTTACATCGAGAATCGTGGCTGGGTCGCCGCGACACAAATCGAGGACGTCGGCTCGGGGTCGAAGGAGCGTCCGGGGCGGAAGTCTCTCTTGATGGCGGCACGTCGCCGCGAGGTCGACGTGATCGTGGTCTGGCGTCTCGACCGCTGGGGCCGGTCGGTGGCCGACTTGATGACCACGCTCCGGGATCTGACCGAGCTGGGCATCGGCTTCGTGTCGCTGACCGAGGCCCTCGACCTGACGACCTCAGCGGGCCGAGCGACGGCGGGGATGCTGGCGATCTTCGCCGAGTTCGAACGGGAGATCCTGCGAGAGAGGGTCCGGGCAGGGATCGCCCAGGCCCGCAAGGAAGGCCGACGGCACGGCCGGCCCCGGACGGCGTCGCTGAAGTCCGAGGAGGTTCTCCGACTCAAGGCCGAGCGGGTGAGCCACTCCGAGATCGCGCGACGAGTGGGGATCGGCCGGTCCTCGGTGCGACGAATCCTGGAGGAGGCGGGCTGAACGAGCCGGATGGGGTAGAGATCGCAGGTCGCGTCAAGAGTGTGGACGACCGGACGCTTACGGTTATTTCAATCCGAACCTGGTCCCGGAATCGAGCCTGCCCCTGTTCGTCGGGCACAACCGCAAGTTCTTCCGCGAGGCCGACATGACGATCGCGCCCTTGATCCTCGACTGGGACCAGCCGACGGCCGCGGTCAAGGACGCCTTCCATGCGTTCGCCCCCGACGGCTACGCCACGATCGTGATGGACCTGCACGGCCAGGGCGGGAAGCCGCCGAAGACCCATCTCTGGAAAGGCATGCCCGTCACGGAATTGATCAGCGAGCCCTGGGATTTCACCCAGTCCGAGGCGGCGGCCGAACTGATCCACGGCCGGATCGCGAAGCGGCCGGCGGGCGAGCCCGCCTTCCTGCTGTATCGCATCGTCTGGATGTCGCCCGACGACGTCGTCCGCGCGTTCGACGCGCTGCGGGCGAAGCATCCCGAGGACCGGTTCGAGCTGGTCGACGTCCAGTCGTTCTTCGGCCTTCTCCGAGAGGACCTGGAGCGTCGGGCCCGCTGAGGCGACCGCACGGGCCGGTCAGCCCGCGATCGGCTCGGGCCGCGTCGGGGCGGTCGGGGCGTCGCGGAAGAAATCGATCACGCCGCCGAGGATCTGGTCGAGCGACTTGCGGGGCTGATATCCGATGAGCGCGTGGATCTTGGAAAGGTCCGGGACGCGCCGAGGCATGTCTTCGAAGCCGTCGCCGTAGGCCTGCTCGTAGGGGATGTGGACGATCTCCGAGGTCGAGTCGGTGAGGGTCCGCACGCGTTCCGCGAGTTGGCGGATGGTGACCTCCTCCGTCGAGCCGATGTTGTAGACCTCGCCGACGGCGCCGGGGTGGTCCATCAAGCCGACGAGCGCGGCGATGACGTCGCTGACGTCGGTGAAGCAGCGCGACTGGGCGCCGTCGCCGTAGATGGTGATCGGTCGGCCGGTCAGGGCCTGCTTGACGAACGTCGGCACGACCATGCCGTACTGGCCCGTCTGGCGGGGGCCGACGGTGTTGAACAGCCGGACCAAAACCGTCGGCAGCTTGCGCTCGCGCCAGTAGGCCAGGGCGAGGAACTCGTCGATGGCCTTCGAGCAGGCGTAGCTCCAGCGCCCCTTGCTGGTCGCGCCGAGCACGAGGTTGCCGTCCTCGCGGAACGGGACGTCCTCGCTCAGGCCGTAGACTTCCGAGGTCGACGCCAGCAGGACCTTCTTCTTCTTCTTGTTGGCGGCGGCGAGCACGACCTCGGCGCCGTGGACGTTGGTCTCGATCGTCCGCACGGGGCTCTCGACGATCAACTTGACGCCGACGGCCGCCGCGAGGTGGAAGACGACGTCGCACTGGTCGACGAGTTCCGCCACGGTCGAGGCGTGGTGTACGCTTTCGATGACGTAGTGGAACTTCGGCCGCGCGCGGAGGTGGCGGATGTTGTCGATGCTTCCCGTCGAGAGGTCGTCGAGGATGAAGACCTCGTCGCCCCGATCCAGGTAGGCGTCGGCCAGATGCGAGCCGATGAAGCCGGCGCCCCCGGTGATGAGCACGCGCATGGAAACCCGATCCCCTTTCGACCCGACCGTCCGGCGTCGGGCCCGTTCTCGACCGACGCGACAGCCTCCAGCGTATCGCCCGGCCGGCCGCGAAGGAACCCGGCCGCCCGTCGGCCGGGCCGGAAATCCCGGCGTCGCCTGTCCCTGAAGACTCGGACTTGATCATAATCCGGGCGTGGGTCATCCTCCGGGCTCCGAGGGCTTCGGAGCCGTCCCGCCCTCCTTGATGAACAATGGACCAGGAGCCGGGCCGATGGCCGACGTCGCGAGCATGCAGGGACTCCAAGAGGGATCGGCGGCGCCCGCGGGCCTCCGCGCGATCCGGGGGCTGCTGGCGACGCAGTTCCTGGGGGCCTTCAACGACAACGCCTGGAAGCAGTTCGTCATCCTCCTGGCGGTGGCCGCGGCCGCGACGGAGAGCCAGGGCCAGAGCCGGACGGCGATCGCCCAGATCGTGCTCATGGTCCCGCTCCTATTCGTCTCGCTGCCGGCCGGCGTGCTCGCCGACCGCGTCGGCAAGAAGTCGATTATCGTCTGGATGAAGATCGCCGAGCTCGGCCTGATGCTCCTGGGGACGTTCTTCCTCATGGTCCACCCGGCGGGCGGCTGGCCCGTCCTGCTCGTCCTGGGGCTGCTCGGCGTCCAGGCCGCGCTCTACAGCCCGGCGAAGTACGGGATCCTTCCCGAGATCCTCTCGCGCGGTGAGCTTTCCCGCGGCAACGGGCTGCTGGAGATGTTCACGAACGTCGCCATCATCGCCGGAACCGTCGCCGCCGGGCCGCTGTTCGAGGTCACCCGGAAGCAGCCGTGGTTCGCCGGCCTGCCGCTGGCGATCCTCTCGGCGATCGGCCTGCTCGCCGCGATGCGGATCCCCACGGTCGCCCCGGCGCGGAGCGCCGGCGGCCTCGCGGAGACCCTTCGCATGGCCTATGACGCGATCCGCGCCGACCGCGTGCTGCGGCTGGCCGTCGTCGGCCAGGTGATCGTCTGGAGCATCGCCAGCCTGATCCCGGCCCCGGTCCTGCCTTATGCGAAGGTCGTCCTGCACCTCGACGCCTGGCTGGCGACGCTGCCGCTGGGGGCCCTGGGGATCGGCATCGGAATCGGCTGCTACCTGGCCGGCAGGCTGTCGGGGGCGCAGGTCGAGTACGGGCTGCTGCCGCTGGGGGCGCTCGGGATGTCGCTCTCGGCGCTGACGTTCGCGGCCTGGGGACCCGGGCTGTACGGCACAATCCTGCTGATGGGGCTGCTCGGCTTCTTCGCGGGGTTCTTGCTCGTCCCCTTGAACGCGCTGATCCAGTGGCGGTCGCCGGCGGATCGGCGGGGCGCCGTGATCGCGGCCACGAACGTGCTCGTCTACGCGGGGATGCTCGCCGGCTCGGTGTTGGCCCTAGTGCTCGCCTGGGCGGAGGTCTCGGGACGGGGCGTCTTCCTGATGATCGGGCTCGGGCTGGCCGTCGGGTATCTGTGGGCGATGACGCTCGTGCCCGAGGCATTCTTCCGCTTCGTCTTCCTGAGCATGGGCGCCACGATCTACCGCATCCGGTTCGTGGGCCGGGAGAACGTGCCCAAGGAGGGCCAGGCGCTACTGGTCCCGAACCACGTCTCGTTCGTCGACGGCCTGTTCATCATGGCGCTGTCGGACCGGCCGGTGCGGTTCGTCATCTTCTCCGAGTTCTTCGATAAACCGATCCTGGGCCGGTTGCTCAGGGCCATGCGGGCGATCCCGATCTCGGCGTCGGGAGGCCCGCGGTTGATCTTGCAAGCCTTCCGCGAGGCCGGCCGGGCGCTCGACGCCGGGGAGTTGGTCTGCATCTTCCCCGAGGGCCAGCTCACGCGCACGGGCCTGATCGGCCCATTCCAGCGCGGCTTGCAGCGGATCGTCAAGAACCGGACGACGCCCATCATCCCGATCCACCTCGACCGGCTGTACGAGAGCGTCTTCGCGCCCGTGAGCGGCCGGCGGCTGCCGGGGCGGATCCCCTTGCCCGTCACGGTCTCGATCGGCGCCCCCCTTCCCCCGACGGCCTCGCTGTTCGAGATGCGTCAGGCGATCCGCGACCTCGACAACGCCGCCTGGACCTATCGCAAGAACGACTCGCGCCCCCTGCATCACGGTTTCATCCGCGAGGCCCGTCGCCACCCTCGGCGGCACGCCCTGATGGACCTCCAGAAGCCGCCCCTGTCCTACAGCCGCACGCTGGCCGGGGCGCTGGCGATCGCCCGACAGTTGCGGCCGCACTGGGACGGCGAGACGAACGTCGGCGTGATGCTGCCGGCGAGCTTGGGCGCGGCGGTGATCAACATCGGGGCCGCCCTCGCGGGCAAGGCGGTCGTCAACCTGAACTTCACGGCCGGTCGCGCGGGGATGGAGTCGGCCGCGAGGCAGGCGGGGCTGAAAACCCTGATCACCAGCCGCCAGTTCCTCGCGAAGGCCAAGCTCGAAGCTCCCGGCGGGCTCAGGCTGATCTACGCCGAGGATGAGATGGCGAAGATCACCCGGAGCGACAAGCTGAAGGCCCTGGCCCTGGCCCTGTTCGCCCCGATCAAGACGTTGGAACGCTACGCCGGGGCGACCAGGCCCGTGTCGCTCGACGACGTGGCGACGATCATCTTCAGCAGCGGCAGCACGGGCGAGCCCAAGGGCGTGGTGCTCACGCATTTCAACGTCATCTCGGACATCGAGGCGATCCGCCGGATGTACCGGGTGCTGCCGCACGACCGCCTGGCCTCGATCCTGCCGTTCTTCCACTCGTTCGGCTACATGATGTTCTGGTTCGCCAAGACGAGCGGCATGGGGTCGGCCTTCCACCCCTCGCCGCTAGACGCGATCTCGGTGGGCCAGCTCGTGGAACGTTTCTCGGTGACGGTCCTGATGGCGACTCCGACGTTCCTGCACCTCTACATCCGGCGCTGCACGCCGTCGCAATTCGGGTCGCTGCGGCTCGTCCTCGCCGGCGCCGAGCGATTGCCGGACTCGCTGCTGGCGGCCTTCGAGGATGCATTCGGCATCCGGCCGATGGAAGGCTACGGGGTCACCGAGTGCTCGCCGGTGGTCGCGGTCAACGCGTTCGACTTCCGGGCCCCGCGGTTCTTCCAGCCCGGGGCGCGGCGCGGCTACGTGGGCCAGCCGGTCCCGGGCGTGGCGGTCCGGATCGTCTCGGCGACCACCCGCGACACGATGGGCCCGAACGAGGAGGGCCTCGTCTACGTCAAGGGCCCGAACGTCATGCAGGGCTATCTCGGTCGCGAAGACCTGACGGCCAAGGCCTTCGTCGACGGCTGGTACAACACCGGCGACCTGGGTTTGTTGAGCGACGACGGCTTCCTCAAGATCACGGGCCGGCTCTCGCGGTTCTCGAAGATCGGCGGCGAGATGGTCCCCCACGGCCGCGTCGAGGAGGCCCTGCAAGAGGCGGTCAAGGCGGACACCCAGCAGTTCGCCGTGACCTCGGTCGGCGACCCCAAGAAGGGCGAGAAGCTCGCCGTCCTGACCACCCTGGACGACGCCAAGGTCGACGCGGCCCTGGGAAGGCTCGTCGAGATGGGCCTGCCCAACCTCTTCATCCCGCGCCGCGACCACGTCTTCAAGGTCCCGTCGATCCCCATGCTGGGCAGCGGCAAGCTTGATCTCCGGGCCGTCCACAAGCTGGCCGAGGAGTCGCTCGCGGCCCACGAACCCGCCGCCTCCCGCGCCTGAGTGCGTGCGGCCATCCAATTTATGTGATTCTCGCGAAAATGCGAAGCTCCGGCTGACAGCCCCTTGCTGCGCATTCGCCGGTGTGAGAACAGCTTACATAGCAACATGCATTGGATCGGGAAACCTCGACGCCTGTGCGTTGGAACCTATCCGTCCTCTTCGAGGAGTTTTCCACGGTGAGTATCGTCGACGTGATCAAGAATCAGCTCTCGGGAGACGTCCTGGGCAAGCTGAGCGCGGCCATCGGTGAGCCCGAAGACAAGACGCAGGCGGCCGCCGGCGCGGCGGTGCCGTCGGTATTGTCGGTCCTCGCCAACTCGGTCCTGACGGGGAAGGGCCTCGACGGCCTGCTCGGGGCGCTGCGGAACTTCGAGGGGACCGACGTCATCGCGTCCCTCAAGGCCCCGTCCTCGGGCGGTTCGGTCTCACCCCCCGCCGGCGGCGACATCCTGGGGTCGCTGCTCGGCCCCAACCTCTCGACGCTGATCAACATCCTGTCGAAGTTCTCGGGCCTCGGCGCCACGGCGATGAAGACGCTGATGACGTACCTCGGCCCGATCATCCTGAGCGCCATCGCCGCCCAGCTCAAGGGGAAGGGGGGCCTGAGCCCCGCCAACCTGACGAGCTTCTTCACGACCGAGAAGGCGAACATCACCAAGGCGCTGCCCGCCGGCCTGTCGCTGGCGGACATGCCCTCGATCCCCGGCGTGCCGACGCCCAAGGTCCCCGACGCGGGCGTTCCCTCCTGGCTGCTGCCGGTCGTGGCGCTCGGCCTGATCGGCGCGGCCGCGTGGTTCTTCCTGAAGTCCCCGGCGGAGGGCCCGCTCCCCGAGGTCCCCGTCCCCCCGCCGATGAACCGACCCAACGTGACGCCCCCGGCCCCGGTCGACACGGCCAAGATCCCACCCGCCCCGACGGACGCCGCCGTCACGATCCCCTCGGTCGACGAGGTCACGAAGAGCCTGAGCGACGTCTACACCGGCGCGACCCAGGCGCTCGTCGACGTCAAGGACGTCGCCACCGCCGAGACGGCCGCGCCGAAGCTCACGGACCTGGGGTCGAAGCTGGACCTGGTCAAGCCGCTCTGGGACAAGTTGCCGGCCGAGGCCAAGGCCGCCGTCGCCAAGGTGACCGTGGATCACCTCGACACCTTCAAGGCTCTGGTGGCCAAGGCCGTCGAGCTCCCCGGGGTCGGCGACAAGCTCAAGGCCATCCTCGACGCCCTCGTCGCCAAGCTGGCCGGCTTCACGGCCTGACCTGACGATCGTCGCAATCGCGATCCCTGCGCCCCGCCGGCTGCCACCTGGGAAGCCTGCGGGGCGTGTCGTTTGGTAGAATCGACGACCATGCACGACAAATACAAGAAACAATTTCGCGTCGGCGCCGCGACCCTCAAGCTTCGCCGGCAGATCGCCCTCGAAGCGGCCCGCCGGCTGCTCGACGCGTTCGACGTCGCCAAGGACGACCCGATCCCGCTCGACCGCCTCGAAGCCGCGACCGAGGCCGACTTCTACGCCGCCAAGCGGAAGGCCGCCGCCGTGCTCGGCCATCGCGTGCGCCCCGGCGACCTCCCCTCCGACGACGAGATCCGCGAACAGCTCGTCGTCCTCCAGAAACAGCGCGCGGAGGATGCGGACGAGGAGGAGTCCGGCGACGAAGCGGCCCCCCCGGAGCCCGCCGACGAGACGCCCGTTCCCTCGCTGGCCGAGGCGATCGACCGCTTCGCCGTCTACCGGCTGCGGCTGACGCCCCTCGAAGGGGTCAAGCAGAACCCGGAGACGCATCCCGAGGGCGACGCGCTCTATCACAGCCTGCAGGTCTTCCAGCACGCCCGCGACGCCCGGCCCTACGACGAGGAGTTCCTCCTCGCCGCGCTCCTGCACGACGTCGGCAAGGCGATCGACCTCCGCGACCACGTCGCCGCGGCCGTCGACGGGCTCCGGGGGGCCGTCACCGAGCGCACCCTCTGGCTCATCGCGCATCACATGGACCTGGTCGCCGATCGCTACCGCGCCCTCGGCGTCAAGCAGCGCCGGGAGATCGACGAATCGGAGTTCGCCGAGGACTTAAAGCTCCTGCGCGAATGCGACGACGCCGGGCGCGTGCCCGGCGTCGTCGTCGAAACGCTCGAAGAGGCCCTCGCCTACATCCGCGGCCTGGAAAGCGAGGAGTATCTCGACGCCTGAACGGGTCGAAAACGGTCGACCTCAGGAGTCGGGGCCGACCACCTCGCCCCCGGCGGGCGTCAGCAGCGAGCGCAGGGTCTCGGCGCTGATCGCGTCGCGGAGGAATCGGACCGAGCCGTCCATCAACGCCGTATGGGCTCCGCCGAGGTGACGCGTCAAGACGGCCTTGGGATCGAGATTCGCCGGGACGTCCCAGTCGTCGGGCCGCGTCCAGACGACCGCCTGATCCAGGGGCGTTTCCAGGACCATGATCGTATTGGACGTCCCGTCCGTCACATCCTTGATCGTGATCCCGACGGGCCCGGTGAACGCCGTCCCCGCGCCTCGTGGCGTCTTGTAGATCGTCGTCCCCGCCGGCGGCGATCCCCCCCGCTTCGAGGGGCAGGCGAGGACCTCGGGCATGCGGGCGACGAGGGCCTTGTTGTGCGGCGAGTCCCAGGGCTCGTTCAGGTGGAACTCCTTGTAGAGCGCGTCCTGCTCAAGATAGGGCAGGATCAACACGCGCCAACTCAACAGCGGCTTCCCGGCCGCATCCGCGAGGTAGGCCGGCGGAAACGTGCCGTGCACGGAGAGGTAGTTGTGCATCGCCAGCGCGATCTGCATCAGGTTCCTCATGCAGGTCGCCCGGTTATTCGCCTCGACCATGGGGTCGACGAAGGCCCGGGCCCATCTGGAGGCGGCGTCGCCCGCGAAGTCGATGACGATTCGGTCATCGTCGATCCGGGGGCTCACCGCCTCGGCCAGGCTCTTGATCTGGGGGACGAACGAGCCGATCTCCTTCGATCCCAGCATGATCTGAACTCCCTTGCCCCCGACGGCGGCGAGTTCCTTTGCGGCCGAGGCGTCCTCGGCCTGGACGAGGAGGCGGATCGTCGTCGACGGCCCCATCTGGAGAGACGCGGTGGCCCATTTCAGGCCTCGCGTGAGGATCGAGGTGGGGCCGCCGCCCAGTTCGGCCGGCAGCACGGTCGTCAGCTCGTCCACGACGCGACGCAGATCGCCGGGCGCCGCGAATGCGGCGACGGCGGCGACGTCGCCCGCGGATTCCAGCGCGGCGACGAGGTCGGGACGCGCGACGGCCTTGAGGTTCCGCGCCCGATCGAGCGCCGCGTCGTCGCCCGCCAGGACGGCCCCGCGGATCGAGGCGCAAGTCGTCCAACCCGCCGGCCCCCCCTTCTCCGCGCCGCCGCAGAGCAAGGCCCCGATCGCCTGGGCGTCCGCGCCGGCGACGAGCGGCACCAGGGCGACCGGCTGCGTGGACGGCCTCGGGGGGAGGTTCTCCAGGGTCGCGAGGATGTACAGGTCGTGCGCGCCCGCCTTCCGCAGGGCGTCGATCCAGGCCGCATAGGGCTTCGCGAACGCTGCGGCGTCGCCCAGCGCCTCGCCGAGCTTGACGGCGTCGACGCGATCCAGCCGAATCCGACACACGGCGGCCACCTGATCGTCGAGAAACGTCTCCAGCACGTCGCCGTAGGCCGTCGTCGATGGTGGTCCGCAGACGACGACCAGACAGGCGAGGAGCAAGCCGATTCGATGTTCCATGTCAGCATCCTCTCGAGAGAGTGTCCGTAGGACGTGCCGATTCAACGGGCGATGCGAATTTCATAAGCGACGGCCGAGTTTGGGACGTTTTCATAGCCGAGCGGTGCGGGGCCGGACAGGAAAGCCCGATCGCCATCCCGCTTGTAGGCGAACGGACCGCCGGTGACCGGGTCGAAGGGGGCGGGCGAGTCCACCAGGTCGTCCAGCCGGGTCGGCAGATCGCCGCCGTGTGTGGCGGCGTAGAGCCGGAGGGCCTCGACGGCCTGCAGAACCGCGAGACGTCGTTCGAACTTCGTCGTCGCGACGAACGCGCTTCGGGCCGCCGGGACGAGTTGCAGGAAGGGGATGCCGGGCGACTTCGAGGAGAACGCCTGCTCGGCCGCGGCCCAGCCCCTGGCTCCCTGCCACGCGGGGAGGTAGGACCATTTGGCGAAGTCGTCGCGGCCAGCCTGGAAGGTGCGGTACGAGTCCATCCCGACGACCTGGATCATCGGCATCGCGGCGAGACGCTCGGAGGCGACGCCCGACTCCAGCAGGGCGCCTTTGGCGCGGTGGTAGTCCCGCGCGATCCACACGAGCATCCCGGCCTGCGCCGGCAAGTCCTGGAGGGCGGGCCGTTGGAAAGTGCTCATCGACCGCGGCCAGCCCTCGAGGATCATCCCGAGCTTCGTCGCGAGGACGTCGGCGAAGCTGCGCGCCATCTCGATCGACCAGACTTCGCCCTCCAGCTTGCCCAGCATGGGGATCTCCTGGCTGAGCATCGTCGCCTCGGCCTCCGTGGGCCCACTCATATCGAGGAAAGGTCGGGGGAGCGACGCCAGGGCCCAGTAGAGGTTGGGGCAGGACGGTTTCTGGATGAGTTCCTCGAGAACCTGGAGCGACTGGTTGCCGCAGGCGACGGCGACCAGCGACTGGATGTAGCTGTCGCTGCGGCCGACGTCGCGCGCCAGGCTGAGGCCGGTCTTCACGTTCCGAAGGGCGTCTTCGATGCGTCCTTCTTCCATGTCGAGGCGGGCCCGCAGGGCGATCCAGGTCGCCAGCTCGCGCGTGTCCTGGATCTCGGGTAGGAGGAGCATGAAGCCCTCGTTCCGACGTCGGAAGCCCCAGTCGCAGGTCTCGCGGAGCGAGCCCAGTCGAGCCTCCTCGATCGCGCGATCCCGGCGCTCCACGAGCTTCGCCGCCTCGGCCTTCGGGAGCTTGTCGAGCGGGACCGTGAGCCAGAGATAGGCTGACTCGTAGGCGGAAGTCGTCGCCGCGGCCGGTTTTTCCTTGATGGCCTGGACCTCTTCGCGATGCCGCAGGCCGATCAGGGATTCCAGCGCCCGATGATAGAAGGGCGCGGCGTCGCCGGCGATCTGCTCCTCGCGTGACGGGAGCAGGCGGATCCGAAGCGCCGGGGTCGGCGGCTTCGCGGGGTGGAGCAGGAAGGACTTCTCGACGGGCTTGGGCGGCTCCTCCCCGCGGGCGGTCGCGGCGAGCGCGGCGATGAGACAGGACGTGAGCCAACCTCGTTTCATAGCGGTCCTCCGGGGATGGAACGCAGGTCGCCGTTGCGGCCGTGCAGGGGTTTGAGGGTCTCGACGGTGTCCTCGGGCAGCGGTCCGAAATGGGCCGCGGTCAGCAGTCGCAGGTTCGGCTCGTCGTCGATTTCCTCGCGGCGAAAGCCGCGCGTGCGGAGCGGCTGGGGCCAAGTGTCGAGCGAGTCGGTCGCGGCGGGCTCGCGTCGGGTCAGGATCACGACGGGCTCGGAGGTCGGCGGCGGCGCGGGCCTGGGATCGGCGACGATCACGACTCGTGCCGCGGGGCGGTTGGAAAGGACGAACGCCTGACCGACCGCGACGAGGGCGAGAGACGCGGCGAGCCCGGGCCAGATCCAGCTCGTTCGGCGCGCGCCCAGCACGGATCGTCGTCCGGCCTCGAACATCAGGCGGTCGCGATCGAGGCCGCTTCGCGCGGGGACGAGGTCGGCGAGCGAACGCTCCAACGCCTTCAGATCGGCTTCTTCCGGTTGAGACATGGCACCCCCAGGCGTTCTCTCATGGACTCCAGGCCTCGGACGTAAAGGCGGTGAGCCGTGCTCGACGACGTCCCGGACGATTCGGCGATTTGCTCGAATGTGAGCCCGCCCCAGAGGTGGGCGACGATGACCTCGCGCTCCTCCCTAGGCAAACCGGCCAGGACGCGCTCGGCCTCGGCCGGGTCGACGGAATCGGGACCTTGAAGCCGAGCGTCCTCAAACCAGGCGACCGCTTTCGCGGCCGCCTTCGCCTCGTGCTTGCGACGCCGGCCGGCCGCGAGCGAGGCGTCGAGGGCCAGGTTCCGGACGACCCGGAAGAGCCACGCGCCGGGGTTCTCGGGCGCCCGCTCGAGGACGCTCATCCGCAGGAAGGCCTCCTGGACGACGTCCTCGGGCGCGTCGCAGAGCTGACGCGCGAAGAGCGTCAACGCGGCGGCGTGGCGGTCCAGCAGTCGTCCGAGCGCTTCCGGTTCCATCGCGTCCTCGCCTGATCCGTCCGGGTCTTCACGAGTAAGACGATTGTCGGAGAGGGCCGTCCCAGAAAATAGGCCCGCCGGTACCCGGGTTGCGGACGGCGTCGCGGAGGCTAGAATGGAACTCCTTCGGGCGGACGGAAATGGGACGAGGAGCGTGGACGTGCGCGTCGGATATTTCGATTGCTTCAGCGGCGTCTCCGGCGACATGACCCTGGGCGCGCTCGTCGACGCGGGGGTCGACGGCCGCGCGATCCAGCAGGCCGTGACGAGCCTCGGCTTGCCGGGTGAACTGTCGTTCGAGACGGTCAAACGGGGCGGGATGCGGGCCACTTACGCCCGCGTCGAGACGCCCCACGAGCACGCCCACCGTCACTGGCACCACATCGAAGCCATCATCGATAAGGGGGCCCTCACCCCTCGGCAGAAGGACCTGGCGAAGCGAATCTTCCTCAAGTTGGGAGAGGCCGAGGCGCGGGTGCACGGCGTCGACCTGGCGAAGATCCATTTCCACGAGGTCGGCGCCGTCGACTCGATCATCGACATCGTCGGCTCGGCCGTCGGGCTCGACCTGCTCGGCGTCGACCGTTTCGAGTGCAGCGCCGTGCCGCCGGGTCGCGGCTGGATCAAGGCCGAGCACGGCCGCATGGCCCTGCCCGCCCCGGCCACCGCCGAGATCCTCAAGGGGGTCCCGCTCGCCGACTCGCCGGTGGAGATGGAGATGACGACCCCCACCGGCGCGGCGATCGTCACGACCGTCGCCGAGCGGTTCGGCCCCCTGCCCTCGCTGACCGTCGAGGCGATCGGCCTCGGCGCGGGGACCCGCGAGGTCGCCGGCCAGGCCAACGTCCTGCGGATCTTCGTCGGCGTGCTTTCGACGTCGCCCAACGGCGATCGGGTGTTCATGCTGGAGACGAACCTCGACGACCTTCCCGGCGAGGTCGTCGGCTACACGACGATCAAATTGCTGGAAGCGGGCGCGCTCGACGTCTTCACCACGCCGATCCAGATGAAGAAGAACCGCCCGGGCGTCATGGTGAGCGTCCTCTGCGACGAGGCCCAGATTCCGGCGATGGAGGCGATCCTGTTCCGCGAGACGACGACCCTGGGCATCCGTCGGTTCCCGGTGAGCCGCCACAAGCTCAGCCGGAAGGCCGTCGAGGTCGAGACCGAGTTCGGCGTGGTGCGCGGCAAGCTCGGCTGGCTGGAAAACCGGCCGCCGACCTTCAGCCCCGAGTACGACGACTGCGCGCGGATCGCCTCGGAACGGGGCGTGGCCCTCCGCGACGTCTTCGACTCGGCGAGCGCCGCGTACGTCAGAAAGGCGGCCGAATCGGCCCCGGCTCCGGCCCCGGAACACCCCCACGTCCATTGATCCGATCGGACGCCAGGGAAGGACCGGCCGACATGAACGACTCGTATTTCTGGCTCGCCACCTGCCTGACCTGCCTGCTGGCGCTGGTGGTCCTCGCGGCCGCGACGTGCCTGTTCCTCGTCCGGCGTCTCGACGGCCTGACTCGGGCCCACGAAGCGACCCAGCAGCGACTGGTCCAAATCGCCTACGACCTCCGGCGGCTTGAGCAGTGGGCCGTCGACCCCAGCCGCCCACGATTCCCCGAGGTCGAAGCCGACCACGGTGCGGCGGAAGGGATCCTCCCGCTGATCTCGGTCCCCGACATGGGCTTCGAGGGGAGAGCGGACGACGGATCGGGACTCGCCGAGAAGCATCGCGAGGTTTGGTCCCTGATCGAGGAAGGCAAGACGCCCCAGGAGATCTCGCTCGCGACGAGCCGACCCATCGGGCAGGTCGAGTTGATCATCGGCCTCTACCGCCAGCATCAGGCCTCGCGGCCGCAAGGACGCCATGACACTTCCTCCTGAGACGGCCCCGGACGCTCTCGATCCCGCCTCGACTCGATGGCTCGAGAAGACCCGTTCCTGGGTGCTCAACGTTCTCGTCCTCGACGGCCTCTCCATCCTCGGCTCGGCCCTGGCCATGCGGCGTTGGGGCGGGATCACGTTCGACGTCGATCCGCTGATGATGAAGAAGGTGCTCTTCGGCTCCTTGTTCGCCGTGTTCGTCGTCGCGATGTTCGTGCTACGCCGCACGGGCGGCCGCGAGCGGCTGGAGGATCCGCAGACGCGAGGGGCTCGCTTTTTCGGTTCGCGGGTCGCGGCCGTCGCAATCGGCTGGGCGGCCTTCCCCCTCGGACTGGCGCACGGCCTGCTCTTCGACCCGAATCTGCAGGCCGTCGCCCCGTTCTGGCTGGCGGCGATGGTGCTGGGCAAGCTGGCCTATCCGCGGGCCGATGATCTTGAAGGATTCGACGAGCCCATGGCGGCCGTCGATGAGGGCTCGGCATGACTCCGCTGCAATCGACGATCCTTTGGATCTACGCCGGGATCATCCTCATCTGGCCGATCCGCTGGATCGCCCTCAAGATCATCCTGAGCCGCGGCGAATTCCTCACGCCCGACTCGCCTCGGCTGGACGTCGCCGATCCCCCGCTCGTCTCGGCCGTGATCCCGGCCAAGGACGAGGAACTGATGCTCGACGCGTGCCTCTCGGCGGTCCGCGATCAGGACTATCCGAACCTGGAGATCCTCGTCGTCGACGACCGCAGCGAGGACCGGACCCTGGAGATCGCCCGGCGGCACGAGGCGGCCGACTACCGCGTCCGGGTCGTCCAGAACGAGTCCCTCCCCCCCGGCTGGACCGGCAAGACCTACGTCCTGCACAAGCACGCCGCGATGGCGCGCGGCCAATGGCTCTGGTTCCTCGACGCCGACACGAAGCACGAGCCGCCGTACCTGAAGGTGATGCTCGAATACGCCCGCGCGAACGACGCGGCGATGGTGAGCCTGCTCCCCGAGCTGCGCTGCGAGACCTTCTGGGAAAAGGTGATTCAGCCGCTGGCCGGGATCGTGCTCATGCAGTCGTTCCCGCCTCGCAAGGTCAACGACGACTCGTCGAAGCTCGCATTCGCCAACGGCCAGTCGATCCTGGTGACCCGCAAGGCGTATGATGCGGCCGGCGGCCACCGGGCGGTGCGCGATCGGTTCGTCGAGGATATCGGCATGGCCTTCAAGGTGAAGGGGCTGGGCCTGCCGATCCGCCTCGCCCTCACCAAGGGGCTGGTGACCTGTCGGATGTACGCCTCGCTCGGGCAATTGGTGCGAGGCTGGAGCCGGATCCTTTTCGATGCATTCGATCGAAAGCCCTGGCGGCTGATCCTCAAGCTGCTCGACCCGATCGTCTTCTGCCAGAGCGGCCACGTGATCTTGCTGGTCGCCCTCGGATTGACGGCCAGCGGCCACGGCGGGCCGTTCTCCGGGTGGCTCCTGGGGCTGTCGCTCGTGCACCATGCCTTGATGTACGCGGTCTTCCGGATCATCTACGACATCTCGGTGCCCGGCTCGCGGTACGTGGCCACGTTCCCGCTCGGCAACCTGGTGACCGATTACATCCTGATCCGCGCCATCCAGATGTGCGTCACCGGCAAGGTCGCCTGGCGCGGGACCAGCTACGACGCGAGCCTCTCGAACGCCCAGGACGATGCCGAGGTCTGAGACGGCGGATCAGTCCGGTTGCTGCTGCTGGCCCTGCTGCTGCCGGAAGTTCGCCTGCGACTGCGACTGCATCTGGGTCATCCGCCCGCGCTGGGACTGGCGTTCCGACTGGATCCAGGATGCGGCCGACCAGGGGGCGTCGGAGCCTTCGGACCACTCGCCCCAGTCGGTCGGCATGCGGGTGATCGGCTCGACCTTCACCGCAACGCTGATCGACTCGTCGGCCTGGCCGCGGTAGATGCCTCGGTTGGGCGGCACGTCGACGTAGTCGCGGCCGAGCGCGATGCGCACGTAGTCGTCGCCGACGATCTCGCCGCGGGTCGGGTCGACGTCGACCCAGCCGTTGCGGCCGGCCCACACCTGGCACCAGGCGTGGGTGGCGATCTCGCCGGGCTCGTGGATGTATCCGCTGACGTAACGAGCCGGCAGGTCGAAGCCCCTGCAGGCTCCCAGGAACAGATGGGCGAAGTCCTGGCAGACGCCGCGCCCCAGCGCCAGGGCCTCGCTGACGGGGGTCCGGGACGACGTCACCTTCTTCTCGTAGACGAGCCGCGACCGCGTGGCCGACATGAGCTGCTCGACGACGTCGAGGACCGAGCCCTTCGGCCGGGGGATGCTCTCCAGGAAGCTGGTCATCTCCGGGCTGTGGTTCACGAGCTTGCTGGGGAGCCGGTATTCGAGTGCGTCGACCGCCTGGAATTCCTCGGACTCGGGCTCGAAGGGGATCTCGGCCAGCTTGGGCCCGCCCGCCGCCCGGTGGGTGCGGACGACGCTGGTCGCCCGCAGCAGCAGCTCGCGGTAGGGCGTGTAGACGTTGAACAGGTCGACGCGATTGCCGAAGCCGTCTTGGTAGACCGTCACCGGCGCGCCGGGGGTGATCCGCAGGCGATAGCCGAGGCAGGTCTGGTCTTCCTCGGACGGGGGGCCCATGCGGGCCTCGAAGACGGTCTCGGAGACGTCGTTCGAGTAGGTCAGCTTGGTCTCGTGCTGGACGCGGAGCAGCATATCGGTTCGGCCCCCTCGGCGTTCGGTTCACATCAGGAAGAAGGAGCGCTGGATCTCGTCGCTGACGCGGTGGCAGGTGTGCTGGAGCGAATCCAGGAAGCGGAGGAGGCCGCGGTCGAAGATCTCCTCCACGTCGAGGTAGCGGAGGTCGCTCTCGAGGCGGCCGAGGATCCGCTCGGCCTCGCAGCCGTAGGCGTCGTCGTCGCCGCCGGAGATCGACTCGAGCGACTCCTGGCAGCGGGCCGCGCTGTAGCGGATCGACCGGGGGAACTCGGGGTCGAGCACGAGGAAGCGGATGACCCCCTCGGGCTCGACGCGCTCGCGCTCGGAGCGGAGGAACGGGCCGTGGGCCGAGCAGCTCCGCAGCAGGCTCGTCCAGCGCACCAGTTGCATCGCGGCCTCGGTCCCCTCGACCTGCTGGGTCAAGATGGGACACTTGGCGCGGAGGATCCGGCACAGGACGTCGAGACGTTCGAGGTGCCGTCCCAGCTCCAGGAAATGGTAGACCTCGTCGCGCGGCAGGGTGTTCTGGATCATGCCGTCGATGAGCAGGCACGAATTCTTGATGGTGTTGAGCAGGCTCGATGGGCCCCGGACGAACTTGCGCTGGGCTCGGGTGCCGCCCAGGAAGAGGTACAACCGGTTGACCTCGCTCCAGACGTCGACGCCGATCGCCTCCTGGGTGCCGCGAGCGTTCTCGCGGGCGCGGGCGATCATGCTGAGGATCGACTGCGTATTGCTGCGGTCGAAGGTGAGGAAGCGGAGCACGGCGTCCCGCGAGGGGGCCTCGACGTCGAGCGGGAAGGCGTCGCGGCAGGCGAGGATCGTCAGGGCGATCTCGACGGGCGAGAACCGCTCGCCGCCGCCCAGGTCGGCGTCGAGTTCGATGAACAGGCCGATGTCGAGCAGGCGGGCGACGTTCTCGGCGCGCTCGATGTAGCGGCCCATCCAGTAGAGGCTTTCGGCGACGCGGCTGAGCATCTCAGGACCTTTCCTCGGGGGTCGGCCGTCCCGGGGCGCGGCGGCCGTCGGCCCCGGACCCGTGGAGCACCCAGGTGTCCTTCGTGCCCCCGCCCTGAGAGCTGTTGACGACCAGGCTGCCTTCCGGGAGGGCCACGCGGGTCAGGCCGCCGGGCAGGACGAAAACGTCCTCGCCGTAGAGGACGAAGGGGCGGAGGTCGACGTGGCGGCCGTCGAGCCTGCCGTCGATGAATGTGGGATGGCGGCTGAGCTGGATGGTCGGCTGGGCGATGTAGCCGCGCGGGTTGTCCTCGATCTTGCGGCGGAACTCTTCGCGCTGGGCCTTGGTCGACGCCGGCCCGATGAGCATCCCGTATCCGCCCGAGGCGTCCACCGCCTTGACGACGAGCTTCTCCAGGTTTTCGAGGATGTGCTGCCGGTGCGACGGGACGAGCGGCCGATAGGTCTCGACGTTGTTCATGATCGGCTCTTCGCCGAGATAATACTTGATGATGTCCGGGACGAAGGGATAGATCCCCTTGTCGTCGGCCACGCCCGTCCCCAGCGAATTCGCCATGCCGACGTTGCCGGCGCGATACGCGCCCATCAGGCCGGCGACGCCGAGGATGCTGTCGGGCCGGAAGGCCAGGGGGTCGAGGAAGTCGTCGTCGAGCCGGCGATAGATCACGTCGACGCGCTGCAGGCCCCGGGTCGTGCGTCGGAAGATCTGGCCCCGGTCGTAGACGAGGTCGCGGCCCTCGACGAGGTCGAGCCCCATCTGGCGGGCGAGGAAGCTGTGCTCGTAATAGGCCGAGTTGTACATGCCGGGCGTCAGCACGACGACCGTGGGGTCGTCGCAGCCGTCGGGGGCGATGTAGCGAAGGACCGAGAGCAGCTTGTCGGTGTAGTCGTCGACGGGCCGGACGTTGTACTCGGTGAACAGGAACGGGAAGATCTGCTTCATCACCTGGCGGTTCTTGAGCACGTAGCTGACGCCCGACGGCGTGCGGCAGTTGTCCTCGAGGACCAGATATTCGCCGGCCGCGTCCCGGATCAGGTCGATCCCCGAGACGTGGATGTAGATGTCCTTGGGCACCCGCAGGCCGAGACAGTCGCGGCGATAACCCGACGCCCCGAAGATCAGCTCGGCGGGGACCACGCGATCCTTCAGGATCGAACGATTGTGGTAGACGTCGCGTATGAAAAGGTTGAGGGCCCGGACGCGCTGCTTCAGGCCGCGCTCGATCCCGTCCCATTCGGCGGCGGAGACCAGGCGGGGGATCGGGTCGAACGGGATGATCCGTTCCACCCCCTGGTCGCGGCCGTAGACGGTGAACGTGATGCCCTGGTTGCGCATCGTGAGGTCGGCCACCTTGTGGCGGCGCTCGATCTCGTCGGGCCCAAGCTTGATCAGGCGGTCGTACAGCGGCGCGTAATGCGGCCTCGGGGTGCGGTCCGGCCCGAACAGCTCGTCGTACGACGCGAGTTTGTAGCCGCTGAACAGCGCGGCGCTTTCATCCGAGTGGGTCGCTTGCATGGGCAGGAATCGGCGGACCGGGTGTGCGCGATGGTCGACAACCCCACGTACCTGGGCGCGTGGGAACGGGGCGCTGGCCAAGGGAGAGGTGGTGCGCGGTACGTCGGGCGGCCGACCCAGGGGGAGAGGACGGCCTTCGCCCGTGCGGACGCCCGCTCCCGACCGATGCAGGCCGGGTCGGCGTCCCGCCCCCGCTCGGTTTTCGTTCCGGACCCTCCGCGCAGCAATGTTGTATCAGGATGCGGGCCCCTTGACCAGTCGGAAGCGGCGCCGCCGGAGGTCGCCGGGGCCGAAACTTTGAAAAACCTCGGCGACGGCGAGTCATCCGCGGGGACGGACGTTAGAATCTTAGGATGGCCATTCTCGCCGACCCCCCAGATCGACCGTCGGCCCATCGGTGACGCTCATGTTCACGACCTCACGACTCGCCGCCGTCGCCCTCGCCTGTTGCGCGATCCCGGCCCTGGCCGCCCTCGCGCCGCCGACCGCCCGCGCCCAGCCCCAGCAGGCCCAACCGCAGCAACAAGAGCCGGCCGTCCTCGCCGGCGTCCAGTACCTGCAACGGGCGTATGCGGGCAGGCAGGTCGGCGAGACCGCCATGATCGCGCTGGGTTTGCTCAAGGCCGAAACCCCCGTCACCGATCCGGCGCTCGCCGCCTGCCTGGCCAAAATCCGTTCCCGGTTCGTGAGCGGGGGTTACAAGGCCGAGCGTAACGCGGGTTTCGACATCTACGAGGCCGCCGCCGTCGCGCTCGCCCTGTCCAACCTCGAGACCGCCGAGCGCGGCAGCCTGCTGGAGACGATCGGCGAATATCTCAAGCGCAAGCAGAAGCCCAACGGAAGCTGGGACTACGACCCTCGGCCCCACGGCGACGCGTCGATCTCCCAGTACGCAATCTTGGGGCTCTGGGAATGCGAGAACAACGGCGTCGCCGTCCCTCCCTCGGTCTGGGACCGGGCCGCGCAGTGGTACATGTCGGTGCAGAGCTCGGCGGGGAGCTGGAACTACCACCGCGACGAGAACGACGCCGACTCGATTTCGATGACCGCCGCCGGCGTCGGCAGCCTCCTGATCTGCCGCCGCCAGCTCGAGAATTATCGGAGCTTCCAGAAGGGCCTCAACCCTTACCTCACGCCGGTCGAGGACAACGGCCCGCGGGCCGACTACAAACCGGCCTCCAGCCTCGCGCAGATCAACGCGTCCATCGCCCGCGGGATGACCTGGATCGGTTCGAACTTCAGCACCGCCGACACCAAGATCTTCGGCAAGTCGATGTTCTACGGCCTCTACGGCATCGAGCGGATCGGCTCGCTGTCCGACCGCGAGGCGATCGGCCGGATCGACTGGTTCGCGAAGGGGGCCGCGTACATCCGCGGCAGCCAACGGCCCGACGGCTCGTGGACCTACCCGCCTTACAGCGACGACGTCACCACCGTCTGGGCGATTCTCTTCTTGACCCGCTCGACCAAGAAATCCCTCCAACGGTTGGACTCGCGCAAGCTGGGCTCGGGGACGCTCCTGGGCGGACGCTACCTCCCCAGCGACCTGACCACGATGACCGTCGCCGGGGGGCGGATCATCAGCCGGCCGATGAACGGGGCCGTCGAAGGCATGCTCGACGTGCTGGAAGACCCCCGGATCGCCGACGCCGACACGGCCGTCGCCGGGATCCTGGACCGCTACCGCAAGCAAGGCCCCGTCGCGCTCCGCCCCCATAAAGACCGATTTCGGCGGATGCTCCGGTCCCGCGACGCCGGCCTGCGCGAGGTCGCGTCGTGGGCGCTCGGGCGCAGCGGCGACCTCGACGCGGCCCCCGACCTGATCAAGGCGCTCGAAGACGGCGACGAGAGGGTCGTAGCCGCGGCGCGACAGGGCCTCCAGCTCATCGCCCGCAAGATCGACGGCCCCGGCCCGGAGCCGGGCGCGACGGCCGAGCGGAAACGCGCCGCGGCCGAAGCGTGGCGGACGTGGTACGAGGCCGTCCGCCCGCTCGACTCCACCTCGGCCGACGCGCCGGCGACGGCGAGCCCGCCCGCGGGAGGCAAGCCATGAGCGTCTCCGCCCCTCCCCTCGAAGCCGTCGAATCGAAGCCGAAAGTCGGACGCGAGCCTCGCGTGCTGGGCGAGTCGCGCTACGACCGGGTCACGTCGTTCCTGATGGCCGTGGTCATGGGGGCGCTGCTGGTCGTCGGCTGGCTCGCCCTGATCTTCGTCAGCAATCAGGAGTTCGCCTCGCGCGTGACCTCGCCCCTGCACATCGTCGAGGTCTTCGGCGGCGGCGGGGGCTCGCCCGACGGCACGGCGGGGTCGACGGAGAAAGTGAACGTCGCCGGGGCCGACGCCGCGGCCGTGGCCTCGAACAACGAGGAGACGCCCGGCGAGTTCGAGCAGCCCTCGGTCCAGACCACCCCCGGCGCGATGCTCGACGCGGCCTTGGAGGCCGGCAAGGCGATCGCCGAGGTCGACGTGGGCGCGGCGATGCCCAACGGCGGCGCCGTGGCGACCGGGCGGCGGGCCTCCAAGGTCGGCACGGGCGGCCCGGGCCTCGGCTTCGGCCCCGGCGACGGCGGCGTCAGCCGCGAGAACCGCTGGAGCATCATCTACCCGGAAGGCCAGCGCCCCGAGGAATACGCCCGCCAGCTCGACGCTTTGGGGGTCGAGCTGGCCGTCGTGTCGGGCAAGGACCAGCTCGTCTACGCATCCAACTTCTCCAGCCCCACCCCCACCCGCCGCAACGGCGGCAGCGGCGGCGAGGGCCGACTCTACTTCATATGGGAGGGGCGGGCCCGCAAGGCCTCGGACATCGTCCTGCTCCGCAAGGCGGGGATCGAGGTCGGCGAGGGGACCGTCTTCCAGTTCTACCCCCCCGAGGTCGAGCAGCGGCTGGCCGAGCTGGAACAGCGCTACCGGGGCCGCACGCCGGCCGAGATCCGGGTGTCGCGGTTCGCGGTCGTCCCCAAGGGCGGTGGCTACGACTTCAAGGTGGTCGCGCAGGAAACGCTCCGATGACTCAAGACGCCCCCCACCGGAGGCGGCCGACGCCCCATGGCCACTCTTGAAATCCACGAAGGACCCGGCAAGGTCCGCCTCGTCGAGCTGGATCGGGAGCACCCCGTCCTGCTAGGCTCCGCCGCCTCGTGCGACATCGTCCTGCAGGGCGGGGGGATCCTCCCGGTCCACGGCCGGATCCGCTGGCGCGGGCGCCGCTTCAAGGTCGACGCCTCGCCCGACGCCGAGTTCCTCGAGGTCAACGGCCGGAAGATCGTCTCCGCCACCCTGCATCAGGGCGACGAGCTGACCATCGGCCCCTGCCGACTCTTCGTCCTGACGCTCGACGCCCCGAAAGCGGAGGCGCCGTCGCGGTCCGAGAAAAAACGCCGAAGGCCCGCGAAGGAGGAAGAGGCCACGAAGGTCTTCCAGGGCGCGGTGCCGATGTCCTCCATCGAGGCCCCCGTCGTCGTGACAACGCCTGAACGACGACCCTCGGTCTTCGATCAGGACGACTTCCTCGACGACGTCATCGAGATCCCGCCCGACGAGGAGCCCGAGGTCGCTACGTCGAAGCGCGGCGAGGTCCGGGGTCGAGGCCGCGAACCGAAGGGGCCGGGGCCCATCGCCCGGTTGTTCGCCCGCTGGCGGGGCGCGCGAGAGGCGGAGGACGCACCGGGCCGCGAGGTCGTCGCGGCCTCGCCGACCGTCCTGGCCCTCGTCGCCTTGCTGGGCGTGCTCGTCGGGATGGGCTTCTGGCTGAATGCGATCATCGCCCGCACGATCGCCTCGCGGACGTACAACCACGCCATCGAGCTGATGGAAGACGGCGACAAAGCGACCGCGATCCGCGACTTCGACGCATTCGTGGCCAAAAACCCGGCCGACCCTCGCGTCGGCAAGGCGAGGACGCTGCGGGCGCTCGCAAACGTCCGGCAGTACATCGCGGTCTCCGGCGCGACTTGGTCGAGCGCCCTCGATGCGGCCCGCGAGATGGTCGAGACCGTGGGCGACCTGCCCGAGTTCCGCGACGAGAAATCGGAGCTGGCCGACCTCACGATCCGCATCGGCGAGGGCCTGGCCGACCGCGCCAAGCGCGACGTCAACGCCAAGGCGCTCGCCGAGGCGGAGTCCGCCATCCCGCTGCACGCGCGGATCGCCGGGGACTCGGCGCCGGCCTTCCTCACGAAGTCGCGCCTGCCCGGCGTGCTCAACGAGGCGCGGGCCGCGATCCGCAAGGCCGAGACGAGGCTGAAGACGTTGGCGGCGATGGATAAGGCGATCGAGGAGAAGTCGGCCTCGCGGGTCTACAAGGCGCGCGACGCGCTCTTGCAGACCTACGGCGACCTGTCGAAGGATCCGCAGCTCGTCGAGCGGATGGTGCGGGCCAACGACCTGATGCGTCAGGCGGCCAGAATCGATCCGTCCCGTCGGCCCGCCGAGACGACGGAACGGCCCGACCCGCTCGGGCCGCCGACCACGTTCGTCCTGCGGTCCAGAACCGACGCCCCCGGGGCTCCGACCGCCGCCGACGGGGTCGTCTTCGCGGTCGCGGACGGGTCGGCCTACGCGATCGACGGTCGCTCGGGCGCGCCCCTCTGGCGGACCTCGGTGGGGCTCGCCTCGCCCTTCACGCCGACTCCGGTCCCCGGCGACCCGAGCGTCCTGGCGGTCGACGCCCGCCGCAACGAGCTGACGCGTCGCGACGCCCGCACCGGCCGCCTGATCTGGAGGCAGGAGTTGGGCGAGGCCGTCGACGCCCCGCCGCTGGTCCTCGGCGAGCAGGTCTACCAGACGCTTCCCGCGGGCCGGCTGCTCGTGATCGGCCTGGCGACGGGCGAGGTGGAGGCGGCCGTCGACCTTGCGTTCCCCGTCACGCGCAGCCCCGTCGGCGACGAGTCGGGCCGCTTCCTGTACGTCATGGGCCGGAAAGACTGCCTCTTCACCATCGCCCGCGATCCGCTCGCCTGCGTCGACGTCCAGTACCTGGGCCACAGCGAGGGCGCGATCCCCTGCCCCCCCGCGCGGTTGGGCCGATTCCTCATCGTGGCCGAGAACGACCGCATCCGCGACGGCCGCTGGCGCATCCTGGTGCTCGACGAGGAAGGGGCGAAGCCGCGGGCCGTGCAGTCGATCGATCTTCCGGGCTGGACCTGGGACGCCCCCCCCTCCTCGGGCTCGTCGATCTGGGCGATCGGCGATCGCGGTGGCATGGAGGTCTTCGCCGCCGGCGATTACGCCAGCGCCGACCCCCTAAGGTCGCTGGCGAAATCGAGCCCCGACGCGACGGCCTCGGGCCCGGCCTTCGGGCTCGCCACGTCGGGGCGCGAGGTCTGGGTGGCCGCCGGCCGCAGCGGCCGCTACGATCTCGACTCCGAGGGGGGCAAGCTGACCAGCCGCTTCCTGCTGGGCGACCTCGGCGTCGCCGCCGCGCCCGTGCAGTCGGCGGGACGGCGGATCATCGTCTCGACCCAATCGCCTGGCGGCGGCGTGGATCTGCGCGGGATCGACCCGTCGAGCGGCAAGCCCGATTGGGCCACGGTCGTCGGCGCCGCCTGGCCGACGCCGCTCATCGCCTCATCGGACGGCCAGGGCCTCGAAGGGGTCGATCGGGCCGGTCGCCGCATCCGCATCGCACGCTCCGACCTCGAAGGCGGGGGATTCGTCTCGGCGCTCCTCCTCAAGCCCGGCGACCCCCGCGCGCCCGACGGGCGGCTGCGGACCGTGACGCAGGACGGGAAGACTATATCGGTGATCGTCCCCGAAGCGCGAGGGACCGAAATCTGGGCGGAGGATCCGAAGGAGGTCGGAGGCTGGAACGCCACGGAGCTACCCTCGAGCCTCGCGACGACGCCTCTCCCCTGGTCGGGCGGGCTCCTGATCCCCGGCGAAGATGGACGCGCCTACCTGATCGACCCGTTGACGGGGAAGTCGGCCGCCGAGCCGCTGGTCCCCGAGTTCGAGCGCGAGCGCGGCGGACGGTGGCTGGCGCCCGCCGCCCTCGACGCCGAGTCGGCCGTGCTGGCGGACGACGCGGGTCGGATCCGACGCCTCGTCGTCCAGGCGGCCCCCGTGCGGAGGATCGTCGCAGAGGCTGAAACGTCCCTGGATCAGCACCTCCTCGCCGACCCAGCCTGCACCGGCACGGCCGTGATCGTGGCGACCGCCGACGGCTCGATTCGCGCGCTGGCCGGCCGCGACCTCAGCCCCATCGGCTCGTGGAAACTCGACGCCCCGCTCCTGGGCCCCCCCCACGCCGTCGACGGCCGCGTCGTCGCCTTCGACGCCGCCGGCGGCGTGCTCTTGCTGGAGCGGGACGGCCGTCGGGCCTGGTCGACCTCGCTGGGGGTTCCGGCGGTGGGCGCACCGCTCATCCGCGACGACGTCCTGTGGGTCGTCGACCGCGCCGGCCGGGCCCGCGGACTGGCGATCGCCGACGGACGCGAGGTCGCGGCCATCGACCTCGGCGTCCAACCGGTGGGCGGGCTGATCGCCGTCGGGCCCGACGTCTTGGTCCCCTCGGGCCGGGGAGTCCTCCAACCGCTCCGCCTCGAACGCACCTCGGAGACCAGGCCATGACGCCGAACGGCGAACGCCTCCGATCCCGCCATCGCACGCGACGTTCGGCCCTCGCAACGTCGACGAGCCTCATCCTGCTCGTCGCCGTGATAACGGCGTCACCCGCCCAGGACGGCGCGCGGCCGGCCGGCGTGGTGGCGCCAGGGGAGCTCCTACGATCCTTCCCGTTCGACCGACTCACGTTGCTCGACGATTCGGTCATCCTCGTCGAGCCGGTCAGCCCGCGGCCGCTGCCGCCCCTGGAGATCCCCAAATCGTCCCCGGCGCGCGGCCGCGGGACGGGCCCCAAAATTCCCCTCGAAGGCAACATCGGCCTGCCGGGCGAGCCCAGCAAGTTCGAGGCGGCCGACGCCAAGAAGGAAGCTCCGAACAGCCCCGATTCGCAGATCACCGTGCATCTGGCCGAGGAAGCCGCGACGGGCCGCGGCGACGCCCGAGACTTCAAGATCAAGCGCGGGCATCTCAAGAAGGTCGAGTACTTCGAGGACATCCTGCTGGCCGAAGGCGAGCGGCTGCAGCTCGCCCGCGACTACACGCGGGCTTTCGAGCACTTCCTCCGGGTCCAGCAACGCGATCCCAAATGGCCCGGCCTCGCCGATCGCGTCCATGCGCTGCTGCTCGCCGAGGGGAAGCAGGCGCTCGGCGACGGCGACGTCACCCGGGGCCTGCGCCTCCTGCGCGAGCTGCACGCGCGGAAGCCCGACTACCCCGGGCTCGTCGACCAGTTCGCCGCCGCCTACTCCGGACGGATCGAGAACGCGATCGGGCTCGGGCTGTATCCCGAGGGCCGTCGCCTGCTCCACGAGCTGGATGAAGTGGCGGCCGACGTCCGCCAGGCGAAGGACCTACGCGCCAAGTTTCAGGAGATGGCGAAAGCCCGCGCCGCGCGGGTCGGCGACGGCACGAACGCCGAGCGGCTCGACGCCCTGGTCGAGGCCCTGAGGATCTGGCCGACCCAGGCGGGCCTCGACGCCGAGTACGCCAGGGCGTTCGGGGCGGAGCCGACCCTCGACGTGGCCGTCGTCGACGTTGCATCGCCGGTCGGTCCGTGGGACCGATCCCCGGCCGACGACCGGGTCGCCCCCCTGCTCTTCCGGCCGATCCTCGCCGACGATTCGGACGAGTCCCGTCGCGGCGAGCGTCCCGGCCAGCTGGCCGAGGCCCTGGAGTCGACCGACCTCGGCCGCCGCCTCGTGATCCGCGTGCGGCCGAACGTGCCCTGGTCGGACGGCTCACGAAACGTCTCCGCGATCGACGTCGCCCGCACGCTCATCGACCGCTGCGACCCACGCAACGCCTCCAAATATCAGGCGCGCTGGGCCGACCTCCTCGACAAGGTCCAGCCGATCGACGAGCATCAGGTCGAGCTGAAGCTGAAGCGGCCGCTGCTCAACGCGGCCTTCTGGCTGGACGGCCCGGTGGCGGCGGCCCATGCCGGGATCGACGGGCGGGTCGTCGTCTCGGCCAAGGAACGTCGGCTCGTGGGGTCGGGGCCTTTCGTGTGCTTCGACTCGTCGCCCCAATCGACCGACCTGCGGGCCGCGGCCGACGCCTCGGGCGGCGCGGCGGGGGGCAAGGTTCGTCGGATTCGCGAGGTCCGTTACGATCGCCCGGCCGCGGCGCTGGCCGCGTTCCTGCGAGGCGACGTCAGCCTTCTCGGCCACGTTCCTCCCGATCAGGCGGCCAAACTGGCCGCGACGTCGGGCGTCGGGGTGGGCAAGTTCGCGCAGCCCGCCGTGCACGTGCTGGCGCTCGACGGCCGATCGCCGGCCCTCCGCAATCGGACGCTCCGGCGCGCGATCTCGTACGCCGTGGATCGGAAACTCTTGCTCGAAGAGACCATCCTCAAACGCCCGCCCGCCGATCCCGACTTCCCCGCGGACGGCGTCTTCCCTCGGGGCGGCAACGCCGACGCGGCTGGGGTCAAGCCGCTGGAATACAACCCCGTCCTGGCCGTGGCGCTCGCCTCGCTCGCCAAGGGCGAGATCAAGGCCGACGCGATCAAGCTCAAGCTCGAATATCCCGCGGTCGCCGAGGTCGAGGCCGTCGTCCCCCGGCTCGTGGAGGCGTTTCGCCTGGCCCGCATCGAGGTCGTCCCCGTCGAGGTCCCGCAATCCCGACTGGAGTCCGAGCTGCGGGCCGGGCGGAAGTTCGAGATGGCCTACCGCGTCCTGCGATGCGACGAGCCCGTCCTCGACGCCGGGCTGATGATCTGCCCGGGCTATGACGCGCCCCCGTCGGCGAACGCCCTGGCCTCGGCCGCCAGCCCGCGGATCCTGCAGCTCCTGCTACAGCTCGAACAGGCGGCCGAATGGCCCACGGCGCGGGGGCTGGCCACGCAGATCGATCGAGAGCTTCGCGACGAGCTGCCGGTCATCCCGCTCTGGCAGCTCGGCGACCACTACGCCTGGCGGTCGCGACTGAAAGGTCCCGCCGAGTCGGCCGACCGCCTCTATCAAGGCCTGGAAAACTGGGAGATCGCGCCGTGGATCGCCAAAGACCCGTGGTCGAGCGAGTAGCCTTCCTGGCGCTTCTGCTCGCGACGTCCGGAGTCGGACGAACTCAGGAGACCCCGCCGCCGCTCGAAAATCGGCCCTACAGGATCGCGATCCACCTCGCCTCGGCTTCCGCCGCGCGACTCGATGCGGGCCGGCGCGACGAACTGGTCGCGCGATGGTCGGAGATGGTCCGGCGGTTCGTGGGCCCCGCGTGGTCGGTTCAGCTCGCCGAGACGCCGAGCCCGCTGGTCGGGGAAGGGCTGGAACGCCTGAAGGCCGAGGACCTCGCCGGTTTCGACCCCTCGTTCGACAAGGCCTGGCTCATCTGGGTCGACGTCGACCGGGACGACGACGCACTCGTCTTCTCGGGGAGGGAGTACGACGCGGCTACCCGCTGGCTGGGGCCGCTCCAGCGCCGCCAGGCCCTCTCGCCGATGGACGCGCCGCGCACCTTCTTCCTCTTCACGATCGACCTCTTCAGCCCGTCGGCGCTCATCGTCGGCCAGGAAGGCGGCCGGGCCCTGCTGAAGGTTCAGGGCGCGGCCATCACGGCGGCCAGCGAACTCGGGGCCGTGGTCGCCAAGGGGACGACGTTCATCCCCATCCGACTCGTCACGACGAAGGAGGAAACCGTTCGCATCACCCGGATCGCCTTCACTTACCTTGCGGCCGAATCCATCGAAGGCTCGATCGCGCGGTGCGCGATCCTGAGCGCGTTCCGCGACCCCCTGTCGCAGCGGATCTCCCGGCCCAACACGCTGGCGGCGCTCGGGATCAAGGCGGGCGATTCGGCGCTCCACCTACGGTTCGTCGACAAGACGACCAAGGCCCCGGCGGCCGGCTACACGCTCACCGAGCGGCCCGCACCCGACGGGCCAGTCCGCAACGTCGGCATGACGGACCGCTCGGGCCGGATCCTCGTCGAGCCCGGCCCGACCCGCTCGGTCGTCAAGCTACGCCTGCTGGCCGGCGATTCCGAACCGCTCGCCGAGTTCCCGATCATGCCGGGCGAGAGCGTCGAGGAACGCGAGATCGCCGTCGACCCGCTGCCGCTGGCCTCGAGATACCAGGTTCAGCTCGACGCCCTCCGCGACGGGATCGTCGACCAGGTCGCCATGCGGGGCAGGCTCGAACGCCTGATGCAGTCGCGTCTGGAGGGGGAGGACTGGTCCGGGCTCCAGGAGCTACTCAAACAGTACGAGCGGCTGCCGGCCCCTGCATCGTTCGGCGACGCCCTCAAGAAGCTCAAGGAGGAGGCCACGAAACTCTCTTACGAGTCCACCAAGACGACGGTCCTGACGCGGCATCTCCAGGCCCAGTTCGACGAACTCCAGGGCCTGATCGACGGCTATCTTGGCGAGGACGCCTCGCTGGCATTCGCCGAGGCGCTCAGCAACAAGAAGAAGGAACAGGCCGACGCCAAGGCGGCCACCAAGAAGAAGTTGGAGGCCCCGCCCTTGCCGCCTCCCGGGGCGGAGAAGTCCGCCGAGCCGAAGGTCGAGGCCCAGCAGAAGGCGCCGGTGCGAGACGCCGACAAGCCCGGCGCGCCCAGGGCGGATACGCCCTGAGCCTGGGCTCGAAGTTATTGCTCGGACGCCTCCTCCGCGAACTCGTCGGCCTCACCGGCCGAATCGGAGGCGTCGAAGCCGACCTTGCCGGCCTTGCCGCGACGCGAGAAGAGCTTGGCGATCAACGTCCCGCCCTTGAACAGGCGGAGCATGGCGGGTGTAGGGAGGTTCTCGATCTGGCCGTACCAGTCGGTCACCATCCGCGTGAACGCCAGCATCTTCTCGAGTTGCTCGCGGGTGTAGGCCTCGGCCTCGCCGCCGACCTTGGCCTCCTCGATGCAGTGTTCGAGGAGGCTGATCGTCGGGTCCATCTCGCGACGACGGCGCTCGGCCATGATGACCCGGAACGTGTCCATCACGTCCTTGAGCGCTTCGAAGCGGTCGCGGCGATCGCCGATGATGTGCACCCGGCGCACCACGCCCCAGGTGATCAGCTCGCGGAGACTCGTGGAGACGTTCGACCGACTGACGTCGAGGAGCGTGCTGATCTCCTCCGCGTCGAGAGCCGAAGGTGCGATGAACAGGAGGGCGTGGACCTGGGCCATCGTGCGGTTGATCCCCCACGCCTGGCCCATCTCGCCCCAGTGGAGCACGAATTTCTGCGCGGCAGGTGTCATTTCCACGATTGTCACCGCTTCGTCAGGTTGGACAGTTTCTACTGAAAATGTACCGCCTGTGAAACGACTGAACAAGTCGAAGAAAGAGAAACCTCCCATGCGACGACGCGGTCTTACGGCTTTTTCGGGTCGGCCGGGCCGGAATCGCCCGATTTCGCCCCGCGCTTCTCGAAGTCGATCGACGCCGAATTGATACAGTAGCGAAGACCGGTCGGGTTGGGACCGTCGTCGAAGACGTGGCCCAGGTGGGCGTTGCACTTTCGGCAGAGGACTTCGGTGCGGCGCATGAACAGGCTGTCGTCGACCTCTTCCTTGACTTCCTTGCCGTCGTCGACGGGCTGGTAGAAGCTCGGCCAGCCGCATCCGGAGTCGAACTTCGCCGCCGAGTCGAAAAGGGGTTCGCCGCAGCCGACGCAGCGGTAGACGCCGTCTTCCTTGTGGTTCCAGTACTTGCCCGTGAAGGCCCGCTCCGTGCCCTTCTCGCGCACCACGTGATACTGCTCGGGAGTGAGCTTCTTTCGCCACTCCTCCTCGGTCTGGGGGACCTCGGCCGCCGGGGCTTGGTTTTCGGTCGGCATGATCTTCGGTTTCTCCAGGATCGGCTGGCCGGCCGGGGACACGCGTGCGGGCCGAAAAGTCGCCGCGATCGCGAGCAGGGCCATCAGTCCGATCGTCGCCGTGAGAATCGTTCGCGTACGCATGGCAAGAGTTCTCCCGTGCTCATTCTAGGCGCGAGGGTGGAACAGGCGTCGGTAAAATTCCAGGTAGCCGTCGACCACTCCCGACGGCTTGTATGGGAAGAGCTGCGGGCGGAACCCACCCGCTCGACGCTCGAAAACGACTTGGGGGGCGACGAACTCGCGAAGCCCGAGCAGACCGTGGGTGCGGCCGAAACCACTGGCCTTGAAGCCGCCGAACGGGGCGGCCGCCGAAGCCGTGGGGGTCACCGCCTCGTTGACGCAGACCATGCCGGCGACGATCCGCTCGGCGACCGCCCGCGCGGCCTTGCGGTCCGCCCCCCAGACGCTCGCCGCCAGGGCCATGCGGCTGGCGTTCGCGGCCTCCACCGCCCGATCGACGTCGGCGAAGCCTCGGATCAGCAAGACCGGGCCGAACGCCCCTTCCAGGACGCGCTCCGGCTCGGGCGAGCGCGCCATCAGCAGCGTCGGCGCGTAGAAGCAACCCGGACCCTCGATCGGCCGGCCGCCGGCGAGGATCTCGGCGCCCGCCTCGACGGTCGCGCGGATGGTCCGATCGAGCCGCGAGCGGGCCTGATCGTGGATCATCGGGCCGACGTCGATACCGGGACGCGCGGGATCACCGACCCGAAGTCGACCGGTCGCCTCGGCGAGCGCACGCGCCAGGGGGGCGGGATCGCCGACCACGAGGATCCGTTTGACGGCGACGCACGTCTGGCCGCAGCCGACGAAGGCGGCCCAGAGCAGGCTCCGCGCCGTGCTCTCGACGTCGGCCCCGGGGAGCACGACGGCGGGGTCGAAGCCGGACAGCTCGATCACGGCCGAGACGCCCCGGGCCGCGACGGTCTCGAGGGCTCTGCGGCCCGTCTCGACGCCGCCCGTGAAGACCATCTTGGCGATCGGCGATTCGAGCAAGGCCCGGCCGACGTCGCCGCCCCCCTGGACGATCCCGACGAGGCCCTCCGGCGTGCCGGCCTCGAGCAGGCTCGCCTGGAGCCTGGCGGCCGATGCGATCGCAAGCTCGGAAGGCTTCCAGACGACCCCGCATCCGGCCGCGAGCGCCTGGGCCATCGGCCCGGCGTTGAGGAACAACGGGTAGTTCCAGGTGCCGATCATGCCCACGACGCCCAGCGGCCTCCAGCGCAGGCGTCCGGTCGGCGTCAGCAGGAAGCGCTGCCACGAGGGGCCCAGGCGTTCGTCGGCCAGCGCGGCGCCGCCGTTCTTGACCGTCCACCGCAGGGCGTCGAGCGTGGGGATGACGTCGCCGGCCATCGCCTCGACGGCGGGCTTGCCGATCTCGTCCCGGATGAGTTCCGCCCACTCCCGGGCGTCGCGGCTGAGGATCCGCCGCCAGCGATCCACGAGCGCCCTCCGCTCGCGCCAGGGGGCCTCGGCCCAGGATGCCTGCGCTCTTGTGGACCGCTCGACGACGGCGGCGACGGCGTCCGGCGAGGTCGCCGCGACCCGACCGATTTCGGCGCCGGTCGCGGGATTTCGGGTGATCAACGACTCATCGAGTGCGGTCGCCATGGGGTCCCTCCGGGACGGGCTCGCCGATTCGGCGTCGCGAGCGGAGCCCTGTCCGCGCCACGATAACAAAATCCAACGCAAGCGCCGCCCTCGACCGCGGCGGCGGACCGTCCCCCGAAAATCACCGATTTCGTTTGGAGGCCGGCCGGGGGAAGGGGTATGATCCAACCGTGTCGAAGGGTCCAGGCCGCAGCGAACTTGCACGGGGACTCGACCACGCTTTCGAGCCCGCGAACACCGTGCGACCCCCCGCTTCGTCCTCGCCCCCCCTCGCTGGAATTCCGGATCGCGGCTTGAATCATCCCTCCCTTGTCGTGCGAAACCTCGGACGGCGGGCCTCGCGCCCTGCATCGTCCCGGGCGTGGGCGTGGTGCATCGGTTGTCGACCTCGGACGTTCTCCCAACCGCCACTTGCATTCGCTGGAGCGAGCACATGACCGACCCTCAGAATGGCGCCTCGCGTCGTGACTTCCTGAAGACCGGCGGCGCGGTCGCGACGGCCGCGGCCTTCGCGCAATCGGCCGCCCCCCTCGTCCACGCGGGCGAGGACAACACGATCCAGGTGGCGCTCGTGGGCTGCGGCGGACGCGGCACCGGCGCGGCCGAGAACGCCCTGTCGACCAAGAGCGGGCCGATCAAGCTCGTGGCGATGGCCGACGTCTTCGAAGACAAGCTGAACGACAGCTACTCGCAGCTCGAGAAGATCTTCGCCGAGTCGAAGCAGGTCGAGGTCCCGGCCGAGCGCAAGTTCATCGGCTTCGACGGCTATAAGAAGGCCATCGACTGCCTCAAGCCCGGCGACGTCGCGATCTTCGCCACCCCGCCGGCCTTCCGCTGGGTGCACTTCTCGTACGCGATCGAGAAGGGCATCAACGTTTTCATGGAGAAGCCGGTCACCGTCGACGGCCCGACCTCCAAGCGTATGCTCGAGCTGGGAGAGAAGGCCGCCGCCAAGAACCTGAAGGTCGGCGTCGGCCTGATGTGCCGCCACTGCAAGGCCCGCGGCGAGCTGTTCGACCGCATCAAGGGAGGGGAGATCGGCGACATCATCACGATGCGCGCCTACCGCCAGACCGGCCCCGTCGGCTCGGCCTACGTGCCGCCCAAGCCGAGCGACATCAGCGAGCTGATGTACCAGATCCGCAAGTTCCACGGCTTCCTGTGGGCGAGCGGCGGCTGTTACAGCGACTTCCTCATCCACAACATCGACGAGTGCTGCTGGATGAAGGACGCCTGGCCGGTGAAGGCCGAGGCGAGCGGCGCCCGCACCTACCGCGGCGACTGCATCGATCAGAACTTCGACACGTACTCGGTCGAGTACACGTTCGACGACGGCAGCAAGTTCTTCCTCGAAGGCCGGAACATCGACGGCTGCAAGTCGGAGTTCGCCAGCTACGCCCACGGCTCGAAGAACTCGGCCGTCATCTCGACCGCCGCGCACTCGCCGGCCAAGTGCCGCATCTACAACGGCCAGAAGCTCGGCTCGAAGAAGGACCTCGTCTGGTCTTTCCCCCAGCCCGAGCCCAGCCCGTACCAGCTCGAGTGGGATCACCTCGTCGAGGCCATCCGCACCGATCACCCCTACAACGAGGTGAAGCGCGGCGTCGAGGCCAGCCTGGTCACCTCGATGGGCCGGATGGCCGCCCACACCGGCGAAGTCATCACCTTCGACGACATGCTCAACTGCAGCCACGAGTTCGCCCCCGACCTCGAGAAGCTGACGATGAACGGGGCCGCCCCGCTCCAGACCCTGCCCAACGGCAAGTACCCGATCCCGCAGCCGGGCATCGTCCGCGACCGCGAGTTCGGTTGATCGCGAGGGCCTGCCAAACAGGTTGCAAAGAACCCAAGAAGCCCCGGGCGGCGACACATGTCGCCGCCCGGGGCTTTCCTATTTCGCGTCTTGCATCTCCGGCACCCGTTCAGTGCGTGGGGGCGTCGCCTTTGGCGAGCAGCTGCGGGATCAGCTCGTCGAGCTTGCCGCGAGCCTCGACGGAGGCGAGCTTGCCCTCCTTGTCGACGACGAACAGCGAGGGGATCGAGTGGATGCCCCATGACGAGCTGAATTCGCTCTGCCAGTAGTTGCCCTGATAGTACTGCGGCCAGGAGATCTCGTTCTTGGCGACGAACTCCTTGAGCGCCTTGAGCCCGCCGTCGGCCTCGGACCGGTCGAGGCTGACGCCGATGAACTCGACGCCCTTTTCGTGGTATTTCGCGTAAAGCTCCTTCATGCGCGGCAACTCCGCGACGCAGGGGCCGCACCAGGTGGCCCAGAAGTCGAGGACGACGACCTTGCCCTTGAGGCCGGCGATCGACACGTCGCTCCCCGTCACCGCGTCGGCGAATTTCAGCTCGAACGGCTTGCCGACCGCCTCCTGCTGCTTGCGAAGGCCTCGGATCGACCCGGCCGAGTTCGAGGTGGGAAAGTCCTTGAGGATTCGATCCTCGATCACCCGCTTATGCGATGCGTCTCCCATCGTGCGAGCGATCGCATAAAGGAGCGTGGGTCCTCGCGGATCCGTCGGGGCGGTCCTCAGGAAGTCCTCGACGAGCGGCTCGACGGCCTTCGGATCACCGCGGTGCAGCCCCATCGACGCGACGACCTTGAGGTACATCGCCCCCGCCTTCAAATCTCCGTCGGCACCGCCGGCCAGGACGTGGTCGGCCTCCTTCATCAAGTCCTCGGGCTTATTCTCGATCATGAGATAGGGGCTGCGCCAGCGCTCCAGCATCAGCGAGGCGAGCCGGGGGTGATCGGGATGGCCTTGAAACAGCTCGAGAATCAGCCTGGAGCGATCCGAAGCGAATTTTCGAAGGGCCGTGCTGTACTCCAGCACCGCGGCGCGGTCCTTGGCCTTCTCGCGATCGAAGGTCGGCTTGGCGATCGCGTCGAGGTCCTTCAGGATCGCGTCGGCCGGTCGATCCTCGGCCCGCACGACCGCCGGCGACGCGACCATGACGACGAACATGGCGACGACGACCCGCATCGTGCTCGCAAGACTGGGCTTCATCTGGTTCTCCTTCGGAATTCGGGAGTTCTCGAACACAGCCTTGAATCCTACGGCGGCCCGTGTGGGCGCGGCGAGTAAGCTCCCCGGTATTTCAGGCCCCAAGTCTTCACGACGGGCCTCGGACGGCGCGTCTTCGCCATCCTCTCGGACGCTCGGGAGCCGGCCTCTTCGCGCGGCCATTCGAGCATCGTTCTCGCGGCAAATCGCGGCCTCAGTTCGCTCGCGCGGCCCGGGGTTGGTCCTTGAGAAACCCGCGGGGGTCTGGTACGAAGCTTGGGGGTCTTTTGCGGGACGGGGAACGACCGACTCCCGCCGATCTCGGAGGGTATGTGATGACCGAACGATGGACGAGGCGAGAGTTGCTGGCCTATTCGGCCTTCGGGGCCGCGGCGACGGGCCTCGCCCCACGCACCCGCGCCGGCCAGGACGCGCCGGCCGTACCGAAAGCCAGCGGTTCGCCCAACGAGGCGATCGTGCTGGGCTTCATCGGGGTCGGGGGCATGGGATCGGGCCTGCTGAACATCTTCAAAGAGTTCCCGGACGTCCGCGTCGCGGCGGTCTGCGACGTGTACGAGCCGCACGCTCGTCGCGCTCGGGAGGCCGCCGGCGGCAAGCCCGACGTCTACGGCGACTTCCGCAAGGTGCTCGACCGCAAGGACGTGGACGCCGTGGTGATCGCCACGCCCGACCACTGGCACGCGATCCCGACGATCATGGCCTGCCAGGCCGAGAAGGACGTCTACTGCGAGAAGCCGCTGACCCATCGCGTGGCCGAGGGCCGCGCTGTGGCGAACGCCGCCGCCAAGTACAAGCGCGTCACCCAGATGGGGAACCTGATCCACGCCGGCGAGAACTACCATCGCGTCGTCGAGATCGTCCGCTCGGGCGTGCTTGGGAAGATCACCAAGACGCGGGCCTGGATGGCCGCCTCGCGCGAGAACCTGGGCCGCCCCGCCGACGCCTCGCCGCCGGCCGGCTGCGATTACGACTACTGGCTCGGCCCCGCCCCCGAGCGGCCGTTCAACATCAACCGCTTCACCTTCAACTGGCGATGGTACTGGGACTACGGCGGCGGCATCCTCACCGACTTCTGCTGCCACCTGATCGACCTCGTCCACTGGGCGATGGAGGTCGACGCGCCCCGGACGATCTCGGCGACCGGCGGCCGGTTCGCGTCGGACGACTCGGCCGAGACGCCGGATACCCTCGAAGTCGCTTATGAGTACGAGAAGGGCGACGACAAGTTCCTCCTCTCCTGGAGCCAGACCGACGCCAGCGACCACGGCTTCGACGGCAAGCCGCAGGGCGTCATGTTCCAGGGGACCGAGGCCACACTGGTCGCCAACTACAAAGAGCATCAGATCTTCCCGGTGAAGGGGAAGACGATCGCCGAAGCGCCCAGGTCCCTGCCGCGCTCGGTGGGCCACCATCGCGAATGGCTCGACGCCATCCGTTCCCGGGCGACTTGCTCGTGCAATTTCGAGTACGGCCACCGGCTCACGTCCGTCGGAGAGCTGGGGAACATCTCGCTCTGGACCGGCGAGAAGCTGGTGTGGGATGCCGCCGCCGAGCGGATCACGAACCACGTCGAGGCCAACCAGTTCCTCACCAAGGAATATCGCAAGCCGTGGGTCCTGCCCACCGTCTGACAGCACCCTCCTCGCTTCTCGTCCCACTCTCGGAGAATGCCATGAAACGGATGATGATCGCCGCCGCCTTCGCCGCGGGGGCGTCGTGGCTGGCGTCGTCGGCCTCGGCCGGCGAGCCCAAGTGGAAGCAGCACACGATCAACGGCAAGAGCGAGTTCGAGGCGGCCGGCGTCCTCGACGTCGACGGCGACGGCAAGCTCGACGTCGTCTCGGGCGACACGTGGTACCAGGCCCCGGATTGGAAGCCGCACCCGGTCCGCCCCGTGGATCGCGTGGGGACGTACTACAACGACTTCGCCACCCTGCCGATCGACGCCGACGGCGACGGCGACATCGACGTGGTGACGGCTTCGTACTTCGGCAAGGACGTCGCGTGGCTCGAAAATCCCGGCAAGGGGGGCGGCAAGTGGGCCCACCACCCCATCGACACGCCGGGCACCAGCGAGGCCGCCGCGGCGGTCGACCTCTCGGGCGACGGCGTCCCCGACATCCTGCCGAATTCGACCAACGTCGTGGTCTGGTATGAGGTCGCCAAGAAGGCCGACGGCAAGGGCGTCGAGTTCAAGAAGCACGACTTCGGCACGGCGGCCGCCGGGCACGGCGTCGGCTCGGGCGACGTCAACGGCGACGGCCGGGTCGACCTGCTCACCCCCAAGGGCTGGTTCGAGGCCCCCGCCGACGCCTCCCGCGAAACGTGGGCCTGGCACCCCGACTGGGAACTCGGCACGACCGGCATTCAGATCACCGCCAAGGACGTCGACGGCGACGGCCTGTCCGATTTGGTCTACGGCATGGGCCACGACTTCGGGCTGTATTGGGCGAAGCAGTCCAAGGGCGTCGACGGCAAATCCGTCTGGACGAAGGCCCCGATCGACGAGACCGTCGCCTCCGTCCACACTCAGCTTTGGGCCGACGTCGACGGCGACGGCAAGGCCGACGAGCTGATCTCGGGCAAGCGGGTCTACGCCCACGAGATCGAGCCGGGCGCGACCGACGGCTCGCTGGTCGCCTGGTACAAGTTCGATCCCAAGTCCTCGAAGTGGAACAAGCACGTCGTCTTCCAGGGCCAGCCGGCGAAGAACGCTCCCGAGAAGGGCGCCGACCGCCTGGCGCTCCGCGACTTCCCCGCGGGCACCGCAGGCACCGGCCTCCAGGTCACGGCGATCGACATCGACCGCGACGGCGACGTCGACCTCGTCTGTCCCGGCAAGAGCGGGCTCTACCTCTTCGAGAACCTCGGCTCCGGCAAGTGATCTCAGGGTGAGTCGACCCATCGCGGCGCGTCTCCCGAGCACCGGTGACGCGCCGCGATTTCTTCGCCACGCCTTGGCGCGGCACGGCCAAGGCTTTACTCTGCAAAGTCGCAGCGATTGCGACGGCGGATCGAAATCGAGACTCCCAACAGCGTCGAGCCGCGAAGGGGCCGCATGGAACTCAAGGAAGCCTTGGTCCAGATCACCGAGATCCGCACCCAGATGGCGCGGTCCGAGGTGTTCCGCGGCTACCGGGCGGTGCCCGCGGCGTTTTCGGGCGCGGTGGCGCTGACGGCGGCCACCGTGCAGGCGTTGGCGATCGCCGACCCGATGCAGCAGTGCCCGGCCTATTTGACGTTGTGGATCGGCTCGGCGGTGGTGAGCGGCGCCTCGGCGGTGATGGAGATGGTCATCCGGGCCCGAAACGCCGGCTCCTCGCTCACGCGTGAGCAGACGGCGCTGGCGATGGAGCAGTTCTTCCCCTGCCTGGCCGCGGGCGGCCTGACGACGTTGGTGATCGCGCGGTCGGCGCCGGCGTTGGTCTGGATTTTGCCAGGACTCTGGCAGGTCTTCTACAGCCTGGGGATCTTCGCCACGTCGCGGCTGCTCCCCAGGCCGATGTCGGCGGTCGCCGTGTTCTACGCGGTCACGGGGTTGACCACGCTGGCGACGGCCCAGGGCGAGTGGGCGCTCAGCCCGCTGGCGATGGGGGTCCCCTTCGGGGTCGGACAGTTCCTGGCCGCCGCACTGCTCTACCGCACCCTGGAGCGCGACGATGACGCAGCCTGATCCCAAATCCGCCGAGCCGACGGGCCGCTTCGCCTACGACGGGCTGGAGCGGATCTTCCACGAGAAGGCGCGGCTGGGCATCATGACGTCGCTGGTGACGCACTCGCGGGGCCTGGTCTTCGGCGACCTGAAGGACCTCTGCCAGCTCACCGACGGCAACCTCAGCCGGCACCTCCAGATCCTCCACGAGGCCGGCTTCGTCGAGATCTGGAAGGGCTTCCACAAGAAGCGGCCGCAAACGCTTTGCCGGGTGACGGAAGGCGGCCGGCGGCGGTTCCTGGAATACATCAACGTCCTGGAGACCGTCGTGCAGGACGCCCTGAAGGCGGCCACCGGCTCGGCCGCGAACGCCAATTTGGCCGAGGGGTGGTCCCCGGTGTGATGGCCCAGGACGGGCGCGACCCGACCGATTCCCCGGGAACGCGGGGTGGACTCATGCCCGCCGAACTCTGGAGACCCTCGCTCGACCTGGCCCTGCACCGCAACCGGCATCATTACCAGATGCGCCTGGTGCAACTGGCGACGGTCCGCCCCGACAGCCGGCCATCAATCCGGACGGTCGTCTTCCGGGGCTTCCTCGACGACGCCCGCCGGCTGGTCTTCACGACCGACGTCCGGTCTTCCAAACGCGGCGAGATCGAGAACAATCCGTACGGGGAGATCTGCTGGTATTTTCCCGAGACGCGTGAGCAGTTTCGACTCGCCGGCCTGCTGAGCCTGGTCGACGACTGCACCCCGGACGCGGGCCTCCGCGAGGCCCGGGGCGACGTGTGGGGCGGACTTAGCGACGCGACCCGGCTGAGCTTCACCTGGCCCGCCCCGGGAGAGCCGCGCGACCACGACTCCCCCTTCCCCTCGGTCCCGCCGGACGCCTCGCATCCCGTCGAGACGTTCTGCCTGATGATCCTGACCGCGACGGAGGTCGACCACCTGGAGCTTCAGGGCGACCCCCAGCACCGCTGGAAGTACGAGGCCGATCCACGCGGTCGCTGGTCGGGCCGCGAGGTCAATCCCTGACGTCGCGGCCCGCCGTGAGAGGTCGATTTGCGCTCAGGGACGCTTCTGGGAGAGCATCCAGTCGATCGTCTCCGGGTCGTTGTAAGCCCGGTCCCAGCTGTTATGTCCCACCGCCCGATATTCGGTGTACTCGGGATGGGCGCCCGCGCTCTGTAGGGCCTCGATCAGCGTACGCATCCCGAGGTGGAGGCGAGGCGAGTCGGCGTCGCCCACGAAGCCGCGGATCGGCAGCGATAGGAAATGGGTGACGTCCTCGGGCCGCCCGGGTCCGCAGATGGGGGCGATCGCGGCGAACTTCTCGGGATGCTGCGCGGCGATGTTCCACGTCCCCATCCCGCCCATCGAGAGTCCCGTCAGGACGACGCGCTTGGGATCGACGCGGTACGCCTTCGAGACCTCGTCCAGGGCTTTGAGCGCAGCCTTGGCGTCGTCGGAGTCGGCCTGCCAGGTCTTGCGAGCCTGGGGGAACACCACGATGGCCGGGATCCCGCCTCGTTGGACGATCGCGGGGCCAAGTCCCACCTGGGACGAGATCACGCCGTCGTCGCCCCGCTCGCCGGCCCCGTGCAGGAAGAGGATGGCCGGATAAGTCTTGGATTCGTCATAGCCTTCGGGGACGTAGATCGTGTATTTGTACTCGCCCTGGTCGGTAGTGACGCTGCGGAGGTGGAAGCCGGCGGCCTTGGGGTCGACGGAGGCGTCGGGCGACGGCACGCGCTGGATCATCACGTCCTTGAACTGGACCTCCATCGCATCGCCCGCATGGACCTGCAAGGCGATGAGGCCGTCGCGGGCGATCGCCGGGTCGGTTTCCTTGTAATCGACGGCCGTCACGCCGTTGAGATAGATGGTGATCCGGTCGCCGAAGGCGCGGATCATGTAATGGTTCCAGTCGGACTTGTTGAGCTTGGCGAGGGCCTCGGCCGAGCCCGGTACGAGCGTCTTATTGCGGCGCGATTCGTCATAGAGGCTGGCCCAGTAGCCTTCGCCGATGTCGGCCTGATACCCCGACATCTCGGTCCCGGGGACGCGGACGCTCCGCAACTGCACCCCGCTGTTGCCCTTGCCATCGACGACGCGGAAGGTCAGCGAAAGCACGAAATCGCGGTAGGGCTCCTTAGTCGCCAGGAAGACGTTGTGATCGAGCTTCTGCGACTTCCCGACGATCATGCCGTCGTGGACCGACCATACGGAGGTATCACCTTCCCAGCCCGTGAGGTCGCGGCCGTTGAACAGTGGGACGAAACCGGCCGTCTCGACGAGCGCCGGCTCGCCGTCGAGCTTCCGCGACCAGTAGGTCATGATCGAGGCCGAGTAGATCCCGCCTGCGTTGCCTTGACCGTCGGGCGTGTTCGAAAAGGTGCCGTCCGATTTCCGGCAGCGGGCGATGAAGGCCCGCAGGCGGTCGAGGTCGGGCTTCTCCTTCAGAAGGAAGAGGGCCCTCATGACGCGATACGAGCTGCCGAGGTCGGACGGGCCGCCGTCCCGGGACCAGCCGCCGTCGGCGTGCTGGCCCGCCTTGATCGCCGTGACGGCCGCCTCGCGATTGAGGAGGCTCCCGCCCGAACGGAGGACCGTGGCGGCTACGGTCCCTGCGGCGAAGGCCTGGCCGGGTCCTTCGGCGAACGTGCCGTCGGGCTTGCCGAGCTTCGAGATCTGCTCGACCCAGCGCTGAAGGTCGGGCGATCGACCGTCGACGGCCTCCATGCCGGCGACCGCCATGCGGACCTGCTCGTCTTCCTTGGCGTTCTCGTGGAAGAAAGCCACCGCGCCGTCGACCATGGCCCGATCGACGATCTTCAATTCGGCGGCGGCCATCAGGCCGGTCGAGGTCGTCAGCGAATCCGCCTTGCCGCCGGGCGTGGGGGCGAACCCGCCGTCGGCCTGGCAAGACTTCACGTATTTGATGCAGGTCAGGACGTCGGGAATCGACCCGCCGAGATAGCGGAGGGTGCGCACCGCGCCGCTTGTCGAGCCCAGGGACGAAGGCTGTCCGGGCGCGGGCCCGAATCCGCCGTCCTTGTTCTGGAGCGAGGCGACATACGCCGCCGACTGCGCCCATTCGGCCGGGGTTTGCGCCCGGGCCGGCGGGAGGGACGACGCCCCGACGAGGACGACGGCGAGAAATCCGATCGAACGTCTCATGGCGGCGGATGCTCCTGGATTAGGGCTCGACGGCGTCGGGACGCGGCCCCGACGCGTGTCCTCGCGGTGATGCGATCCGGAACTCAGTCTGCCGCGCCGACGCCTATCGAACAACTCACTGCCCCCGAGTCTCGGGCTGTCTCTCGGACCGGAAACGTTGGCGTCGGGCGGACGCGGTCGACTAAGATATCTCGATCTACGGAAACGTCGCTCCCCGGTCACTCGACGAGGATCTCGATGAGCAGCCCGTCCGCCAGGCCCCAGCGGTCTCTTCCGCCGTCGAACATCACCGTCCTCCGGGCCCTGCTGGCCGCCGCCATGCTCGCGGCGCCGGTCTCGATGCGGGCCGCGGACGACAACGACCTGGCATTCCCGAACGCCTACGCCGTGAAAGGCGCCAAGCTGTTCATCGCCCCCGGCAAGGTCGTGGACGACGGCGTGCTGGTCGTGCGCGGCGGCCTGATCGAGGCGGCCGGCCCCGCGGCGGAGGTCGCCGTCCCGTTCGACGCCGAGGTCATCGACGGCAAGGGGCTGGTGGTCTATCCGGGCTTCCTCGACCTCTTCACGTCGGCCGGGCAGAAGGCAGGCGTCGAGCGTTCGGCCACCGGTCGAGGCCGGCCGGTCGACCTTTCCGAGACCACGCTCGCCGCGACGCCGGCCGACAACCGCAAGGGCCTGACCCCGGAATTCCAGGTCGCCGACGCGCTCGACCTGAACGACGGCCTCGCCGATCCCCGTCGCCGCGTGGGCTTCACCGCCATGCTCACCGCGCCGTCCGGGGCGATCGCTACGGGCCGCAGCGCCGTGGTGAGCCTCAGCGGCCTCCCCCGGCGCGACGCCCTGCTCAGGTCGCCCGTCGCCCTCCACATCCAGGTCGCCCCGCCCCAGGAGCCGACCGCCGGCGCGGGCCCGCCGACGCCCGGCACGCCCGGCGGCCGGGGCGGCCGCGGATTCGGAGCCCGCGAAGGGGCCGCCGAGAATCCCTATCCCCGGGTCTTGATGGGAGCCGTCGCCCACCTGCGGCAAGCGATGAGCGACGCCGAGCATCATCAGATGCTGCTGGCGTACGAGAAGGCCCACGGCGGCGCACCCGTCGCGGACGACCCGGCTCTCGACGTCCTGGCCCAGGCTCGGTCGAAGGAGTTGCCGGTCTGGTGGCAGGCCGAGACCCGCGACGAAATTCACCGGGCGCTCGACCTCTCCAAGGAGTTCGGCACGTCCGCCGTCATCGTGGGCGGCCGGGAGGCCTCCAAGGTCGTCGACCGTCTGAAGGCCGAGAACGTCGCCGTCGTCCTGCGACTAGACTTCCCGGAAGAGCCCAAGGTCCCGACCGAGGAGGAGTACCGCAAGCGGATCGACGCCCAGCGCGACGATCCGCTCCGGGTCCACGCCGAGTATCTCGAACGGTGGAAAGCCCGGGTCTCCACGGCCGCCTTGCTCGCCAAACAGGGCATCCCGTTCGCGCTGGGGACCGAAGGGATCGACAAGATCGAGAACGTCCCGGCCAGGCTTCGTGCCCTGATCGCCCAGGGACTCACTCCTGAGCAGGCCGTCGAGGGACTGACCCTGGGCGCGGCCAGGCTCATCGGCCTGGAGCGTCGGCTGGGCACCCTGGAGCCCGGTAAGCTCGCCCACGTCGTCGTCTACTCCGCCCCGTTCCAGGACGAGAAGGCCAAGGTCAAATACGCCTTCGTCGACGGCCGCAAGTATGAGATGAAGCCCGACGACCAGCCCGCCGAAGGTCGCCCCGGCGGACGTCGCGGTCCCGGCGCGCGGGGCGGACGGCCCCGCCCCGAAGGAGAGCCCGAAGAGGCCAAGACCGAGGAGAAGAGGGACGACGAGAAGAAAGATGACGAGCCGAAGGACGACAAGCCCGCCCCTGATGCCAACCAAGAGGAGAAGGCCAAGCCTGACGACAAGAAGGACGACAAACCCAAGCCCGACGAGAAGCCCAAGGAGGAGAAGGCGAAGGAAGTGCCCCCCGCTCCCTTCGTGGACGTCGCGACCGAGCTGGACGCCGACCGGAAGCCGCAGATCAAGACCGGCGGCGACGTCCTGATCAAGAACGTCGTGATCCTCACCGGGACCAAGGGGACGATCCCGAAGGGGTCGATCCTCATCGAGAAGGGCAAGATCAAGTCGATTGGACCCGACGTCACGGCGGCCGAGGGCGTGCCGGTGATCGACGCCGAGGGGATGGTCGCGGCCCCCGGGGCGATCGACACCCACTCCCACATCGCCGTCCAGGGGAGCGTCAACGAATTCAGCCTGTCCGTCGTACCGGACGTCGGCGTCAAGGACGTCGTCACCGGCGACGACGTCTCGATCTATCGGGCGCTCGCCGGCGGCACGACCACGGCCCGCGTTCTCCACGGCTCGGCCAACACCATCGGCGGCCAGGACGCCGTCATCAAGCTGAAGTACGGCCTCCCCGGCCGCGACCTGATCATCCGCGAGGGCCCGCAGGGCGTGAAGTTCGCCCTCGGCGAGAACGTCACCCGTTCGACGGGCCGGTTCCCGAACACGCGGATGGGCGTCGAGGCCGTGATCAGCGGGGCCTTCGAGGAGGCGCTCGCCTACAAGAAGGCCTGGAAGACGTACAACGACAAGGTCGCGGCCACCGGCGACAAGGCCGGCCCGGCCCCGCGTCGGGACTTCCGACTCGAGGCCCTGGAACGCATCCTCGACGGTTCGATCAAGGTGAACAGCCACTGCTATCGGGCCGACGAGATCCTCATGCTGCTGCGGACGGCCGAGCGCTACGGCGTCCGGGTCCAATCCCTGCAGCACGTTCTGGAAGGCTACAAGGTCGGGCCCGAGATCGCCGCCCACGGCGCCCACGCCTCGACTTTCTCCGACTGGTGGGCCTACAAGATCGAGGCCTTCGACGCGATCCCCTTCAACGCCATGCTGATGACCCGCGCGGGCGTCGCCGTGAGCATCAAGAGCGACAGCGAGGAGCTGATCCGTCACCTCTACCACGAGGCGGCGAAGATGGTGAAGTACGGCGGCGCGACCGAGGAGCAAGCCCTGGCCTTCGTGACGATCAACCCCGCCCTCGAACTCGGGCGTGAGGACCGACTCGGCTCGCTCGAGGTCGGCAAGGACGGCGACGTCGCGTTGTTCAACGGCCATCCCTTCGACGCCCTGTCGCGTTGCGAGATGACCCTGATCGACGGCGAGGTCTACTTCCAGCGCCGACCGCTCGTCGACGGAAAGTCCGCGACGCGTCCCGGCGATCATACGAAGATGCCGCAACCGGGCGAAGCCGCCAGAAACCGCGACCTGACCTTCACCGCCCAGCCCAAGCAGGATTACGCACTCCTCGGCGCGACGATCCACCCGGTGAGCGGGCCGGCGATCGAGAACGGCGTTCTAGTGGTCGTCGGCGGCAAGATCGCCGCAGTGGGTCCCGCGGGAACGCCCGTGCCGGCCGAGGCCCAGGCCATCGAGGTCAAGGGGCTCGACGTCTGGCCGGGCCTGATCGACGCCGGCACGACCGTCGGCCTCGCCGAGATCGCCAGCCTGAACGAGACCCTCGACTTCGCCGACTCCGGCCGCTTCCAGCCCGAGCTGCACGCGGCGACCGCGATCCGGGCCGACAGCGAGCACATCCCGGTCACGCGCGCCAACGGCGTGCTCGCGGGCCTCGTCGAACCATCCGGCGGCGCGATCTCGGGGCAATCGGCCCTGGTCAACTTCCACGGCTGGGTGCCGCGCGAGCTGGCCTTCGTCGACCCCGCGGCGTTGTCCGTGAACATCCCCCGGTTCGTCCACCGCCCGCTCGGTTCCCAGCCCCAGTCCCGGCCCGGCGGACCGGGAGCCGGCCTCCCCGAGAACCCGGATCCCAACGCCCGCCGCAAGGAGCAGCTCGAAGCCCTCAAGCAGCAATTCCTCAAGGCCAGGCGGTATGACGAGGTGACCGTCGAGGCTCGCGCCAAGAACCTGCCGGCGCCCAAGGTCGACCCCCGACTGGCAGCCCTCGCGCCGTACGCCAAGGGTGAGAAACTCGTCGTGCTGCACGCCGACGAGCGCACGGAGATCCTCGACGCCCTGGCCCTCGCCAAGGATCTCAAGCTCAAGGCGGCGATCTCCGGCGCGGCCGACGCCTGGAAGGTCGCGGACGCGATCAAGAAGTCCGGCCTCCCCGTGCTGGTGGCTGGGACGATGAACTTCCCAGCCCGGGAGTACGACCCGTACGACGCTCCCTACGCCAATCCGGCGAAGCTCCACGCGGCCGGCATCGCGTTCGCCATCCGGTCGGCCCCCGGGGCGTCTTCCCCGCGCAACAGCCGACTGCTTCCTTACGAAGCGGCCACGGCCTCCGCCTTCGGCCTCCCGGAAGACGAGGCTCTCAAGGCGGTGACTCTCTACCCGGCCCAGATCTTGGGGCTCGCCGAGCAACTCGGATCGCTCGAACCGGGCAAGCGGGCCAACATCGTCGTCACGGCCGGCCACATCCTCCAGCCGACGACCGAAGTCTTGCTGCTGTTCATCGACGGCAAGCCGGTCGCCCCGGAGAGCCGCCATACCGAGCTTTACGAGAAATACGGCCGGCGCCTGGACGACGTGAAATCGGGTCGGGCTCCGTTGGGGCTCGATCGCCCCTCGACCTCCGTCGACGCGGCCCCGAAGCCGGCCGGCAGCCCCGCCGCCGGCGCTCCCTGACCGCGAAGGCCTCTCCCCATCGCCGCCGGTTCCGCGACCCGCCCCCAGGGGGGTTCAAGTGTTGGCTCGGCGGCCTCCGACGCTCAGCGCGCCGTCCCGATCGGCTCGAACGACGACCTCGCATCACCCGCATCGGTCAGGGCTGGCGACGTCGTCGTCGACGATCTCCAATGATGTCCGGCGATCGCAGACGACTCCGGGGAATGGGCGCTAAGCACGGAGCCCAGGACGTCATGGTGGTCCGAGTCGCTGACGTACTCGTCGACGCCCAGTTGATATAGGACCGTGGCCTCCTCGACCTGATAATCCTGCGCGAGGATCATCACCGAGGCGGGCCGCGCCTGCGTCGAGTTCTTCCACAGAAGGGGCGCGACGTCGTCGGAAGAGCACTGCGACCGCTTCCAGTCGACGACGATCAGGCGGGGCTTCGCGTAGGCCAGCAGCCGTTCAGCTTCCGCGATCGACTCGGCCACGACGAGGCGTCCGCGACCCGCGGCGTGCAACGCAGGCCGCATACGGATGAGCCAGTCCGAATCCTTCGTAATCGTCAGGATTGTGATGCCTTTCATGATCCCGATCCACTCCCGCGCCATGAGTAAAGCCGGCTCTCGTGATGACCCGTCGCATATCGGTCGGGGCGATCCCGACCCTTGTTCGTGTTCCGCGTCCCGCCAAACAAAGAAACCGCGGAAGCGTAACTTCGACGACAGGCTTTGCGACCGAATCCTCCATGTCGTGCACGACGGCCCGGATCCACCATAAATCGTCGTGCCCATCGAGGAGATCCCATTCCGTCGTTCGGTCGGTGACGGCCCACTCTAAGTGATGCTCCGCGTTTCGTTTATACGGTTTGCAAATTTTCAAGGTGACGCTGCCCTTGAAGGTCGCGGCCTGAGGTTAATACCCGACGGCCGTGACGCAGATCAACGCCATGAGGACTTTTTGCGTCAACGGCGTCATGACTCCTGCGTGGCTTCTCAGCATGCGTGCTGGCGAAAACACTCGATTCGAGCGGAGGTTTCCGCCGCCTGGACGCTTGCGTTCGCATCCCGACCTGACCACGATCGACGGTCGACCAGAGGTCGCGATTTCGCGGCTTTCGGAAGAGTTCGAGGGAGGGACGACGATGACCACGCGACGTCGACGCGGCGATTGGAAGTTGGGTGTATTCCTCATCGCCGGCCTGACCGGCTCGTATCTTGGGTCAGGGCGAGCCGTGGCCCAGGCCGGGGGTGCAGCTCCCGCGGCGGGATTGCAGATCTATTTCGTCGACGTCCTGGGCGGTGCGGCGACCCTGGTGGTGACGCCCGAGCGAGAAACGGTCCTCATCGACTCCGGCTGGCCGGGGCAAGCGGACCGCGATCCTGAGCGCATCCTGCAGGCCCTCAAGGACTCCGGATCGAGCCAGATCGATCACCTCGTCACGACGCACTGGCACATCGACCATTTCGGCGGGGTGGCCGGACTGGCGAAGCGGGTGCCGATCGGCCGATTCTGGGATCGCGGGCTTCCCGAGGACGGTACGGTCGGCCAGGATTTCCCGGACGGCCCCAAGCCCGAAGACGCCCTCGGGATCGCCTATCGGGCGGCTTCGAAGGGTAAGCGGCAGGCCCTCAAGGCGGGCGACGCCCTTCCCCTCCGCGGCGGCGTATCGGCGATCGTCCTTGCGGCGTCGGGCAAGGTGATCCCGGCACCCGCCGGCTCAGCCGCCAACATCGAGTGCAGTTCGGCCCCCGCCGACCATCCCACCGACGGCTCCGACAACGCCAAGAGCGTCGTCCTGAAATTCCGCCTCGGCGCGTTCGACTTCCTCGATTGCGGCGACCTGACCTGGAACGTCGAGAAGCAACTCGCTTGCCCCGTCGACCTCGTGGGCCAGGTGGACCTCTTCCAGGTCACCCACCACGGGATGGATATCTCGAACCACCCGACCCTCCTGAGCACGATCGCGCCGACCGTGGCGATCATGGACAACGGGCCCCGAAAGGGGGGATCGGCCGAGACGGTCCGCCGCATCAAGGCCCTGCCCTCGATCCGCGCGGCCTACCAACTCCACCGCAACGCCCAAACAGGCGACGCGGACAACACGGACGCCGCCTTGATCGCCAACACGGATCCAGCCGGGGGTCGTTACATTCGGGTCGCCGTCGCCCCTGACGGGAAGACCTTCCAGGTCCGCCTCGGAGCCGACGGCCCCGAGCGCACTTTCGATTCACGTTGACCCGCCGTCCGCCCTCGTGCGGCCGCCCTTCGCAGGAGTTGGTCCCTTGATGAAACGCCGCTTCCTCTGCCTGATCGCGGCTGCCGGGTGCCTCCCCGCGGCGGCAGCGGACGACGCCGATCGTCCACCGATCCTCCCGTATCCGATCCGCAAGTCGACGCTCGACAACGGCCTGGGGATCGTCACCGTCCCCTTCGACTCCCCCGGCATCATCGCGTACTACACGGTCGTCCGCACCGGATCGCGGAACGAGGTCGAGAAGGGCCTGTCCGGTTTCGCGCATTTCTTCGAACATATGATGTTCCGGGGGACCGAGAAGTATTCGCAGGAGGCGTACAACGACGCCTTGAAGGCGCTCGGGGCCGACTCCAACGCCTTCACGACGGACGACTGGACGTGCTACCACATGACGATCCCGGCGTCGGCCCTGGCGAAGGCCGTCGAGATCGAGGCGGACCGGTTCCGGAACCTGAAATACGACGAGCCGGCCTTCCAGAAGGAGGCCCGGGCCGTCCTGGGAGAGTACAACAAGAGCGCGTCCTCGCCGTTCCTGAAGCTGGAGGAGGCCATCGCCGACACGGCCTTCACGACGCACACATACAAGCACACGACGATCGGTTTCCTGGCCGACGTCAAGGACATGCCCAACCAGTACGCTTACAGCAAGGTGTTCTTCGATCGCTGGTACCGCCCCGAGAATTGCACGATCGTGGTGGCCGGTCAGGTCGACCACGACGCCCTCCTGGGACTGGCGAAGTCGCACTACGGGACCTGGGCCCGGGGCGGGAAAACCGTGGACATCCCCAAGGAGCCGGCGCAGGCGGAGCCCCGGAAGGCGGCCCTGACCTGGCCCTTGCCCACCTTGCCAACCCTGGCCCTCGCCTATCACGCCCCGGCCGCCGATCCGGCCGATCCCGACGTCCCCGCCCTGCGGGCCCTGCAAGAAGCGGTCTTCGGCGAGACGAGCCCGCTTTATCGCGCCCTGGTGCTCGATGAGCAGAAGGCCGAAACCCTGAGCGCGTTCGCCGATCCTCACCGCGACCCCCACCTGTTCACGGTCCTCGCCCGCGGCCGCAAGGTCGAGTTCATGCCTGAGATCGGCGAGCGGATCCGCAAGGCCCTGGCGGACGCCGCCGTAATGCCGATCGCCGAGGATCGACTCAAGTCCATCCAGTCGCACCTCCGCTACGCCTTCGCCGCCGAGCTCGACAGCGCCGACGCCGTGGCACGGGCCGTCGGCGAATCCATTGCCATGACCGGGAGGCCCGAGGCGGTCAACGAACTCTACGCCGCCTACGACAGGCTGACGCCCGCCGACCTCCAACGCGTCGCGGCGAGGTACTTCGCGGCGACTCACGAGACGGCCGTCACTCTGGAAACGAAGGAGACGAAATGACCACGGCACTCCCCCGCCGCCCGGCCGCTGCGGCTCTGCTCGCAATGGTCCTCGTCGCGACGACGTGCGCCGCTGAGTCCCCCGACGCCCAGGTCGTGCTCGTGCCCACGAGCGGGCCGCTCGTTTCACTACGGCTGGTGTTCCGAGTCGGCTCCCAGGACGATCCCAAGGGCAAGGAAGGGCTCGCGGCGCTCACTGCGGCCATGGTCGCGCAGGGCGGCACGAAGACCCTGAAATACGAGCAGGTGCTCGACCGCTTCTTCCCGATCGCCGCCGCCCTCGACGGTAATTGCCTGAAGGAAGTCTCCGTCTTTTCGGGCTCCGTCCATCGCGACAACCTCGGAGTCTTCATCCCGCTGGCGACGGAGATGATCGCCTCGCCCCGGTTCGCGACCGAGGACTTCGAGCGTCTTCGGGACGAGGCGCTCGACCACCTGACCAAGACCTTGCGCGGCAATAACGACGAGGCGCTCGGCAAGTGGACGCTTCAGACCAGCCTCTACGAGGGTCATCCCTACGGACGTCCCGACACCGGCCTCGTGGCGGGGCTCAAGGCGATCACGCTCGATGACGTGAAGGATTTTCACCGTCGCCACTACACCCGAGAGGCCCTCTGGCTGGGCCTGGCGGGCGCCGCCGATCCGGGGACAGTCGGGCTGGTCGAGGCCGGCCTCACGCCGTTGGCTCGAGTCTCGGAAGTCAAGTCGGTCGCGCCGCCGCCGGTCGCCCCGAACGCGGGGCTGGACGTAACCATCGTCGCCAAGCCGGCGGATGCGACGGCGATCTCGATCGGGTTCCCGATAACGCTCACCCGATCCGACGACGACTTCTATGCGCTGGCCGTGGCGAATTCCTTCCTGGGCGAGCATCGGACGTTCAACGGCCGGCTCATGCAAGACCTTCGCGGTCAACGAGGGCTCAATTACGGCGACTATTCGTACATCGAGGACTTCATACAGGAAGGCCAGTCGACGTTCCCGATCCCCAACAACCATCGGTCCCAGCAGTATTTCTCGATCTGGGTCCGACCCGTCCCGACCGACAAGGCCGTCTTCGCCCTCCGCGCGGCGCTCTGGGAACTGGACCGACTCGTCGAGAAAGGGATGACCGCCGAGGAGTTCGAGGCGACCCGTTCATTCTTGCTGAATTACAGCAAGCTCTGGGTGCAGACGCTCTCGCGGCGGCTCGGCTACGAGATCGAGGGGCGCTTATACGATCGCAAGAACCTCGTGGCCGAGCTGGCCGATCGGTTGCCGCGGCTCACCGTCGATCAGGTCAACGCGGCGGTGCGCAAGCATTTGAAGCCGAGCGGCCTGAAGGTCGCGATCGTCGCCGGCAACGCCGAGGAATTGCGCGGACTGCTGATCGCCGCCAAGCCCTCGCCGATCGTCTACGACACCCAGGGGACGTCCGCCGACGTGCTCGCCCAGGACAGGGAGATCGAGGTCTTCCCGCTCCGCGACGTCAAGGTTCGGATCGTCCCGGTCGAGCAGATGTTCGAGAAGTGAGGGCGAGGCTCAGCCGGCGGCGACCTCGGTCCGGGCCGTTTCCGGTCGCGAGGCCTTCTTGCGCGGGGCGGGCTGGTGCTTCCAGCGGCGGTGGAGCCAGAGGTATTGCGTCGGGTCCTGCCGGATCAGCTCTTCGAGCGCGCTTGTGTAGCGCTGGGTGAGGAGCCGGGCGTCGTCGGCCCCGCCGGTGAACTCTCCCGGCTCGATGATCTGGGAGCACCGCATCTCGTAACGGAACCCCGGTCCGACCCGCCGAGCCACACCTACGACCACCGGCGCGTTGTGCTCGATCGCCAGCAGGGCGATGGCCTTGTGGGTCGACGCCGGGCGGCCGAAGAAGTCGACGAACAGCCCGCGCGGGCCGGCGTCCTGGTCGGCCAGCATGGACAGGGTCCGGTTCGTCTCCAGGACCTCCACGATCTGGTCGTAGCCGCCCGCCTTGGGGATCATCTGCTGCCCGGTGCTCTCCCGGAACGAGCGGAGGTAGCGTTCGAGGTAGGGATTGTCGAGCGTCCGCGCCACCGACCACGTCGGGAAGCCGAACAAGCCGAAAAGGTAGCCGGCGATCTCCCAGTTGCCGTAATGGCCGGTCAGCAGGATCATGGGCTCGCCGTCGAGCATCCGGTCGAGGATCGGCCCGTGGCCGGCGAGCTTGATGAACTGGCGATAGTTGTCGAGCCGGATCCGCTTCGGCGTGTGGAAGATCTCCATCAGCATCATGCAGAAGTGGCGGTAGACGCCCCGAACCACGGCGTCGCGCTCGGCCTCGGTCATGCCGTCGCCGTAGGCCTGGCGGAGGTTTTCCAGGCCCACCTCGCGATGCCGCCTGTCGACGCTGTACATCAGCCAGGCCAGGCCCCGCGCCAGGGCGTAGGACTGGGCGATGGACATCGACTGGACCGTGAAGACCAGGATCCGGACGACGACGTAGACGAGGTAGTCCAACCAGGGGCGTTTGATCTTCTTCCGGGCCATGTGCGGTCGCTCCTTGACCAGCGGCGCGAGGTCTCCGCGGAGTATCTCCGGGAACCCCTAGCCCGTCAAGGCTCGCCGAGGCCGGTCAGGAGGCGGACGGATCATCGACGAGCGGGAGCGGGACGGCCTTCCCCTCGCGGGCCGAGCGGTAGATCGCCCGGATGATCTCGACCGACCTCCGGCCCTCGCGACCGTCGACGAACGGCGGCCGATCCTCGTCGATCGCCGCGAGGAAGTCGGCGATCTGGTCGCGGTGGCCGACGTGCGCGATCCCCCGCGGGTCGCTCGCGCCCGAGTTCACGCCAGAGCGGCCGGCGATCGCCGCGAGGATGATGTTGTCGCTGGGGATCTTCTCCTGGAAGTCCCACAACGTGAGGTCGTCCTGCTCGACGCGGGCCGAGCCGCGGTCGCCGTGGATCTCGATCCGCTTGGACAGCCCGGGATAGGCGCTCGTGGCCGCCTGGATCGTGCCCAGGGCCCCGTTGCGGAAGCGGACGCTGGCGACGGCCGTATCTTCGACTTCGATCCGGAGATGGGTCAGCATCGCGGTGTGGGCCACGACCGAGTCGACGTCGCCCATCAACCACGAGAGCAGGTCCACGTTGTGGATCGCCTGATTCATCAGGGCGCCGCCGCCGTCGAGCCGCCAGGTGCCGCGCCAGCCGCCGGAATCGTAATATTCCTGGGTGCGCCACCATTTGACATGCGAGTCGCCCAGGGTCAGCCGGCCGAATCGGCCCGCGTCGACGGCCTCCTTGAGCCGGCGGTTGGCCGGCGAGAAGCGCGAAGGGAAGATCGCGCAAAGACGGACGCCCGCGTCGTCGCAACTCTTGATGATCACGTCGCATCGGGCCAGGTCGACCTCGAGCGGCTTCTCGACGATGACGTGTTTGCCCGCCCTCGCCGCCTGCACGGCGGGCTCCATGTGGGCCCCGCTGGGGGTGCAGACGCAGACGACATCGAGATCTGGCTGCCGGAGCATGGCGCCCAGGTCGTCGTAGATTCGGCAGTCGTGGCCGGCGAGCCCGGCGACTTTCTCGGCATTCATGCGCGTGCGGCTGTAAGCGGCGACGACGCGGGCCCCGTCGATCTCGTTGATCGCACGGGTGTGATATTCCGCGATCATCCCGCAACCGATAATCCCGATCCCATGTTCGGCCATGCCGTCCACCTGTTGCTGGAGTCCGTTCGAGGCGTCGTCGGCGTCAGACGAGGCGGATCTCGGCGATCTTCCGCTTGCCGACGCGGACGACGAGCCCGTCGCTGACGTAGATCATGGCCCGCGGGTCGCTCACCGGCTCGCGGTGGGGGCCGACGTTGAAGCCCCCCCCTTCGATCACGCGACGGGCGTTGGACGTGCTCGACTCGAGTCCCAATTCCTTGATCAAGCTCGGGGCTGCGATGCGGCCTTCGGCGTCGAGCTTGTCGGCCGAGAGGTAGGCGATCGGGATCTCGTCGGGATCTTCGCCCGACGAGCGCCGCCGGAACGCCGCGGCCGCCTGGTCGGCGGCCACCTGGCCGTGGTACTGCGCGACGACGTACTTGCCGAGCGCCTCCTTGGCGTCCCTCGGGTTGCTCCCGGGCGCCAGCCATTCCTCGATGCGGGCCGCGGGGATGTCGGTCAGCAGGGTGAAATATTGGGCCATCGGCTCGTCGGGGATGCTCATCACCTTGCCGAACTGGTTTTCAGCCGAATCGGCCACGCCGATGTAATTCCCCAGGCTCTTGCCCATCCTTCGCACGCCGTCGGTGCCCACCAGGATCGGCATCGTCATGGCGACCTGCGGGTCCTGGCCCCGGACGGGCTGGAGTTGGCGTGCGACCATCAGGCTGAAGAGCTGCTCAGTGCCCCCCAGCTCGACGTCGGCGTTGATCTCCACCGAATCCCAACCCTGCATCAGGGGATAGAGGCATTCGTGGAGATAGACGGGCTTCTCGGCGGCGATCCGCTTGGCGAAGTCCTCGCGGGCCGAGATCTGGCCGAGGGTCATGCGCCGCATCAGGTCGAGGACGTCGAGGAACTCCCACTTGCCGAACCAGTCGCCGTTCTGGTGGACCTCGGCCTTCTCCAGGTCGATGATCCGGCCGACCTGCTTGAGGTAGTCGCGGGCGTTCTCGGCGACCTGCTCCTTCGTCAGCGTCGAGCGGGTCTCGTCGCGACCCGAAGGATCGCCGACGAGCGCGGTGTAGTTGCCGATGATGATGACGGCGGTGTGCCCGAGGTCCTGGAACTGGCGCAGCTTGCGGAGCGGGACCGTGTGGCCGAGGTGGACGTCGATGCCCGTGGGATCGATGCCGTACTTGACGCGCAGGGGGCGATTCTCGCGGACCGAGCGTTCGAGCTTTTTGAGGAACTCGCCCTCGGGGACGATCTGTTCGACCCCGCGGCGAAGGATTTCCAGTTGGCCTTGCACGTCCAGCATCGTTTCGTCCGGCTCCTGAGAGTTCGCCGCGCGGGCGGCCGTCGGCCCGGCGAGGCGGGCGATCCGCCGATTCTAGAGACCGGCCCCCCACTTCTCAAGGTGGCCGGCGGCGGGGGGGGCTGCTACGATCGATCGATCGGAATCGAGCACGACGTGGTCGCCCCTAGCTGCGAGGTCCCATGACGTCCGTCCAGGTCCAGGAGTTTCTGCTTCACGCCGTCTCGCTGCTGATCGAAGCCCTGGCTTTCGGGATGGTCGCCGCCTGGATCTGGATGCTCGTGCGAGCCGTGCGCGGCAAGCGCCTCTTTCCGAAGGAAGCATTCTTTCGCCTCGCCCCCGCGACTTGGGGCGTCGGGACCATCCTGTTCGTGATGTGCCTGTACGTCGGCTCGAGCAGCATCACCGTCGACGTCGGCCGCGCCCTACTCGGGATCAAGATCGAACAGCTCTCCGACAGGGAGGACGTTCTCGGTTTGTCAGGGAAGGATCAAGGTTCTCCGGCGCAGAAGGCCGCCGAGGCGGAAACCAAGGCGCGGCGTATCGCGCGCGTAGCCCGCGACACGCTGATCCTGAACGCCGCGATCAACCTCGTGTTCCTGGCCCTCCTCCCCTGGACCTTCCGCAAGGTCTCGGGTTCGACGGTCGTCGTCCTGGGGCTGACGACGAAGCGCTGGACGTCTCAGATCGGGACCGGCGTCGTCGCCGCGCTCGTGGCCACCCCGGCTATCTATTTGATCCAGTTTCTCGCCTTGCGAGTCTACGAGTCCGAGCCTCACCCCGTTCAGAAGATGCTGACGGACCATTTCGACGCAACCATGGCCCTATTCGCGATCCTGTCCACCGTCGTGTTGGCGCCCTTGGTCGAAGAAACGTTCTTCCGCGGAATCCTCCAGGGATGGCTGACGGCGGCGAATCGCCGCGCCGCAGGCGCGCGGCCTCGACCGGCGAATCTCACTCCTCCGCCCTCGTTCGAAACGACGAGGGAAGCATTTCCCGATCAAGCGACCGAGTCGCTTGATCCCTCCGTCGCCTCCGCCGAGACCGCCGCAAACCAGGTGTGCTGGCCTGCAGTCGTCGCGGCCTCGCTGCCGTTCGCGGCCCTCCACATCCAGCAATGGCCCACGCCGATCCCGCTCTTCTTCTTCTCGATCGTGCTCGGGGCGGTTTATCAGAAGACCGGGAGCCTTCTGACAGCCATGGTCGTCCACGGGCTCTTCAACGGCTGCAGCACGATGATGATGATCGCCCAACAGTTGAGCGGATCGCTCAAGCCGCCGGGCGAAATCGACGCCTTGCCCCTGCCCGAAGGCGTCATCTGCGGGATCTGGAAATTGGCAGGGCAATTCCTGATCTAAATGATCGAGAAGTGTTGGTTCGATTGCCTTGACAAAACCGATACGAAATCGCCCGCGGCGGCCGTTTTTGCTGGACGGACGTGTGGGCGACTGATAGATTTCTGGGACGACGGGGACGTTCGGGCCTATCTGCCTTCGGGGGTCGACGTCGGAGGGCCGTTGCGGCTCGTCGCGAAATCGCCGGCTGAAGAAATAGCCGGATGCGTCCGATTGTGTTAGGGTTCGCGAGCGCCGGGCTAGAACGCCTGGATTCGTGCGATCCAGCCAGCCTGGAGCGACGCCATCGCGGGGGCCTTGTCCCCTCCACGGGCTTGCTTGCGACCGATGACCGGCGGACGATGCACCGCTAGGGCGTCCTGCCAGGTATGGCGATGCCGCGAAGGATCGGGATTCTTCGCGGTCCAAGGGAGTGGTGGAGCGTCGTCCGGAAGTTCCGGTCGGCGTATCTGCTTTCGGGAGTGTCTTTCGATGAGCGACGAGAATTGTAAGAAGCCGGCCGCACAGACGGGTTTCGAGTGGGCGGGCGCCGTCGCCCGGGTCCGCCGGGGGGGCAAGTCCGCCCGCGCCGGCCGTCGCGCCGCGTTGCTGGGGGCCCTGACCGCCGCCTACGCCAACTCCTCCCGCAACGGTCGGGCCGCCGACCGCACCGCGAACGAGCGTTGAATCGCCGCGGCGTCGAGGCCCTCAGCGGGCCTCCGCCGCCTCGACGCGGGTTAGACCCTCAGCTTCTCTCGACAGGCTCCGCTCCGCCGAACGATCTCTCCGACACATGGTCGGAAGGGGTGGTTCGGCTTTTTTTTGGGTGGGGATGGCCCCCCGTCGAAGTCCCTGCCCCCATCACAGGATCACGGCGATTCCCAGCGAACCCTCGGTCCAAACCGATGAAGCGGAATACGTGTTTCGGGACTGCGTCCTGACGGTGAAACGGGGACGCCCCCTGCCCCTGGGAGCCGTCGCCGAGCTGGGCGGCGTCAACTTCGCGGTCGTCTGCCGCCACGCCACGGCCGCGTGGCTCGTGCTGGGAGATCCCCAGACCATCGGGTTCGAAACCGAGATCGCGCTCGATCCCCGGCTCAACCGCACGGGGGATCACTGGCACGTCCGCATCGACGGCCTGCCTGAAGAGTTCTGCTACGGCTACCGCGTCGACGGGCCGCGCGAGAATGGGCTGCGGTTCGATCCCGGCGTGATCCTGCTCGACCCGTACGCCCGCGCCGTGTCGGCCCGGGGCCCGTGGGGGGAGCGTTCGCCGAATCCTCGACGCAGCCTCGTGAACGAGGCGATGACCGAGCACATGCCGGTCGTGGGCCCGAACACCCCGCTCGAAGAGACGATCATCTACGAACTTCACGTCCGCAGCTATACCGTCCACGAAAGCTCCGGCGTCCTCCACCCCGGCACGTTCGCCGGCCTGGCGGAGAAGATCGAGTACCTCCACGACCTGGGGGTGACGGCCGTCGAGTTGCTCCCCGTCGACGAGTTCGACGAGACCGACTGCGCGTACGTCAACCCGCTGACCGGCGAGCGACTGCTCAACCTCTGGGGATACAACACCATCGCCTTCTCCGCACCGAAGGCGACGTACGCCGTCAATTCGGGGCGGGCCGAGCCGTGGGACGAGTTCGGCGCGATGGTCGACGCCTTCCACGAGCGCGGGATCGAAGTGATCCTCGACATCGTCTTCAACCACACGGCCGAATCGGGCGACGACGGGCCGACCTACAGTTTCCGGGGCTTCGACAACGCCCTGTATTACATCCTCGACGAGAAGGGGCGCTATCTGAACTTCTCGGGCTGCGGGAACAGCCTCAACACCGACCATCCGGTCGTCCGCAATTTCCTCCTCTCCTGCCTCCGGAACTGGGTCGCCGAGGCCGGCGTCGACGGCTTCCGTTTCGACCTGGCCTCGGTGCTGGGACGAGATCGGCGGGGCAACGTGCTGGTCAATCCGCCCGCCATCAATCGCATATCCGAGGACTCGCTGCTCTACGGCACCAAGCTCATCGCCGAGCCCTGGGATGCGGGTGGGCTCTATCAGGTCGGGACGTTCCCCGGCGGCGGACGCTGGTCCGACTGGAACGGCCGCTACCGCGACGACGTCCGGCGCTTCTGGCGAGGCGAACCGGGCCTGACGGCCGAGCTGGCGACCCGTATCTGCGGCAGCGAGGACCTCTACGCCGGCCGAGGCCCTCTGCACTCGATCAACTTCATCTCGTGCCACGACGGCTTCACCCTTCACGACCTCGTCTCTTACGACCATAAGCACAACGAGGCCAACGGCGAGGGGAACCGCGACGGCAACGACGCCAATTTCAGCTGGAACTGCGGCGTGGAAGGTCCGACCGACGACCCCCGCATCGTCGCCCTCCGGATGCGTCAGGTCCGCAACCTGATGGCCACCCTGCTGATCTCGCAAGGCGTCCCCATGATCCTGGGGGGCGACGAGATCCTGAGGACCCAGCAGGGGAACAACAACGCCTGGTGCCAGGACAACGAGGTGAGCTGGGTCGACTGGACCTTCGCAGCGTCTCATCGCGACTTCCACCGCTTCGTTCGGAAGCTGATCGCCCTCCGCAAGGCGCATCCGGTCTTCCGTCGCCGCACCTTCTTCGTCGGGACGACGGCGGCGGGCAGCCCCGACATTCTCTGGCACGGCGTCCAACCCGTGCGGCCCGACTTCTCGGCGACGAGTCGGGCCCTCGCCTTCGCCCTCGACGGCCGCCGCTGCGACCGACCCGGGTACGTCGACCGCGACTTCTACGTCGCGCTGAACTCCGACGACCAAGACCTCGAGTTCAGGATTCCGTCCTCACCTTCCGGTCGCCGCTGGCGGCGCGTGGTCGACACGGCGCTCGCCTCGCCCGACGACGTCGTCGACCTCGACGCGGGACCCGACGTCGCGGTCATGTCGGCCTACACCGTACGAGGCCGCTCGATGATCATCTTGGCCTCGCTGGGCTGAAAACCGGGCGAGCGCAAAGAAAACGCCCCGGGAATCCGGGGCGTTCGCGGGATGGAGCCGAGACGGTCGGTCGCCTCAGCTCCCCGACAAGGACTCGAACCTTGAACCTAGCGGTTAACAGCCGCTCGCTCTACCGATTGAGCTATCGGGGAATACGCCCTGGAGAGTACCGGCTGGAACGGCTCGACTCAAGGGCAATCTCGAGAATTCCGAGGAAATCTCGTGTGTAAATGAGCATACTTCGCTGCGTCTTCGGCCCCGGGGGGTCGAGGCTCGGTTCAGGCGGACGGCGTCTTGGCGTGATGCTCGATCGCCTTTTCCAGGATGCCGACGATCAACGCGTTGAGCGAGGCCTTGTCTTCCTTGGCCCAGCTCGCGAGCTGCTCGTGAAGGACGGGTGGCATCCGGATCTGGAAGTGGACGACGGTCTCTGGCATCGGATCGACTCCTCGGAGGGGAAAGGGACGCGAAGGCGCGTAGCGTCGACGGGCGCCAGCCACCCACGACCCCGGCGTCGCCGGATCGGTCGCGGGCATGCATGAGCATTGTACCCGGGAGCACGCACCGTCTTACAGGATTTTTACCCGGAGAGGACGTTTCGTCGACCTCTATTGTGGGGCTTCCCGTCCTGGATGCAAGGTCGTCCTGGGAATAAGGTTTGCGATTCCGGCGAGGGCGGGTGTAGGATCGATCGGAGTCGTACGACCCGTCGACGGAGGCAGGCGTCCATCCATGAAAGACGCCATCAGCCGAACAAATTCGGACACTTCCGAATGACCCCGCGTCGGGACGCCCGCCACGCATAACCGACTTTCGGATCCTCCAATCATGGCGTATCGTGGGCGGAGTTGAAGGCTGTCCGAAGATGCGGTGGCGGGCCGCGCGGCGACGCTCGTATCTCGGGGGAGGTTACATGGATTCGCCGACCCTGGAACGCTCGGCCGACGGTCCGCCGGGGGGGCCGGAATCGGGTGCGGACGTCCTGATCCGACGCTTCGTCGAGCACTGGGGCATGATGGCCCGGGCGTGGGGGATCAACTCCACCATGGGGGAGTTGTTCGCCCTGCTCTACATCACCGGCGGCGACTGGACCGCCGAGGACCTCCGGGCGCGGCTCGACGTGTCCCGAGGCAATGTGAGCATGAATCTGCGGGAGCTGCTGGGGTGGGGCGTCGTCCGCAAGGTGCATCGATCGGGCGAGCGCAGAGAACTCTATCGCGCCGAGACCGACGTGTGGACCCTTTTCCAGCGGATCATGACCGAGAGGAAGCGGAGGGAATTGGATCCGACACTCCAGGTCCTCGACGACCTTGCGAGGGCCTCGGAATTCGAACCGCGGCTCGGCGAGCTACGGGAGCGAGTGGAGACGCTGAGGCGTTTCTTGGGGGCCCTGGACGGCCTCTCGACGCGACTGATGGCCATGGACAGCCGCGACGTGGCGGAAGTCAGCCGCCTGCTCGTCGACGACGAAGACTCCGCGGCCGGTTGAAACGAGAAGGCCCCTCGCGACCGAGGGTTCGCGAGGGGCCTTTTGAGATACAGGTCGAGACGCTGGATCAGGGCTTGTCAGGCGTCGCTTCCGCGGGCGGCGTGGTGGTCGCCGGCGGCGCGGCCTTCTGGGCGTCGTTCCGCGACTTGGGTTCGGTGAGCCGGTTGAGGGCGCGCTGGTTCACGGCCTCGCTGCGACCCACGACCGGGACGTTCATGTCATAGCCGAGGTAGGCCAGCAGGCGACCGAGAGTGATCGGCCGGATGCCGTTCTGACGCGCTTCCTTGACCATCTCGCCGAACCGCTGCTCGAACACGGCCTGCTGGGCGATCGAGGTATCCGACTTGGCGACGTAGTTCTCGCGGAGCGCGGGGCGTTCCTTCTGGTCGTCCGTGATGTACCACTGGATGCGGGCGGAGAGCTTGCCGCTCTCCTTGCCGGCGTTGGGCGGGGGCAGGTCGTACTCGATGCTGCCGCCGGCGGCCTCGATCATCCGCTTGAGGTCGTCGCGGTCGTCGCGACCGTCCCGGTTTACGTCGATCGGGCCGATGAGGGCGAACTTCATCGGCTCGTTGGGCGACCAGGTGGGCGAATAGACGATGTCGCCGACCCGCAGAGGCTCGATGGGGCTCGCGGTCCGCGTGATCTTGCCGATGCTGAACTGGTCGCCGACCTGGGTCAGCGAGATGTTCCCCTTGGGCTTCTCGGTGGGGATGCCCGGAGAGTTGGCGTCGAAGATCGTCATGTTCATCTGCGGCCGCGCGCCCTGGCGGCGGGTGAGGTCGACGTGGACCTCGTTGCGATCGAAGTCGACGAACGTAATGTGTCCGTCCGGGTGGTCGAGGACGTTTTCCTTGCGATCGAGCTGGTCGCGCTGCTCTCTAAGGATGGACGTGAGCTGTTCGATCTTGCGGCCGTCCTCCTCCTTCAGCTGGCGGATCTGCGTCGTCAGGTTGGCGTTGTCGGTCCGGGCCTGGTCAAGGTCCGTGGTGAGCTGATCGACCTTGCTGAGGAGGATCTGTCGATCTTGGTCGTGCTTGGCGTGTTCGGCCTCCAGGTCCGCCCTGGTGCTCTGGGCCGACTTGGTCTGGACGTCGATCTGCTGCGCGGCCACGCTCGTCGCCGATTCGAGGTTGTTCCGGAGCGAGGCCTCGTTGGCGGCCAGCTCGGAATCGACGAGGGAGAGATTCTCGAGCAGCTCGATCAGGCGGTCGAGGGCCGAGATGTAGTTCTTGTTGGGCTCTTTCCGGTAGGAATCGATCGCGAGTTGGACCTTCTGCTTGGCGTCTTCCAGCTCGGGGCCCTGGGCGCCGGCGGCCTGGGCCTTGGCGACCGAGGCGTTGACGATGTTGGCGATGCCCATCAGGCGGTCTTCGACCTTCTTCAGGTGGGTCGCGATCTCGGTCTTGGCGGGGTCGAATTCCGTGGCGCGGGCGCCGATCGTCTTGCGGAAATCGTCATACTGGGTGAGAGCCTCGTCGGCCTCGCGCTTGGCCTTGCCGGCCTTGTCCGTCTCCGACTGGAGCAGGCCTTCGGACCGCGCGTAGGACGAGTAGAGGAAATAGGACGTCACGGCCAGGATCACCGTGAGCGTCACGAAGACCGCGACGGCGATCTTGAGACCTTGGGATTCGTTGGAGGCGGCCATGAATCAAAACTCCCTCGGAGCGGAGCGAAGGCGACAGCGCATGCGGTCGGCCGGTTGCAGATACTATGTCACATGGGATGGGAGAACACGAAACTTGCGTCGGGAAATCTTGCGCGGGCGACCCAGCCGGAACGATATTTCCGGGTGAATCGACGGCGAGGTCCGGGCGGGGAGAAGGCGGACCACTCCAGAATCCCGCGCGACGGGCCGAAACATGACGGACGGGATCGGCGGCGCGGACGCCCGGGACGCATCCCGACCACCCCTGGGAAGACTACGATGGCGAACCGCCCGACGTTCTACATTCTGGACGCGTACTCCCTGATTTTCCAGGTCTTCCACGCGATCCCCGAGATGACCAGCCCGTCGGGAGGGCCGACCAACGCTTCGTTCGGGATCTTTCGCGACCTGCTCAACCTCGCCCGCGACCGCAAGCCCGACTACCTCGCCGCCGCCTTCGACGGCGCGGGCCCCGTCTTTCGGTCGGACATCTTCGCCGATTACAAGGCGAATCGCGCCGCGATGCCCGACAACCTGGTCCCCCAGATCGCCGTCATCCGCAGCATCTTCGAGGGGTTCAACGTCCCGGTCCTGGTCATGCCGGGAATGGAGGCCGACGACGTCATCGCCACTCTCGCCCGCCGCGGCGAGGAGCGGGGGCTCGACGTCTTCATCTGCACCTCCGACAAGGACGCCCGCCAGCTCATCAGCGATCACGTCAAGATCCTCAACCTTCGCAAGAACACCATCATGGATGAGGAGGCCCTCGAGAAGGATTGGGGGATCCGCCCCTCGCAGGTGGTCGATTTCTTGTCGCTGACCGGCGACACGGTGGACAACGTCCCCGGGATTCCCGGGATCGGGCCCGTGCTGGCGTCGGGGTACCTGAAACAGTTCGGCGACCTCGACACCCTGCTGGCCAATCCCGACCAGGTGAAAGGCCCCAAGAAGCAGCAGGCCATCCGCGAGCACGCCGATCTGGCACGCCGGGCCCGGACCCTCGTCGCGCTTCGCGACGACCTGGAGCTGGAACTGGACTGGGAGGCGTTGAAGGCGTCGCCGCCGAACGTCGCCGCCCTGCGTACGATTTGCATCGACTCGGGCTTTCACCGCTTCATCGCCGAGCTGAGCGAGTCCACGGGGCCCGAAACTCCCGAGACGCCCCGGGCCGAATGGGTCGCACAGTATTCGACGGTGGACACCCCCGAAGCGTTCCGAGATTTCTTGGAAGAGTTGCGGAAACAGGAGCGGTTCTGCATCGACACCGAGACGACCTCGCTCAATCCGCTCCTTTCGAGCCTGGTCGGGATCGCCGTCTCCTGGAAGTCCGGGGAGGGTTATTACATCCCGCTGAGGGCCCCGATCGGCTTCCGCATCCTCGACCCGCAACTCGTGCTCGACGGCCTGAGGCCGATCCTAGCCGACCCGAAGGTCGAGAAGATCGGCCAGAACCTCAAGTACGACATGCTCGCCTTCAACCGGGCCGGGGTCGCGATCGAGGGGCCGATCACCGATACGATGATCCTCAGCTATCTACTGGAGAGCGGCGAACGCAATCACAGCCTGGACCAGCTTTCGGACCGGCTGCTCGGCCACACGATGATTCCGATTTCGGCGCTGATCGGCAAAGGCAAGAACCAGCTCCGCATGGACCAGATCGACGTCCCGCGGATCGCCGAGTACGCCGGCGAGGACGCCGACGCGACCTGGCGCATCTACGAGATCCTCGCCCCCCGGGTCCGCGAGGAGGGCCTCTGGGAGCTGTATTCGGACCTGGAGCGTCCCCTGATCTCGATCCTGGCCGCGATGGAGGAAATCGGGGTGAAGGTCGACGTGCCCCGGCTGGAGCAGCTCTCGGGAGAGTTCGCCGTCCGGCTCGCCAGGATGGAAGAAGAGATCCATCACCTCGCGGGCCGTCCCTTCAACATCAACTCGGTGCCCCAACTTCGCCAGATCCTCTTCGAAGAACTCAAGCTCCCCAAGCTTCAGAAAACCCCCGGCGGCGAGCTGAGCACGGCGACCGAGGTGCTGGAGGAACTCGCGAGCAAGCATCCGCTCCCCGCCCTGCTCGTCCAGCATCGACAGCTCACGAAGCTCAAGGGGACCTATCTCGACGCCCTCCCCTTGCTCGTGCACCCCGAAGACGGCCGGATCCACGCCTCGTTCAATCAGGGGGTCGCCGCGACCGGGAGGCTCAGTTCGAGCGATCCCAATCTCCAGAACATCCCGGTCCGGACGGAAGAGGGGCGGCAGATCCGCCAGGCCTTCGTCGCAGAAGGCCCGGACAAGAAGCTCCTGACGGCGGACTACTCCCAGATCGAGCTTCGGGTCCTCGCCCACTTCTCGGGCGACCCGACGCTTCAGAGGGCTTTCGCGGCCGACCACGACATCCACCGTTCGGTCGCGGCCAAGATCTACGGCGTGTCCGAAGACCAGGTCGACGACACGATGCGTCGGGTCGCCAAGACGGTGAATTTCGGCGTCATTTACGGGTTAAGCCCCTTCGGGCTCGCCGGTCGCTTGGGGATCAAGCAGGCCGAAGCCGCGCGGTACATCGACGCCTACTTCCAGGAGTACCAGGGGGTCGACCAGTTCATCACACGGACGCTCGAATCGGCCCAGACGGCGGGGAGGGTCGAGACCATCCTGGGGCGGCGGCGGCCGATCGCGGGGATCAAGGCGACGACCGGCCGGAACCGCAACCTCGCGGAACGGTTGGCGGTGAACACCGTCATCCAGGGGTCGGCGGCCGACCTCATCAAGCGGGCCATGATCCTCGTCGACCGCCGGCTCCGCGAGGCGAAGCTCAAGGCTCGCATGATCCTCCAGATCCACGACGAATTGCTGTTCGAGAGCCCCGTCGACGAGCTGCCCGCCCTGGCCGCGCTGGTCCGCGATGAGATGACCGGCGCCCTGGCGCTCTCGGTCCCGCTGCGCGTCGACCTGGCGGTGGGGGCGAACTGGCTGGACGTCGAGACTCCCGATTTTTGAGACTGCGCCGGACGCGCCGCGCCGACGACCCGCCGGCGGACGCAGGGCTGGATTTCAGCGAATCGCCATTGCAGCGTGGCGGTGGAAGGCGTATAAGTTAGTGGATAAATCGTGTAAGGCCAGCTGCCGGCAACCGGTGCTTTCCCATCACCCCCATCATCTCCCTCCCGCGGCCCGCGCCCCCGTGACACGCCCGCGAGCGAGATGACGGCCACGAGATCTTCCATCGCCCGCCCGCTCTTCCGGAGCCGCACGCGTCGATCGCGAGCCCGGGATGAGTCGGATCGTCCGACCCGACGCCGGTCGAACCTGATCGTCCCGGCGTTCAGACATAGGATGACCTTTCACACGCCTTGGCGAACGCCCCCGCCGTCGAGGGCCGTGACCACGCCCTCATTCCCTTTCCCCCGACGTGAGCAGCAAATCCGTCATGCCCGAGTCGTCCACGACTATCGGCGAGCCGATCGCGCGAGCGAAGCGATGGAAGCACGGCGCGATCCCCGTCGTCGGCCTGATCGGGGGCGTCGGCGGCGGCAAGAGCGCCGCGGCGGCGGCCCTGGCGGCCCGCGGGGCCTTCGTGATCGACGCCGACTCCGTGGGGCACGCGACCCTTCGGCGTCCCGAGGTCGTCAGGCGCCTTGCGGAACGCTTCGGGGACGGCATTCTCGACGTGGACGGCGGTGTCGACCGTCGGGCCCTGGGCCGCATCGTGTTCGCCGACGAGGCCGCTCGACGCGACCTGGAGTCGATCGTCCACCCCCTGATGGTCGACGAGTTCGAAAGGCTCACGGCCGACGCCGAGCGTCGCGACGACGCCCGATTCGTCATCCTCGACGCCGCAGTCCTGCTGGAGTCGGGCTGGGACCGGGCGTGCGACCTCGTCGTCTACATCGACGCCTCGCAGGCCATCCGCCTGGAACGCGTCCGTCGCTCGCGAGGTTGGTCGGCCGAGGAACTGGAGCGTCGCGAGGCGGCTCAGTGGCCCGTCGATCGCAAGATGGCTCGCGCCGATCGCGTGTTGATCAATGATGGAGATGTTTCGGATCTCGAGTCGCAGGTCGACCGGCTTGTCGCCTGGCTCGATTCCGCGGTCCCGCCGACGGCCGACCGACGGCCTTCTCCGGGCCCGCTCCCATGAACGAAAACCCGGCGGGCTCGGCCCTCGCGGCGATTCTCGGCGGGGATCGACGGCCCCACCTCGTCCTTTCAAATCTCGGTTCGACGCTTTTCAAAGGCTGCTCCTCGGTCATGCCCCTCGTCATCACGCCTCAGCTCCGACGATCCCCTCCCAACGCGAGGCTCATCTTCGATCGCCCACCCGGCGGACGGTCGAAGTCGCCTCGCCCCGTGTCATCCCCTCGCTTCCCCGGCACGGCCGAATCACTCGTCTAGTCTGAACAGGAGAACGGTACATCATGGCCAACGAGACACGCCCCCGCCGGGAGCCTTCCGGTAGCTCCCGCATCCGCAAGACGACCGCGTCGACCCCTTCGCCAGCCCAGGACGAGAACGTCGGCTCCGTCGCATCGACTCCGAGCTACTCCCCGCCCGCCGAGGCCCCGAAGCCCGCCGAACCTTACCGAGAGCGCGAACGGCCGAGCCGCGAGCCGTTCCGCGAGGAAGGCCCCGCCGACCGCGAGCCCATCCGGTTCATCCGCCCCCGCGACCGCGCCGAGGCCGGGGCCGAACGGCCTGAGCGCGAACCCGGGATGACGATTCGCGAACGTCTCGCACGCGACCGAGCCGAGCGCGAGTCGGCCGGCTCCCCGCCCGCCCACGACGGCATCCCGCTCACGCGAGATCGCGACCGGGACCGGGAAGCCCCCTCCTCCGTCCGCGAGCGCATCCGCGAGGCTCGCGAGCCCGAGCCGACGCCCGTCTACCGCGATCGCGAGCGGCCCGAGCGCGAGCCCTCGTTCAATTCGCGCGACCGCGACTACGCGGCGCCTGCGAAGTTCGAGCGTCCCGCCGCTCCGCCGGCGTTCCCCGCCGAGGCGCCCGCCGAGACGTTCCCCGACGTCGACGACGAGGACGTCTTCGGCGACGTGGCGATCCACGACCGCTACGAGGACATCAAGCGCGGCGAGATCCACCTCACCGAGCTGCAGAAGATGACCATGCCCCAGCTCATCAAGACGGCGAAGTCCGAGGGCATCGCCGACTTCATGGGCCTGAAGAAGCAGGATCTCATCTTCAAGATCCTGAAGGAGCGGGTGAAGCAGAACGGCCTGATGTACGGCGAGGGGACGCTGGAAGTCCTCCCGGACGGCTTCGGCTTCCTCCGCAGCCCCGACTACAACTACCTCCCCTGCCCCGACGACATCTACGTCTCGCCCAGCCAGATCCGCCGCTTCGGGCTCAAGACCGGGGCCATCGTGTCGGGCCAAATCCGCCCGCCCAAGGAGAATGAGCGCTATTTCGCGCTGCTGCGGGTCGAGGCGATCAACTTCGAGGATCCCGACAAGCTCAGCGAGAAGGTCGGCTTCGACGACCTGACGCCGCTGCACCCGCAGGGCCGGATCAAGCTCGAGACGAGCAACGAAGAGATCAATATGCGGGTCGTCGACCTGGTGACCCCGATCGGCTTCGGCCAGCGCGGCGTGATCGTGGCCCCGCCGCGGACCGGCAAGACGATCCTGCTGCAGAAGATCGCTAATAGCATCCTGACCAACCACCCCGAAGCCTACGTCATGGTCCTCCTGATCGACGAACGGCCCGAGGAGGTCACCGACATGGAGCGGTCGGTCAAGGGCCCGACGGCCGAGGTGATCAGCTCGACCTTCGACGAGCCCGCCTCGCGCCACATCCAGGTCGCCGAGATGGTCATCGAGAAGGCCAAGCGGATGGTCGAGTTCGGCAAGGACGTCGTGATCCTGCTCGACTCGATCACCCGCCTCGCCCGCGCCTACAACACCGAGGCGCCGCACTCGGGCAAGATCCTCACGGGCGGCATTGACGCCTCGGCCCTGCAGAAGCCCAAACGCTTTTTCGGGGCCGCCCGCAAGATCGAGGAGGCCGGCAGCTTGACGATCCTCGCGACCGCGCTCGTCGACACCGGCAGCCGGATGGACGACGTGATCTTCGAGGAGTTCAAGGGGACCGGCAACATGGAGCTGCATCTCGACCGACGCCTGGTCGACAAGCGGGTCTGGCCGGCCATCGACATCAACAAGTCGGGCACCCGCCGCGAAGAGCTGCTCATGGAGGCCGACGAGCTGCGGCGGGCCTGGATCCTTCGCCGGGTCCTCAACGACATGAACCCCGTCGAGGCCATGGAGTTCCTCATCGGCCGGATGAAGAAGCTCAAGAGCAACGCCGAGTTCCTCTCCAGCATGAACCTGTCCTGATCCGGGCGGCCTCCGGCCGGGCTCATTCCCTCGGAAACGGGTCCGGCCGAGCCTCTTCAGGCTCGGCCGGACCTTTTCCGTCTCCACTCCGCCTCCATCCAACCCCCCGAACGACCATGCCGATCTACGAAGGCGATTTCTCCCCCCCCCCGGGCCGGTTCGCGATCGTCGTCTCCCGTTTCAATGCGCTCGTGACGGAGCCGCTGTTGGCCGGCAGCCGGGACGTCTTCGTCCGTCACGGCGTCGCCGACGACCGCCTTGACGTCTACTGGGTCCCCGGCTCCTTCGAGGTTCCGCTCGTCGCCCGCAAGCTGGCCGAGGCCGGCCGACACGCCGCCATCGTCTGCCTGGGCTGCGTGATTCGGGGCGAGACGGGCCACTACGACCATGTCGCCGGCCAAGCCGCCGGCGGCGTCCTCCAGGCCGGCCTGGCGACGGGCGTTCCTGTGATCTTCGGCGTCCTCACGACGGAGACCGTCGAGCAGGCCCTGAATCGCGCGGGGCTCAAAGCCGGCAACAAGGGGGGCGAAGCGGCCATGGCGGCGATCGAGATGGTCAACCTGCTCGCGAAGATCGGGACCCAATAATCGGTCTCGCAGGACGAAGACCTCGCGGATGGCTCGTCGTCGAGCGGTGTCGAGACGGAAATCGGGGGGACCATGAACGCCTACGACTCACAACGCAACCGCCACCTGACGATCGGCATCTGGCTCGTGGGCCTCGGCTTCCTCCTGGCCGCGCGGCGAATCTGGCCGGGAATCCTGTTCGTCGGCGGCGCGGTGGCGCTGGTTCAAGCGTACTACGACCCAGAGCGACGCAACGCCGGCCGCGCAGGGATCGCGATGATCCTCCTGGGTTTGTGGGCGATGCTCAGCTTCAGCGCGCCGGTCCTCTTCGTCGGGCTGGGCGTCTGGATGATCTTCTCCGCGATCGCCGCATCGACCGCCACGCGAAAGCCGTTCGTCGATCAGACCCTCGACTGACCCCGCCGTCGGGACACCGAGATCGGAGCCTTCCCGTGTCGACCATCCTGCTGCCCCAGGCCTTCTGGTTCCGGGTCACCGCCTCGTCGCCGAAAGTCGAGAGCATCCCGCGCGAGGGTGACGCCGAGCGGATTCTCGATCTTCCCAACACGTGCGTGATTCCCGATCTCGCGGCCCTCGACGGCCGGAAGTCCTGGGCGTCGGTGCGGGTCGGCTGGAACACCCGAGGGCTCGGGATCGCCGTCCACGCCGACGGCTTCGGCCCGAATGCGAAGGTCCCTGACCGCCCCGAGGGCTTCGCCACGATGGTGTTCTGGATCGACACCCGCGACACTCGCAACGTCAGCCGCGCCACCCGACATTGCCACCGCTTCCAGGCCCGCTTGACGCTGGCTCGCGACAAGAAGACGCTCCGATCCGAAGTCGAGCAGCGACCCATCGCCCGCGCCACGGCCGACGCTCCGCTCGCTTCGCCTTCCTTGCTCCGGCAACGGGCCGAGCTACTCAAGAACGGCTGGCGGTTCGAGCTGTTCTTGCCGGAGGCGGCCCTGCACGGCTTCGATCCCGAGACCAGCCCCCGCCTGGGTTTCGCCTATCAGATTTCCGACGGAGAACGCGAGGATCAGTTCCTCGGCATCGGCCGCGACTTCCCGCTCGGCGAGAATCCCAGCCTCTGGTCGTCGCTCGATCTGAAGCGCTGAGATCGGGGATCGGGAGACCGCCCGTCGGTCGATCCTGTCCCGGCCGGGCGGGAACGCATAAAATTAAGGTTCGTCAGCGCCTCGATCGCACGACGCGGGCAGTCTCGCACCGCGCGGCTGCAATCGGGGTCTGCTGGAGGAACCGACGATGCCCGAATTCGCCTACCAAACGCCTTTCCCGCTCCGCCCCGACACGACCGAGTATCGCAGCCTCGGCAAAGACTTGGTCTCGACCGCGATCTTCGAAGGCGAGGAGATCCTCAAGATCCGGCCCGAAGCCCTGACGCTGCTCGCCCGGGAAGCCCTCCGCGACCTCTCGTTCCTGTACCGCCCCGCCCACCTCAAGGCCGTCGCGGCCATCCTCGACGATTCCGAAGCGTCGCCGAACGACCGAGGCGTGGCCATCGCCCTGCTCCGCAACGCCGCCGTGGCCGCCGGCTTCCAGCTCCCCATGTGCCAGGACACGGGCACGGCGACGGTCGTCGCCAAGAAAGGCCAGCGCGTCTGGACGGGGTGTGGAAAGGATGAAGAAGCCCTCTCGCGTGGGATCTACGAGACCTACCTCAAAGAGAACCTTCGCTACTCGCAGACCGTCCCATTGACGATGTTCGACGAGGTCAACTCGGGCACGAATCTGCCCGCGCAGATCGACGTCTACGCCACGAACGGTTCGACGTATGACTTCCTGTTCGTCGCCAAGGGGGGTGGATCGGCCAACAAGTCGTATCTCTACCAGGAAACCAAGGCCCTTCTGAACCCGGCGAGCCTGGAGACGTTCCTGAAGGAGAAGCTCCGCTCGCTGGGCACCGCCGCCTGCCCGCCCTATCACCTCGCCGTGGTCATCGGCGGGACCTCGGCCGAGGCCACGATGAAGACCGTCAAGCTCGCCAGCGCGAAGTACCTCGACGGCCTGCCGACCGAGGGGAACAAGCTCGGCCAGGCCTTCCGCGACCCGGAGATGGAAGCGAAGGTGATGGAGATCGCCCGAAAGAGCGGGATCGGGGCGCAGTTCGGCGGGAAGTACTTCGCGCTCGACGCCCGGGTGATCCGCCTCCCCCGCCACGGGGCCTCATGTCCCGTCGGCCTGGGCGTCTCGTGCTCGGCCGACCGCAACATCAAGGGCCGCATCGACCGCGACGGCGTCTGGCTCGAGGTCCTGGAACGAGACCCCGCGCAATACATCCCCGCCCGCTACAGGTCGGGCCTCGGCGTCGAGCACGGCGTCCGGGTCGACCTGGACCGGCCGATGAAGGAAGTCCTGGCGGAGCTGTCGAATTATCCCGTGTCGACCCCCCTTAAGCTGAACGGTCGGATGATCGTCGCCCGCGACATCGCACACGCCAAGATCAAGGAACGGCTCGACCGCGGCGAGGGGATGCCCGAGTACCTCAAGGCGCATCCAGTCTACTACGCCGGTCCGGCCAAGACGCCGCCGGGAATGCCCTCGGGATCGTTCGGGCCGACCACGGCCGGCCGGATGGACAGTTACGTCGACCTTTTCCAGTCGCAGGGCGGGTCGATGATCATGATCGCCAAGGGGAACCGCTCGCAGGCCGTCACCGACGCCTGCAAGAAGCACGGCGGCTTCTACCTCGGGTCGATCGGCGGCCCCGCCGCCCTGCTCGCCCACGACAGCATCAAGAAGGTCGAGCTGCTGGAGTACCCCGAGTTGGGGATGGAAGCGGTCTACCAGATCGACGTCGTAGACTTCCCCGCGTTCATCCTGGTCGACGACAAGGGGAACGAGTTCTTCTCGCAGCTGCCCGTGATCGCCTGATGAGCGGAGCTGAAAAGGGCGCAACGGCCGGGGTGGCTTCTCAGGGGAGCACGCCCCGGCCTGCGAAGGCCGCGTTCGGCCCGAGAGCTTCTTCGATCCGCAGCAGCCGGTTGTACTTGGCGAGTCGCTCCGAGCGGGCCACGGATCCGATCTTGATCTGACCCGCCGCCGTGCCGACGGCCAGGTCGGCGATCGTCGCATCCTCGGTCTCGCCGGAACGAGCCGAGACGACGGGCCGGAAGCCCGATCGACGGGCCATTGCGAGTGCGTCCAGCGTCTCGCTGAGCGTCCCGACCTGGTTCACCTTGATGAGGACGGCATTCGCCGCGCCGATCTCGATGCCGCGGGCCAGGCGCGCCGTCTGGGTCACGAAGAGGTCGTCGCCGATGAGCTGGGCGGACGCCCCGAGCCTTTTCGTGAGCGCCTGCCAGCCTTCCCAGTCATCCTCGGCCAGGCCGTCTTCGATGGAAACGATCGGATAACGGTCTGTCCACCGCGCCAGCATCTCGACCATGGCGTCCGAATCGAGCGGGCGCTCGACCCCGGTGAGCCGATAGCTGCGCGAGGCCGCGTCGAAGAAGTGGGTCGACGCCACGTCGAGCGCGATCGCGGCGTCCTCCCCTGGCGTCAGCCCGCAGGCGAGCATCGCGTCGACGACGATCTGGAACGCCTGTTCGTCGTCCTTGAGCTTGGGACCATAGCCCCCCTCGTCGCCGACGAGCACCGATTCGAGCCCGAGACGGGCTAGCTCAGCGCCCACCGCTCGATACATCGCGACGATCGTCTCGAGCGCGTGGCTGTAGCTTTCGGCCCCGATCGGGATGAAAAGGATGTCCTGAATGTCGAGGTTGCGGCCGGCGTGCAGGCCGCCCGAGATCATGTTGACCATCGGTAGGGGGAGCGTCGGCGCCTTCGGGACGTCCTCGCCGAGGCCCTCGGCGCGAGCCCTCCAGAGACGATTGATATGGATAAACAATTCTTCTTCCCGCGCGGCCGCCGAAGCGTGGGCAACGGCCATGGAGACCCCGAGCAGGGCGTTCGCCCCCAACCGTCCCTTGTTCGACGTGCCGTCGAGAGCGATGAGCGCGGCGTCGATCGCCCCTTGGTCGTCGACGTCCATCCCCTGGATGGCCGGGGCGATCGTCGAATGGATGCCGGCGACGGCCTTCAACACGCCAAGGCCGGCGTAGCGTGCGGGATCTCCGTCGCGCCGTTCGAGAGCCTCGTGCCGTCCGGTGCTCGCGCCCGAGGGGACGATCGCGCGGCCGATCGCGCCGCCGGCCACGATGGCGTCGACTTCCACCGTCGGTCGGCCTCGCGAATCCAGGACCTGTCGCGCCTTCAACGCCTGCAGAATCGGCATCGCGGATCACCTCGAGAAACAGGATGGGCTCATGCCCGGGAATGGACGGCGGCGTCCAAAATCCGATGCATCGCGTCCCAGTCGGCGGCGGGCTGGGCGAACAGGGCCAAGGCCGAACGGCGAGCGACCGCGCGGCCGGCCGCGTCGAGATACTCGACCGGGCTCTTGCCGTCGACCCGGGCGAGAAGGCAAGCCGCGGTGTGCGCGACGCCTCGCGACGTCAACGCCGCCTGCGGTCCAAGCCGATCGCCCAGCCCTGCGAAGTAGGCCCCGAGGAAGGCGTCGACAAGACCGCGATAAGCCTCGTCGCCGACGACGCCGTGGATTCGCTTGAGGGCGAGGTGGCTGAGGAAGAAACCCAGGTCGAACGCCGGGTCGCCCAGGTGCGCGCACTCGAAATCCAGCAGGACCAGGCCGCCGGAGTGAACGAGGATGTTTTTGGGGCTGAAGTCGCCCAGGACCAAGGCGCGTCGCTCAAAAGGAAGGTTCATCGCGGCGATGAGCCCGTCGAACCGGGCCGCCAGCTCGGGATGGGCGCGGGCCGTGGTGCGGTAATAGGGATCGACGCGAAGCTCATCGAAGAGGCTCGTGTCGGCGAGCAAAGCCGCCCGCGCAGGATGCCCCGGCGCGTCGGCGTGGATCGTCGCGAGATACGTCCCGAGCCGCGCCGCCACCCGCGGGTCGGCGTCGCCGCGCATGAGCTGAACCTTCCAGGTCTCCGAATCGTCGGCCGCGCAGGTCATCGCGAACAGGAACTCGTCGCGATCCTCGAACAGGACCTCGGGGACGACGCCGGCCGGGAGGAGTTGCGAGAGCACCTTCAGCGTCGCATGCTCGACCCAGATGCGATCCAACCGTGCTAGCCATTCGACCGCGACCCTCAGTCGCTCGCGGCATTGCTTGACGACGAACGGGTGGCGGCCGGCCGCATCGACGCGGAGGACGACGTTGGAAACGCCGCCGCTCAGCTCTCGCACCGTGACGGCCTTCGCGGGGTCGATCCTCCTAGAGTCGCGAAGATAGTCGGCCGCGTTCTCGGACGTCAGCTCTTGCATGTGGGGGCGACTCAGAGGAGCGTTTCGAGCAGCAGCTTCAGCTTGCGGACCTCGACCTCGCGGTCGAAGGCGTTGTCGGGGAGGTCGAGGATCGCCACGGTCAACGCCCGATTGTAGCCGACCCGGAGGAGTTGGTTCACGATCCGCGCGTATTCGATCTGCCCCTGGCCGATGCGGACCTGGAATTCGTTCGCGTTCTTGCCCGTGTCGCGGAGGTGGATGTTCTGGACGTACGGGTAGAGCAGATCGACTTCCGACTCCTTGGCCGGCCCGTTGACGAAATGGCTGGGATCGAGCGTCAGGCCGAGGCCCGGCACCGACTTGCAGAGCCGAAGCGCCGCGGCGGGGTCGCCGGTGATGGCGTCGCGATGGGTGAGCAGGGCGAGCACAAGGCCTTCGCGCATGGCGGTCGCCGAGAGGCTCGTCACCCGCGCCATCTCCTGCTCGACGGTCGTCCCCGCCGGCGACGCCGTGAGCGTGAGCACGGCGACGTTCAGGAGCTTGGCGAACCGGCAGTGGTTGTCGAACCGCTTCTTCTGGACGGGGTCGGCCCAGTCGACCGGCCCGAAGTCGAGGTAGAGCGTCGAGGGGATGAGGGCCGGCCCCCGCTTGAGTCGCAGGATGGCGCCCTCGGGATCCTCGCCGACCTCGGACGGCCGCAGGTGTTGACCGCTCTCGACGACGGCGAGCTCGAACTTGTCGAATTCCAGCTCGGCGATGTGTCGCAGAGCGGACTCCAGGGGCTCGTTCGCGAAGCAGAGCGTGCTACAGGCTACGAACACCGGCGTCTCCTCCTTCTACCCCATCGCGGCCCGCGTCGTGCGTCGCTGGCGACGCCCGGGCGGGCTCGGCCCACGCCCCGGCGTCCGCTCAGGAAGCGGGGCGGCCCCGGTCTTCCACCGGGCGCGACGATCTTACCGCAGGGTGCGGTCCGGTGGTAGGGCAGAAGCCTCGGCGGCCTGGGCGGCCGCCGGACGCGACTCGGATGCGGGGGCCGTCCGGTCGCTCCGGACCAGGGCCAGGACGCCCGGATGCCTGGTCCAGTGCGAATCGGCCAGCCTGGCGAACTCCGCGTAACGCTGCTCGCGATAAGCCTGGAGCGCCGCCAGGAGGGTCCGCTGGGCGTTGAGCCGTACGGCCTTGGGCGCGATCTCGCCGCGGACCCGGACGTCGTCGATCCAAAGCCTGCCCGGGACCGTCGACTCGAATCGGAGCCGGACGGAGTCGAGGCCGCCCGGGGGCAGGTCCGAAGCCCGTACGACGAGAGCCCGCCATTCCGTCGCGACGACGGCGTCGGAACGACGGGCGAACGGTCGGCCCTCCTGCTCGCCCTCGATCCAGACCCGGACGGGGGCCTGATCCTTGTCCGCCCGGAGGAACGCCTGGACGAGCAACGTCGCGCCGGCTCCCGGAGCGAAGTCGCCGCTGATCAGCGAGGCCGGGCCCTGGAGAGACTCCAGCTTGAGGCAACGCTGGCCGGCGTGGGGGTTCTTCTGGTCCAGAGCCACGGTCGCGCCGCGACCGGCGGGATCGAGCCTCCAGCCCCCCGGAGCCGACGCCTGGGGATCGCCGGCCGTCGTCGAGACCGGCGTGACGGGCTCCTGTTCGAAGCCGGCGTTGGGCGGTTCGACGATGGGCTGGGCGAGGCCGCGATTCAGCAGGGCGAGCTGGCTCGAAAGCTCCAGAGAACGGGACTCCATCGCCGCCAGAACCGGCTCGGGCGGGTAGATCGCCTGCTTTTCGAGCACGACGTCGGCGGCCCCGACCCGCACGACCGAGACGCCGTAGGGCGCCAGGTCGACGACCAGCCTCCGGCCCCCGTCGGCCGCCTGCGGGGCCAGCTTCAGGTTGCGCCCGAGGTCCTCCACGGCCGCGTTCGGATCGCCCTTGACCACGCCGGCCAGGCGCATCGCGAATGGGGTGTCGTTGACGATCTCCAGGACGGTCCGGCCGCCGTCGGCGAGCGTGCGGACCACGACGCCCGAATCCTTGACGCCCGCCGACGGCGGCGTCGGCCGCGCGACCATCGGGATCCGGCGGTAGACCTCGGCGAAGCGACGCACCCGTTCCTCGCGGCCGGCGACGGCCGTGATCGGGACGACGATCCGTTGGGCGTCCAGCGCCGAGACCGCGTGCGCCAGCAAGCCGTCGGCCCCGGACGACTCGCCGGGGGGGAGCGCCCGGGCGACCGGCCGCGATCGGCGGCCGTCGGGGTCGGCGTCCTGGGCCGTATGAAGCAGGAAGCCGCGTCGAGAGAAGCCGACGAGCTGGGCGTCGAGGTCGGGGTGCGACGCCAGGTCGCGCGCCAGGCCGTCGTCCGACGATTTCGCGCCCCGCAGCAGGAGCGGTGCCTCAGGCCTCTTGGGCCACTCCTCGAGATCGAGCCCGAGACTTCGCCAGGCCTGGCTGGGAGCCAGCCCCGCTAGGTCGACCCGACGGGCCTCGGCATCGGTGGGCCCGTCGTCGAGCGTCGGCGTCGCCAGGACCAGGACGCCTCCCGGCGCGGCCTTTCGGGCGGCGGCCGCCAGCTCGCCGTACAGGCCGGCGACGGCCTTGGCGCGCCAGGTCAGCCAGGGCATGCGGCCGATACCGGCGAGATATCGGGAGCGGACCGCGAACCGATCCGCCTCGGTCGTGCCGAGGCCGGGGATCTCCTTGGCCGCATCGGGCCCGAAGGACTCGCGGACGAAACGGGCGAAGGTCTCGTCGTCCATGCCCGTATCGGGCGTCCCCAGGAGCGTCGGGCCGCAGCCGAGACGTACGAGCACGCCCGCGAAGCCGGGACGGCCATTGCGGTCGGCGAGAGACTCGACGATCCGCCGCTCCAGGGCCGCGTGGACCCGGGGATGCAGGGGTTGGTACGCCCCGCCGTCGGCCGCCCCGGTGGGCCCGATCCGAGCCAGTCCCTGCTGAAGCGCCTCGGCCGAGTCGGGCGGAGGGAGTTCGGGGAAGGCGTCGTGCCGCCGGAAATCAGGCTCCAGCCAGGCGGACATGCCACGGCGCCGGAGCACCCGAAGGACCATGTCCAGGCGATCGGGCCCGGTCGCGTCCTCGGCCAATCGACCGTTCAGCCGACGACGACGCGATCGATCCTCGAGGCGTTCCGGGAGGATCACGAAAGTGGAGCCGCAGGCGCCGAGGTAGCTGGCGAGGTTCTCGGCCGTCGCGAAGGCGTCCTCCATCCCCGGCTCCGTCGACCCTTCGAACCGTTCGAGCGCGTCCGAGCCGACGAGCTGGATGCCCACCTCGCGGCCCGAAGCAGCGGCGACCGGCGGGGTCGCAGCGACGGCCGCCGTGGGCTCCAATTCGATCAGCCGGATCGCGCCGACGGTCACGTCGAACGTTGGATTGCGGTTGAAAAGCACGAGGATGGGTTCGGCCGTTCCGGGCCAGACGATCCACTCGAGGGGTTGACGGGTCCCGGTTGGACTCTCGGCCACCGTCGCGGTCCCGCAAGCGTCGAGTAACACCCTGGGCCGGCGATCGGCCGAGCCGGCGTCGACTACCAGGGCCCCGAGGGCGGAAGGATCGCCCCCGGCGATGGTCACCGTCAGCCGATGCGGCCGGTCGGGGTGGGGAGATCGGAGTGCGACGGCCGTCCAGGCCAGCCCCGAGGCGTCGACGGGTCCCAGCTTGGCGGGCTCGGCGCCGGGCTTGGTGATGAAGCCGCGGAGCCACTCCCGCTCCCTGTCGCGCCGGGACGACTCGACAAGGACTTCCGCCGGCACTTCCCAGACCGAGCCGCCGGAGGCCACGGGCGACCGCCCCCACGCCGCGAAGCGTGCGCTCCGCAGACGCGAGAGTTCGAAGGAGTCCACCTCGTTCGGTCGACCGGGCGCTCCGGACGCTGCGAGCACGGCGGGCACCGCCTTCGTCTGCGAGGCGAGCACGGCCAGGACGACGCGGCGCGAGGCCGTGCTGACGACCCCGGCGGCGCGGCGACGGCGGATGAGCCGCCCGATCCGAGACCCTTCTCGGGCCCCGGCGGACTCCCAGGTCGCCTGCACTTCCAGGATGTAGCTGCCCTCTTTCGCCGGAGCCGGAACCGACCAGAGCCGCGCGGGCGGCTCGGGCAGATTGGCGGGCAGGACCTCCCGCTGTTCGAACTGCCAGACGGGGTCAGGCTTGCCGATGGGACGGAGGACGGCCGTGGTTCGGACCGTGACTTCCCCGGCATCGGCCTGCAAGATGTTGTAGCCGATCGTGACCGGGACGGCAGTCCCGGGGGCGGCGACGCCCTCTTCGGCCCCGGCCCCGAAGTCGATCGCCAGGACGTCCCAGGGGAGGCGCTGGACCGTCAAGCTCAGGCCCGAGGGCTGGGGGACCGTCTGCGGCCCTTCGAGGATCGCCGAGACCGGCAGCTTGACGACCTGGTCTCCTCGGCGGACGAGGAGGGTGGAGGCTGGGGTCGCCTCGATCCGCATCCGGACGCGCCCGCTGGGCTGCGAGCCCAACCGCCAGGCGCCGGAGGGCGTGGGCGCAGGATCGGCTTGCCCCCGCATCGACGTGTCGGCATCCCACGGCCATGCGACCGCTTCGGTCGCGCGACCGTCGGTCAGTTCCAGCACCACCTCTTGCGGCGGCGGCTCCAGGGCGGGGGCTTGATCGGCGGCACCGGGGACGCTCCAGGTCAGCTCGATCGACAGCCCCGAGCGGGGCGTGGATTCTTCCCCGCCGCGAGCCGCCGCGCGGGGCGCAGGGAGGAACAACGTCCCCATCGCGGACACGGCCAGGATCGCCAGGACCTCGCGCCCTCGTCTGCGCATGAGCCCTTCGCCGCCTCTCCTCGTTCGAAACTCGTGAGCGTTCATCGACCACATCGCGGCGTCCATGCCGTGCGGGCGATCGCGGAGCGGATCGACCGATCCTCCCCCATCGGGCGCGGAACGCGCGGCGGCGGGGCGCTTGCTGGAAGTGCGTCTCAGATCAGGGATCGGCGGTCGATCGGCCGCACTTCAATCGAAATCGAGAAATCCGGCAAGGTCGAAGCGATTCGGGCTTAATCGGGGAGGCGGCCGGTGAAGTCCGCAAAGCGTCCGGGATCGCGCAACGGAGGCCCGTGGCCGAAGGCGATCAGCCGAGGCTCCAGGGCCGCCATCCGCCTCGCCGACCGACGATTCGCCGCCGGATCCAGCGAGAAAATCCGCTCCGGCTCGCGGAGCGTCGGGATTCCCAGATAGATGTTCAGGTTCGCGACCACGTCGCCGAGGAGCAGCACGCGGTCGGACTCGCGCCAGAATGAGACGTGGCCCGCGGTGTGGCCGGGGGTCTCCAGGACGGTGAAGCCGCCGACCACGTCGCCCTCGCGAAGCCTTCTCGCCACGGGGTGCGAAGGGCCGGTCCAATGCGGGCCGACCGCGCGGGTGAGCCAGTGGGGAGGCATCCTGGACATGACGAGGCCTTCGGTCTCGGCCGCGTCGGCGTCGGCCTCTCCGCACCAGAGGGGCACGCCGAGCGTCTCGCAGATGGCGTGGCTCGCCCCCTGGTGATCGGGATGGGCGTGGGTCAGGGCGTGAGCTTCGACCCTCCGTCCCCGAAGCTGACGCAGGATGCGTCGCATCGCGAAGCGCGTCCCCGCATCGACCACGACGCCGCCCATCAGGTAGACGTTGAAAGCGTAAGGGGGAAATCCCCGGAGTAATTCCAGATCGTCGGCCAGTCGGATCATGCTTCGAAGTTACCCGTGGGGATCGACGTTGACCATCCGTCGCCTCTCCATCATGATCGCCCCGCGCCTGCTCGGAGGGATGTGGATCCTGTCGGGCGCGATCCCACCCCGGAGGAGCGATTGTGAAGGGGAGCCGCCCTTGGCTGGCCGTCCTGTTGCTGTCCGCAGTCCTCGTGCGGGCCGCCGCCGTGCTGGTCCTTCAGAGCCACCACGTTCCCCGGTCGACTTACGAGCACGGCGAGATCGCCGCCTCGCTCGTCGCGGGCCGAGGGTTCGCGATGCACTTTCTGGGCGTCGACGGCCCGACGTCGCAACAGGCCCCGGTTTATCCGCTCGTGGTCGCCGCCGCGTACGCCCTGGGGGGCGTTGAGCGACCGAGATCGCTGCTGATCCTGGAGCTGGGGCAGGCCTTCCTGGGCGGCCTGATGGTCCTCGGCGTTTTCCGACTGGCGACCTGGGCCGCGCCCGAGCGGCCGGCCGTCGCCTGGTCAGCCGCATGGATCGCCGCGCTGCATCCGACGCTCGTTTACGCCGCGACGCACGTCCAGGTCGCGCTTCTCGCCGCGACGTTGGTCGTCTGGACGTTCGTTTGGGCCGTCAGGGCGGGCGCTTCGGGTTCGAACGGGGACGCCATCATCGCCGGCCTGCTGCTTGCCCTGTGCGCCCTGACGGATCCGATCCTGGGACTCGTCGCGCCGGGGCTGTTCGCGGTGCTCGCCCTGTCGCGAACGGAAGCGTCCGCGTCCCGATCGAGCTGGTCGCTGGGTGCCGTCGTCGTCATGGTCGCCGCCCTCGGCGTCACGCCTTGGATCGCTCGCAACGCGTTCGTCCACGGCGAGTTCGTGCCGATCAAGAGCACGTTCGGTTACGCCTTCTGGCAGGGGAACTGCGCCATCAGCGAGGGTACGGACAAGGTCGTCCGCGCATCCGTCGAGGGGGTTATGGACGGGGCGAAAGACGCAGGCAGCCTCGCCGCCTACAATCGGACGGTCTGGGAGGCTCGGCACACGGCGGGATACATCGACGACGTCGCATTCACCGCGGAGGATCGTCGCTACCTGGAGACGCTCTCCGAGCCGGAGCGATCTCGCGTCCTGCTTCGAAGGGCGATCGCCGACATCCGAAAGGACGCCCTGCGATATGTGGGGCTCTGCGTCCGGCGATTTCGGTACTTCTGGCTCTTCGACGAGACGAACCCGAGGTCTCGGGTCTTCATTTACCGGGCGTCTCATCTGGGCCTGACGGGGCTGTCGCTCCTGGGACTGGCGACCGCCGGCGCGACCTTGCGGCGACGGTCGGCCCCGATGCTGGCGACGGTGGGGGCGATAAGCCTTTTCCACGCCCTGACGATCGTCTCGGCCCGATTCCACATCCCCATCGAGCCGCTGATGGCGATCTGGGCGGGAGCGGGCCTGGTGAGAACGCTCGACTTCGCTTGGGGACGGCTCCCGGGACGATCAGTAGCCGCGGCCGGCGGGCTCGAACATGTCGGGGTCGTAGGCCGGCTTGGCTGAGGCGGCGGCGTCGGTCGAGGTCGACCGCCGATGCGCCCGGTGGAGCAGCACGCCCAGGATCAGGGCCGTGGTCAGCCCTCCCAAGGCCAGGAACAGCGACATGCTCCAGATGATCGCCGTGAGCGGCAGTACGTCCGGCGACTCCCACGGGATCGATGCAGTCGCGATGAGCGCGCCCAGGATCGAGACGATCGGGACTCCGGCGCCGATCGCCACGACCGAACCGGGCCCAGGCAGCGGGGTCGAGGCGGGGACGGGGAGGCCCGACTTGAGGGCCTGCATCCGTTCCAGGTGCCGGTAATAGCGCCTCTGGCCCAGATTCTTGGTCAGCATAATCGTGGGGACCAGGATCAAGGGGAGGGCGATACCGGCCAGGGGGATGATCGTCGGTGGCATGTCATCGACCTCGATTGAAGGGCCGTCGGGTCCCGCCGGTCTGGCGACGCGGTCCTCGACTCATGGTAGTTTGAAACGAATACCGCGACCAGATCACCCTGAATGAGGCCCTCTCCCATGGCCCGCGATCATCTCCTCGTCATCGACCAGGGCACGACGAGCACCCGCGTGATCGTCTACGACCTCCGGCTCAAGCCCGTGGGCCAGGGCCAGCACGAGATTCCGCTGACATACCCTCGATCGGGCTGGGTCGAGCACGACCCCCGCACGATCGTCGCCTCGGTCGGGGCCGAAGTCACGACGGCCCTGATCAACGCCCGGGTTCGGGCCGAGCAGATCGCCGCCATCGGCATCACCAACCAGCGCGAGACTACGATCGTCTGGGACCGCGCGACCGGCGAGCCGATCGCGCCGGCGTTGGTGTGGCAGGACCGCCGCACCGCCGACGTCTGCAACCGGCTCCGCCGCAAGGAGGGCGTGGTCTCGCGTTTGACCGGCCTCGTGATCGACCCCTATTTCTCGGCCACCAAGATCGCCTGGCTCCTGGATCACGTCGACGGTGCCCGTCGCAAGGCCGAGGCCGGCCAACTGGCCGCGGGCACGGTCGACACCCTGCTCATCCGACACCTCACCGGAGGGGACCACCTGACCGACGTGACCAACGCCTCGCGCACGCTGCTGATGGAACTCGCGACCGACCAATGGTCGGACGAGCTATGCGAGCTATTCGACGTGCCGAAATCATTATTGGCCGAGATCCGCCCCAGCGCGGGCGATTTCGGCGCGACCCGGGGGCTCGACTACCTGCCGGACGGCATCCCGATCACGGGCGTGGCCGGCGACCAGCAGGCCTCCCTTATGGGCCAGGGGTGCGTTAGCGAAGGCCAGGCGAAGTGCACCTACGGCACGGGCGCGTTCCTCCTGGCCCACACCGGAGCGCGCATCATCCCGTCGACGCACGGGCTATTGACGACGCGCGCGGCCACGACCCGCGACGAGCCTCCTCAGTACGCCCTCGAAGGGAGCGTCTTCATCGCCGGGGCGGCCGTGCAGTGGTTCCGAGATGGGCTGAAGGTCATCCATGACGCCTCCGAGATCGGCGACCTGGCGATGAGGGGCGATCCCGAGGGCGAGGTCGTCTTCGTCCCCGCCTTCACCGGCCTGGGCTCGCCGCACTGGCAGCCCGCCGCGCGCGGGACGCTCTACGGGCTCACACGCGCCACGACCCTCGCCGACATCGCCCGCGCGGCGATGGAAGGGGTGGCGTTCCAGGTCGGCGACCTGATCGAAGCGATCGAGGAGGACCTCAGCGAACCGCTCGCGGCCCTCAACGTCGACGGCGGGATGTCTCGCTCCGACGCCTTCCTCGGGTTCCAGGCCGACGTCCTCGGCCGGCCGGTCGTGCGCAGCCCGGAGACCGAATCCACGGCCCTCGGCGCGGCGCTACTCGCCGGCCTGGGAGCGGGCGTCTGGTCGGATCGTGCGACCGCCCTGGCGCTGCTCGCCTCGGGAGGCCGGACGTTCGAGACCGCCCGCGGCTACCTGTGGCGGGCGAAGGCGCTTGAGCGGTGGCGCCGCGCCGTCGAGACGACTCGCGGGCACTATAGGCTGGAGGCCGACTGAACCTCGGCCGCACTCGACGAAGGGCTCGCCGACCGAAGTCGACCGGCGAGCCACAGACTCACGACCGTGAACGCCGCCGCGAAGTAGCCGACGCGATCGAATTGCAGCAGGGATCCGTCCGGAGCCTCGCGCAAGATCAGGCCTCCGACGTAGGCGGCCATCCCCGCGGCGAGGTGTTGTACGGCCGAGTTGGCGCTCATGAAGCCGCCGCGTTGCGAGGGCTCGACACTCGCCGTCACCATGGCCATCGCGGGGACCATTCGTCCGGCGTTCCCCAGCATCAAGCAGCCGAAGACGGCCGAAGCGACCCAGATCGGCACGACCCCGAGGTTCGTGATGGCGATCAGCAGGACGATCGTGACGGAGGCCACGATCCGGAAGACGCGCAGCTTGCCGAACCTGTCCGCCGCCCGGCCTATCAACGGGGCTCCGATCAGGGTCAGCAGCCCGCCGCTGACGAACACCCAGGAGAGGTCTCCCTCGCGGAAGCCGCAGTTCCGCACCAGGTAGGCGCTGATGTACGGGATGACCGTGAAGCCGCCGAACATGATCGCCACGGTGAGCGCGAAGGCCCGGATGTGGTTCGCGTGGGCGAACATCTCTACGGCCTTGCGCCAGACCGACGTCGACTCGCCGCGGCGGATGTGGGCCCGGAGCGGCGGCAATACCTTCAGGGCGACGAAAAGCGTAGGAAGCCCGAGGCCCGCGAGGACCAAAAACGGGATCTGCCAGCCGAACGCGGTTCCCAATTTCAGCCCGACCGGGATCCCCACGACCGAGGCGATGGCGAAGGCCGACATCAAGACCCCCGTCGCCCGCCCTCTGCGGCTTTCCGGGACGGCGTCGCCGACGATGGCCAACGCCAGGCCCCCCAGGATGCCGCCGAAGACACCCGTGGCCAGCCGCGCGGCGAGGAGCGTGGGATAATTCCACGCCAGTCCGCAGAGCAAAGTGCCCAGCAGGAACCCCGCGTAGAGCGTCAGGAACGCGGTCTTCCGGCCGAATCGGTCCATCACGAACGACGCGACGAAGCCGGCGATCCCCGCGGCGACCGTGTAGGACGACACGATCCGTCCAAACTGGTCGGGAGTGAGCCCCAGCACGCGCATGAGCTGCGGCCCCAGGGGCATCACGATCATGAAATCGACGATGCTCGTGAACTGCACCGAGGCCAGCATGAGCACCAGGATCAGCTCCCGGCGCATCTGGACCCGGAGGTCGTCGAGCGGGACCTCCGTTCGGACCTCCTCCGGGTTCACGGCCCGGCGAATGGGCTTCGCTTCCTCCCCAACGGCCTGCGCTTCCATCCCCATTGCGTCCCCTTCCCTCCCGTACTCCGTTCATCCCGCAAGACCGTCAGACCCTCGATCGCGGCGAAGGTTCCCGCTCGTCGAGGAAATTCCTGCGAGTGAGGCTCACAGCGTCCCTGACACGATCTCGCCCCCCGCCCGGGTCGACGTCGCCTGCCAGACGGCGGGATCGATCTCGTCGCCGACGAACGCCGCGTGGCCGTCGCAGTAGAGCAGATTCACGCCCCCCGGATGCTGGCTCCTCGCGGCCGTCCAGCCCGGGTTGTGGTACGTGATGCAATCGACGCGACGGCCGTTGGGGGTCTCGTGGTGATTATAGAGGGTGTTCAAGTGGTTCCCGTCCCACCAGCCCGACCCCTTGTAGAAGAGCCATCCCAGCGGCGCCGCGGCGCAAGACTCGTCCGTCAGGGGGGCCGCGGCCCGGGCGAAGGCGCGGGAGAGCGGATGTGGGATGGGGGTTGGAGTCGTCTGCGTGTAAGGTCCGGCGATCCCCAGGAGGTGTTCCGAGGTCGTAGCCGTCCCGCTCGTGCCGTCGAGAACGTCGCGGATCGAACGCGACGGGCCCAGGATGAAGAGCCCGTTGGCCCCGGTCGCATCGCCGCCGTTCGATCCGTCGCCGGTGCAGAAGGCGTAGCTCGTCGGCCCCGAGTCCACTGCGGGGGCCGGCGCCCCGTCGCTCGGGCAGACGAAAAGTGCGACCCGGGTCGCCATCGCCGTCGAGTTCGCCGGGTGAAACGGCCAGAAGGCCGAGGCGCCCGTGGGCCGGTAGCCGACCGCGAAATCGAAGTTCAGGGCGTGGAACAACGCCTGCTGTTCGAGGAAAGGCGCGAGCTGCGCCAGGGCCGACCAGCGGTACTGCGACACCGAGGTCGTCGCCGGGACGGGGGCCGAGGGCACCAGGAATCCGACCGGGAAGCTCCCCATCGCGTCGTGGTAATTCTGGAGGGCGATCCCGATCTGCTTCAAGCTGCTCGTGCACTGAGCCCGGCGGGCCGCCTCCCGCGCGGCCTGGACCGCGGGGAGGAGCAGTGCGATCAGGACCGCGAGGATCGCGATCACCACCAGCAGCTCGATCAGCGTGAAGCCGCCGCGTGCGACCGGCCGGCGGATCTCATTTCTTGCCGACATGGGCGACTCTCCACACGGTCCCCGAGGCGTCGTCGGTCACCATGAGCGAGCCGTCCTTCGCCACCGCGACGCCGACGGGACGTCCCCAGACGTTCCCGTCCGGCGTGACGAAACCGACCAGGAAATCCTCGTACTCGCCGGTCGCGACCCCCTTCTCGACCGGCACCCGGACCACCTTGTAGCCGGTGCGCCGCGCGCGATTCCAGGAGCCGTGCTCGGCGGCGAAGATGTGGCCGCGATACTCGGCGGGGAACGCCTCGCCGGTGTAGAACGCGAGGTCGAGCGACGCGGAGTGCGACTGGAGCAGGACGTCGGGCGCGATGACCTTGTCCTTCAGCTCGGGATGCTTGCCCTTGTGCCGCGGATCCTGGTTCGCTCCGCTGAGATAGTACCAGGGCCAGCCATAGAAGCCACCTTCCTCGACGTGGGTGATGTAGTCGGGGACGAGGTCGTCGCCCAGGCCGTCGCGCTCGTTGACCGAGGTCCAGAGCTTGCCCGTGGCCGGGTCGATCGCGAGCCCCACCGGGTTGCGGATGCCCGAGGCGAAGAGCCTCTCGTTTTTGCCGTCAGGATCGAACGCCAGGATGTCGGCGCGGCGGGTCTCGCTGGCGTCGTCGGTCACGTTGGACCGCGAGCCGACCGAGACGAAGAGCGTCCTGCCGTCGGGCGAGAACTGGACGTCGCGCGTCCAGTGGCCGCCGCCGCCGACCGCCTCGTTGCCGGTCGGGATGTCCTTGATGAGGACCTCGCCCTCGCCCGTCGCCTTGAGGTCGCCCGACTTGTACGGGTAGCGGACGACCGAGTCGGTGTTCGCCACGTAGACGTACTTCGGGTCGGCGCCGAGGGGGTGGAAGGCGATCCCGAACGGTCGCTTGAGCCCGGTTGCGAAGACCTCCTGAGCCTCGGGCTTGCCGTCGCCGTCGGCGTCGCGGAGGATCCGCACGCGACCCGCGGCGCTCTCGGCGACGAAGAGGTCGCCGTTGGGGGCGGTGACGATCACCCGGGGTTGGTTCAGGCCGGTGGCGAACTTCGACACTTCGAATCCCGCCGGCGCCTTGGGCCAGGCTCCCTCCGGCTGCGGCACGACCCGAGGATGATTCTGGGCGGACGGGGTGTCGAACGGCGTCGCCAGGTCGTCGAGCTTGATCAGGCGACGGACGCCCGGCCCGTCGGTCGTCCAGTCACCCAGGGCGGCCTTGCCCTTGAGCACGGCGGCGGCCGGAGGATCTTCGGCGGCCGGGATCGCCGGCGGGGCGAGAGCAAGGAGTCCGAGGGCGATCGGCAGGGCGTCTTTGAGGCGGATCGGCATGTCATCGTCCCGTCGAGGTGGCGTGGTCGAACCGGGTCGGCCGAACCTCTACGCGAGGTCGCGGCCGCCCGTCGATCGTGCCCGAAAAGGGGGAGCAAAAACAAGACCGTCGGACCAGGGGGTCCGACGGTCTTCGTGGTCTTCAGCTATCGGCGACGATCAGGTCACTTGTCGCGCTGGACGGCACCGAGCGCGGCCTGGGCGGCGGCCAGGCGGGCGATGGGGACGCGGAAGGGCGAGCACGAGACGTAGTCCATGCCGATCTTGTGGCAGAAGACGACGCTCTCGGGATCGCCGCCGTGCTCGCCGCAGATGCCCACCTTGAGGTGCTGGTCGTGCTTCTCCTTGCGAGCCTTACGGCCCCGCTCCGTGCCCATCTCGACGAGCTGGCCGACGCCGCGCTGGTCGAGGGTCTGGAACGGGTCGACCGGCAAGATCTTCTGGTCGACGTAGGCCGGCATGAACGAGCCGATGTCGTCGCGGCTGAACCCGAAGGTGAGCTGCGTCAGGTCGTTGGTGCCGAACGAGAAGAACTCGGCCTCCTCGGCGATCTGGTCGGCCGTCAGGGCGGCGCGGGGGATCTCGATCATCGTTCCGATGAGGAACTCGACCTTGGTCCCGGCCTTCTTGAAGACTTCTTCGGCGACGGCCAGGGCCCGCTTCTTGAGGATCGCCAACTCCTCGACGGTGCCGACGAGCGGGATCATGATCTCGGGCAGGACGCTTTTGCCCTTCTTCTTGACCTCGATCGCGGCCTCGAGGATGGCGCGGACCTGCATGTCGCCGATCTCGGGGAACTTGATCGGCAGGCGACAGCCGCGGAGGCCCAGCATCGGGTTCGACTCGTGTAGCTGCTCGACCCGTAGCTTGACCTTCTCGACCGGGATGCCGAGCTGCTTGGCGACTTCCTGCTGGCCGGCGTCGTCGTGGGGCAGGAATTCGTGGAGCGGGGGGTCGAGGAGGCGGATGGTGACGGGCAGTCCGTCCATCGCCTCGAAGATGCCGACGAAGTCCTCGCGCTGGTACGGCTCCAGGGCGGCGAGGGCCTTCTCGCGGCCGGCGGTGTCGTCGGCCAGGATCATCTTCCGCATGTCGACGATGCGCTGGCCTTCGAAGAACATGTGCTCGGTGCGGCAGAGGCCGATGCCCTCGGCGCCGAACTCGCGGGCCTTGCGGGCGTCGGCCGGGGTGTCGGCGTTGGTCCGAACCTTGAGCGTGCGGGCCTTGTCGGCCCAGCCCATCAGCTCGGCGAAGTGGCCGGAGATGCTGGGGTCGACGGTCGGCACCTGGCCGATCATGACGTCGCCGTTCGTGCCGTTGATGGTGACGTAGTCGCCGACCTTGACGTCCTGGCCGCCGATCGTCAGCTTGCCGCCCTTCTCGTCGATGACGATGCCTTCGCAGCCGACGACGCAAGGCTTGCCCCAGCCGCGGGCGACGACCGCCGCGTGGCTGGCCTTGCCGCCGGTCGCCGTGAGGATGCCCTTCGCCAGGTGCATGCCGGCGACGTCTTCGGGGCTCGTCTCCTTGCGGACGAGGAGGATCGGATCGTTGGGATGGGCCTCATGGTGGGCCACGGCGGCGTCGGCCGAGAGGATGACCTTGCCGCAGGCGGCGCCGGGGCTGGCGGCGATGCCGCGGGCCACGGACTTCACCTTGGCCTTGGGGTCAAGCTGCGGCAGCAGCAGGTGGTTCAGGCTGTCCGGGTTGACCCGCTTGAGGGCGGTCTTCTCGTCGATCAGCTTTTCCTTGACCATCTCGACGGCGATCCGCACGGCCGACGACCCGGTCCGCTTCCCGGTGCGGGTCTGCAGCATGTAGAGCGTGCCGTTCTCGACGGTGAACTCGATGTCCTGCATTTCCTTGTAGTGGGACTCGAGCTTCTTCCGGATGTCCATCAGCTGCTGATAGACCTTGGGCATCTCGGAGTCGAGCTTGGAGATCGGCTCGGGGGTGCGGATGCCGGCCACCACGTCTTCGCCCTGGGCGTTGATGAGGTAGTCGCCGTAGAAGACGTCCTCGCCGGTGTTCGGGTCGCGGGTGAAGGCGACGCCGGTCCCGGAGTTGCCGCCCGTGTTGCCGAAGACCATCGCCTGCACGTTGACCGCCGTCCCCTTGAGGCCGGTGATCCGTTCGATGCGGCGGTACTGGACGGCCTTATTGCCCATCCAGCTGTTGAAGACGGCCATGATGGCCTTCCACAGCTGATCCTTCGGATCCTGCGGGAAGCCCTCGCCCACGTGCTTGGAGTAGACGGCCTTGTACCGCTTGACCAGTTCCTTGAGGTCGGCGGCCGACAAGTCGGTGTCGAGCTTGACCTTCTTCTCATCCTTCAGCTTCGTCAGCTCGTGCTCGAAGTGTTCGTGGTCGACGCCCATCGCCGTCGAGCCGAACATGTCGATCAGGCGACGGTACCCGTCGTAGGCGAATCGGGGGTTGTCCGTCTTCGCCGCCAGGCCCTCGACGACGACGTCGTTCAGGCCCAGGTTGAGGATCGTGTTCATCATGCCCGGCATCGACAGGGCCGCACCGGAGCGGACGCTGACCAGGAGCGGATCCTTGGAGTCGCCGAACTTCTTGCCGGAGAGCTTCTCGACCAGCTCCAGCGACTCCTCCACCTGGGGCTTGACGGCCTCGGGGAGCTTGCGGCCGGCCTCGTAGTACTCGTGGCAGACCTCGGTGGTGATGGTGAAGCCGGCGGGAACGGGTATGCCGATGGAGCTCATCTCGGCGAGGTTCGCGCCTTTGCCACCCAGCAGTTCCTTCATGTCGGAGCGTCCTTCGGCCTTACCGCCGCCGAAGGTGTAGACGTACTTGGACTTGGACGTGGACATCGGACTCGAAAACTCCTGGACAGGGCCAGTCAAGAAAGTCCAACAGCTCCCGACGAGGACGAAGCCAGGGGGCCTCGGGGCCTGCACGCACGCCTCTGCTAGGAGAGGGAAGGAGCCGGTTCCATCCGGCTGTATCGCCGACTCGGGTGGGCCGCTGAACGGGAAATCGACGTTTCAGGTCGGACGTGGAAGGACGCCGGCCGCCGTCGAGAACGTTCAGATTCGTATTATCTTGTCACAATCCAAGTTAGCCGTTGCGAGGGCCTCCGTCAAGGAGGCAGTCCGACGATCGCGGCGCAGGGGCTTTCGCCGCGTCGGGCAGCCGGCGCGGCGGTCGAATTGGGGCCTCATCCAGCTTCATTCGGCGGGGATGCCCCGAGCCCGATCGAGTGAGCCCACCAGGAGCCGGGAGTCGGGATTTTCGGACTGCCAGTCGCGCCAGGTTTTGGTCGGAACGCGCTGGACGAGCGGCAGCGTCTTGCCCTTCAGCTTGCCGCTGAACGCCACGAGGCCGTTCACCTGGTCGACCCAGAGGCTCTCGGTCCCGCGATCGTAGAGGACGTGCTTGCGGCCGATGCTGAAGCCGCCGCAGCCCAGGGTGATCCGACGCCCGTCGATCCGGGGGTCGTAGACCGCGACGTCCGACTCCGCCGATCCCGAGGCCGCCACGAAGGGATCGTGGTGGACCAGGAGCGGCGTCCCGTCGATGAGATCGTTCACCACGAGGACCTTGGCCAAGACCATCTTGGGATACACGCAGGGGATCTTGCCCACGTCGAAGCCGGCGACGTGGGCGTTCGACGGGACGCGCTCCCAGATCGGTCCTCCGCTGGTCTCGACGGCGGGGTAATCGATGGCCCGGGCGACGTCACGGCCGACCGGGTCGCCGAGCAATTGCGGGTCGCAATCCTCGCTGAGGAGCTTGAACCAGCGGTGGCCCTCTCCATCCTTCCAGCCGGACCACACGAGAAGGTCACGACCCTCGACGCGTCGCCAGTCCGCGGGGCGGGCGGCCCGGGAGATGGCGGGATAGATGTTGGGATAGCCGATGACGGCGGAGGCGGCCGCCGACTCTTCTTCAACCAGCAACGAATTCCACTCGTGCCAGAGGAAGCGGCCCAGCAGCGCCATCGGGACGCCGAGGAGCAGGACGAAGGTCGCGGCGACGACCGCTCGCGGGCGACCTCGCGGGGCATCGAGCGGGACCGAGGACGCCGAATCGAGATTCAAGGCGGTGACGTGGGGCTGCATGGGCGAGACTCCCTCCGAGGACGTCCAGGACGGACGTGGGAAGACGGGTGTCGCGTCGTTATGACAAAGTCCAACGCCCACGTCAATTATCGAAATTTGGCCTACTTAAGATTTGTGCATGAGTCGTCCCGTGCTCCATGCGGCCGGGGAACGAACTCAGGCGCGCGAAAAGGCCGCCGGGGGGGCCGGCGGCCTTTCGCAACGTCGTCGATCAGGTTCGGGAGGGGGCGAGGTCGGTCAGGCTTTCGCGGTGGCCTTGGCCTCGGCCTGGACCCGCTTGACGATCTCTTCCTGGAAGCGCGAAGGCAGCTTCTGGTACTTGAGGAACTCCATGCTGAAGCCCCCCTTGCCCTGGGTCATGCTCCGGAGGTCGTTCGAGTAGCCGAACATCTCGCTGAGCGGGACCTCGGCCGAGATGACGGTGTAGCCCGACCGGCTCTCGGTGCCCAGGATCACGCCTCGCTTGGACGAGATCGCACCCGTGACGGGGCCCTGGAACTCGGTCGGCACCTCGACCTCGACCAGCATGATCGGCTCCAGCAGGACCGGGTCGGCCTTGCGGAAGGTCTCGCGGAAGCAGTCGCGGGCGCAGATTTCGAAGGCCATCGTCGACGAGTCGACGTCGTGGTACGAGCCGTCTTCGAGGACCATCTGCACGCCCATGACCTCGTAGCCCGCGACCGGGCCCTTGTGCATGGACTCGCGGAAGCCCTTCTCGACCGACGGGATGTACTCGTTGGGGATGCGGCCGCCGGTGACCTTGTTCTCGAAGACGAAGGGCTCGGCGGACTGGGGCTCGATCGGCACGAGCTTGCCGACGACGTGGGCGTACTGGCCCGAGCCGCCGGTCTGCTTCTTGTGCTTGTAGTTGAACGGCGTCTCGCGGGTCGGCGCCTCGCGGTAGCTCACCTTGGGGGCGCCGACGGTGCAGTCGACCTTGTACTCGCGGCGGATCCGCTCGACGTAGATCTCCAGGTGGAGCTCGCCCATCCCCGAGATGATGGTCTCGCTCGTCTCCGCGTCGACGTGCACGCGGAAGGTCGGATCTTCCCGCATGAAGCGGTTCAGCGCCTTCGACAGCTTGTCGTAGTCGGCCCGCTTGTTGGGGTTGATCGACAGGTCGATGACCGGCTCGGCGGCGAAGATGCTCTCCAGCGAGTAGTTCACGCCTTCGGAGCAGTAGGTGTCGCCGGTGGCGCACTCGATGCCCATGACGGCCACGATGTCGCCGGCCTGCGCCGAGTCGATGTCTTCCTTCTGGTCGGCGTGGACCCGCAGGATGCGGCTGATCCGGGCCCGCTTCTTCTGACGCGAGTTGTAGTAGAACGTCCCCTTCTGGAGCGTCCCCTGGTAGACCCGCATGTAGGTGACCTGGCCGAACGTCTCCTCGACGAGCTTGAACGCCATGGCGACCAGCGGGGCGTCGGGGTCGGTCGAGAGCGGCACCTCGGCCATGCCGTTGTTGTTGTCCTTGGCGAAGACCTCGCGGTCGAGCGGGCTGGGCAGGTAGCGGCAGACCGCGTCGAGCAGGGGCTGGATGCCCTTGTTGCGATAGGCCGTGCCGATCATCACCGGGCAGATCTGCGAGGCGATGGTGCCTTCGCGGATCGTCTTGTGGATCAACTCGAGCGGGACCTCTTGTTCTTCGAGGAGCAGCTCCATGACCTCGTCGGAGACCATCGAGAGGGCTTCCAGCATCCCCTGGCGGGCGCGGGCCGCCTCTTCGATCTGGTCGGCCGGGATCTCGCCGTAGCGGACGTCCTCGCCCTTCTCGCCGTCGAAGTAGATCGCCCGGCGCTCGATCAGGTCGATCATGCCCTGGAAGTTCGACTCCGAGCCGATCGGGATCTGCAGCGGCAGGGTCGTCAGGCCGAGCTTGGACTCCAGCTGGCTGATGACGTTGACCGGGTTGGCGCCGGTGCGGTCCATCTTGTTGATGAACGCAATCCGGGGGACGTTGTACCGCTTCATCTGGCGGTCGACGGTGATCGACTGCGACTGCACGCCGGCGACCGCGCACAGGACGAGCACCGCGCCGTCGAGCACGCGGAGCGACCGCTCGACCTCGACCGTGAAGTCGACGTGGCCGGGTGTGTCGATGATGTTGATCTCGCTGTCGTGCCACCGGACCGTGGTGGCGGCGGAGGTGATGGTGATCCCCCGCTCCTTCTCCAGCTCCATGTGGTCCATCACCGCGCCCTCACCCTTGACCTCCTTGATCACGTGGGTCCGGCCGGTGTAATACAGCATCCGCTCGGTGAGTGTGGTCTTGCCCGAATCGATGTGGGCCGAGATGCCGATGTTCCGAAGGCTTTTCAGGTTTTCCATGGTCCGATTACGTCTCTACGGGCGCCGGAGGGGTGGAACGCCCTTCCCGCGACCAGAAACCACACGCCGAACTCATCGAGACGGGTGCCGCCCGGTTCGTCGTTCCAAGAACGAATGGACGGCCAGCCGAGGGAAGCGGTGCGCATCAAGCACGGTAGGCCGGCGGCGTCTTGATGCGGGATCGGGATCGATCCGGGGAGGCTCGCAGATGTTCAGGACGAACCATCGTAACAGTCGTCCCGAACGCGTCAAGGCTCATCCTTATCGCCGCAACTGATTATAACCGTCCGGCCTTGGAGTTGGAAAGGCCCCGTCGGAACGTCGACGCAGGCGGGCATGCCGTGCACCAGGCCCCGGCGGCCGCCCGCTCCAATTATTTCGCGTTCCGGCGCGAAAATTGGGAAGAGAGATTCGGCATTGATCGTGTACTCTTTACCTGTATGCTCCCTTGCGGGAGGATCAGGATGATCCCGAGGACGCCCGCTCCCTTAGCCAGGCGATCTCATCGACCCGTCGAACCTGCCGCAAGGACCGCCCGACTCTCCCTCCCGTGCGTAGGCCCAGGCGACTTGCATGACGTTTCCACCCGCCGAACCACCGAAAGCCGGCCGACGTCCCGCGTCGGCCCATGCGTTCTCCACGAACGTGCCCCGGCTGACGTTCCTGGTCCCGGGCTTCGCCCAATGGTCCCAAGGACGAAGGACGCGCGGGCTGATCCTCGCGGGCCTGTATCTGATCTCGGCGGCCTCGGCGTTGCTGCTCTGGGGGAATCCGACGACCTGGCTCTTCCTCGTCGGCCTGGTCTTCATCCAGGCCTTGAGCTGGGTCGAGGGCGTGCGCCAGAATCCGTTCTCCGGATTGACGCCCACGCCCGTCCTGGCCGTCATGGGGGGCGGGCTGAGCCTGGCCCTGCACGCCCCGATCTTCGGGCTCCTGACGCTTCTCGCATGGCCGAGTTACGGACCCGACCCGGGCGGGGGGTCGTACCTGGTGAATCGACTCGCCTACAAGGACCACCTGCCATCGCCGGGCCAGTGGGTCTGGCTCGACGGCTCGACCACCGGCCTTCAGAGCGCCGCGAAGGTCGTGGCCGTCGGCGGCCAGGAGGTCGAGTGGACCGGCCGTCGCTGGCTGGTCAATGGTGAGGAGGTGGTGCTCGACCCGGGGCACGCCTCGGCGGGATACCCCAAGCGCTGGAAGTTCCGGGTCCCCAGCGGCCACGTCCTGATCGACCCGGGGAGCGGCGGCGCCCGCTCGGACGAGACTCGAGCGGCCCTGATCATGGTCCCGCGCGAACATATCGTCGGCCAGGTCTGGGCGCACTGCTCGCCTTTTTGGGAGCGCGGCCTGCTCTGACGGCGAGACGGTCGTTCGCCCCCAGCCCCCTCGGCCAGCCTCCGAGGAAGCGTCGTTTTCTCGGGTCGCGCGAGACAGGCGCTCCCTTAGCCTGGTATGATCCAGTTGGATCGCGCGAGCCAACACGCCGGACGTCATACGAGTGCGAACCGTCCTCTCGCGCCTGATCATTCTTCCCGCCGAAACCGAACGTCGGGCTCCGCCTCCAGCGAGGCGGGAGGACGATCGGACGGAGTTCCTCGACGTTGCTCGACCGCATCTGGGCGCCGTGGCGTGCGCAATATGTGTCCGGGGCCGTCCGAGACGCCCGGACGGACTCCGCCTGCTTCCTTTGCACCGGCCTGGCCGAGGATCGCGACGCCGAAAATTTGATCGCATGGCGCGGTCGCGAGACGGTCGTGGTCCTGAATCGCTATCCTTATAACAACGGCCACCTCCTGATCGCTCCCACGAATCACAAGGGGACCTTGCAGGAACTCAACGGGTCGGAACTCGTCGAGCCGATCGAGACGATCCGCTGGATGATCTCGATCCTCGATCGCATGATGAGGCCCCAGGGTTACAATGTGGGTTTGAACCAGGGCAAGGCGGCCGGCGCGGGCCTCCCCGGCCACCTCCACTGGCACGTCGTGCCTCGTTGGGACGGCGACGTCAATTTCATGCCCGTCCTGGCCGAGACCAAGGTGATCACCGAGAGCCTCGGGAGTTTCCACGATCGCCTGAGATCCGAGATCGAACTGGACCGGCGAGCCGGCGTCGGGCTCTGAACGAACGATTTCGTCCAGCTTTTTATTGCATCATACTTATCTTGGTTCGATGTCCGATTCATCCTGGCGGCTCGTTCATCGCGAGGTTTTCATCCCATGCTGCTCGTCCTGATTCGACTGACGTTCATCCTGGTGGTCGCGGGCCTGGGCGTGCGCCTCGCTCGGATCGTGGGCGAGAACGAGATCGGCAAGCCCTACGTCTTCTTCATCGGCCTGATGCTGGCGGCCATCGCGTTCGTGATGGGCGACCTCCTGACCCCGAGGAAGCGGATCCAGACGATCTCGGCCGTGTATTTCGGGGTGATCGTCGGCATCTTTCTCAGCAACCTGATCAATGACGCGGTCCAGCCCGCGGTGCAGCTCTACATCAATCCCATGATCCACTCGGCGATCGCCAGCGTCTTGACGATCTTCATCACGTACATCTGCATCTCGACCTTGCTTCAGACCAAGGACGACTTCCGCTTCGTCATCCCCTACGTCGAGTTCTCCAAGGAGGTCAAAGGGGCCCGTCCCCTGGTACTGGACACCTCGGTCGTGATCGACGGTCGGATCGCCGACGTCGCCGAGACCAAGGTGATCGACCAGCCCATGGTCGTCCCGCGGTTCGTCCTTCAGGAGCTTCAGGGCATCGCCGACAGCTCCGACAAGCTGAGGCGCAATCGCGGTCGGCGAGGGCTGGACATCCTGAACCGCCTCCAGAAGTCGCCGGGCATCGAGATTCGCATCGACGACGCCGAGATCCCCGAGCTGGCAGGCATCCGCGAGGTCGACCAGCGGCTCGTGATCCTGGCCAAGCATCTCGGCGGCAAGGTCGTCACCAACGACTACAACCTCAACAAGATCGCCCGACTCCAGGGCGTCGACGTGATCAACCTCAACGACCTGGCGAACGCGATGAAGCCCATCGTCCTGCCGGGCGAGAACCTCACGGTCAAGTTGATCAAGCGCGGCGAAGAGGCGGGACAAGGCGTCGGCTACCTGGACGACGGCACGATGGTCGTCGCCGAGCAAGGCGCGCATCATTTGGGCGAGATGGTCAAGCTGATCGTCACGAGCGTCCTCCAGACCAGCGCCGGCCGGATGATCTTCGGCCGCATGGAGTTGCTGGCCCCGCCGCCGAAGGCGGGCCCGGGGCCGAACCCGCAGGCCCAGCACGACAACGCTCCGCCCGCCCCTCAGGGTCGCAACCGCGACGTGTGAGCGCGTCCTGACGGCGTCGGCTTCAAAAGCGAGACGCCGCGACCCGGGCCCTCCGGCGGCCCGGGGTCGAGGCGTCGGGCGTTTCGGGTCGCTCAGTTCACGGCCTGTTCGAGGCGCAGGCAGCGGCCGATCTGGCGTACGGCCTGACGGAGGCGCTGGGCGTTCTCGACCAGGGCCATCCGCAGCGAGCCTTCGCCGGCCTCGCCGAAGCCCCGGCCCGGGCTGACGGCGACGTTCGCCTCTTCGAGCAGCTTCATGGCGAAGTCGATCGAGCCCATTTGGCTGCGCCAGGGCTCGGGCATGTTGGCCCAGACGAACATGCCGGCCTTGGGCGGCTGGACCTCCCAGCCCTGGCGACGGAGGCCGCGGACCATCACGTCCCGACGCTCCTGATACTCGGCCACCTGGGCCATGCGGCCTTCCTCGCCATGCCTCAGCGCGACGATCGCGGCCACCTGCACGGCCTGGAAGATGCCGTAATCGTAGTAGCCTTTGATCGCCTTGAGTGCGCCGAGCATGTCGCGGTTGCCGGCCGCGAAGCCCACCCGCCAGCCGGCCATGTTGTAGCCCTTCGACATCGTCGTGAATTCGCAGCCGACCTTGATGGCGTCCTTCACCGAAAGGAAGCTCGGCGGCTGGTAGCCGTCGAAGCCGATGTCCCCGTAGGCGAAGTCGTGGATGACGAAGAAGCGGTACTTCTTGGCCAGGCCGACGATCTCCTCGAAGAAGGCCGGCTCGACCACCGAGGCCGTCGGGTTGTGCGGGTAGTTGAGCACGAGGATCTTGGGTCGGGGGTGCAGGCTCTCGCAGACCCTCGCGATGTTCGTCAGGAACGCCTGCTCGTCGCGCACGTCGAGCGAGATGACGTTGGCCGAGGCCAGCGCGATGGCGTGGATATGGATCGGAAAGCTCGGGGCGGGCACCAGCGCCGTGTCGCCGGGGCCGAGGAGGGCCAGGCACATGTGGCTGAACCCTTCCTTCGAGCCGATCGTGGCGACGACCTCCTGGTCGGGGTCGAGCTTCACCCCGAAGCGGTTCTCATACTTGGCGGCCACCTCTCGGCGCAGGTTGTAGATGCCGGTGGCCACGCTGTAGCGATGGTTCCGCGAGTCGCGGGCGGCCTCGCACAGCTTGTCGATCACCCACTCCTCGGGCGGATCGGTGGGGTTCCCCATGCCCAGATCGATGACGTCGATCCCGGCGGTCCGCTTCCGATACTTCAACTCGTTGATCTTGCCGAACAGGTACGGCGGGAGGTTGCGCACCCGGGGCGCGACTTCGATGTCATAGTGCTCGGTCGACTCGTGCTCTTCGGATCCGGGATTGGTTTTCGGATCGATCATCGCGACCTTCGTCCTCGGCCCGCGGTAGGAATCATGGCGAGCGCCCGCCGTCCACCGGACCCGCCGGCGGGCTCTCCTCGAAGAAATTCGACGATGGCCGGGGCGTCGCCTCGCGGACGTTCCTCGGCCCAGGTTCCTCTTAATACCATACCGCAGATCGGCCGATCCTGGCAGTTCCTTTCCACGGACTGACGCCGATCGTCCGAGCACCCGCCCGGCCGGCAAATTTCGGCCGATCGGCGCATCCGTCTTGAATCGGGGCCAAGGTCTCGGATTGTGTGATTCCCGTGGAGCGGCAAGTCGATAACTCGTTCTACCACCAGGTCGACCCGTCGACTTCGTCGCAAACCTCCTCGATTGACCCCGCGGCACCAGGTCATTCTGGATTCTCATAGATCGAAGAAAGGGCGTCCCGGTTCGCACCGGGACGCCCTTTCTCGCTTCAAGACGGTCGATCGAGGACGATCGTCTCACTTCACCGGAGTAGCCTTGGCCAGCGACACGAAGCGGCTGCCGGCCTTGTTGGACTGGACGTAGAACGAAAGGACCTCGCTCTTGGCGGCCAGCTCCTGGAACGACTTCACGTCGCCCACAGGCTGAACGCTCTTGTCGCGGAGGATCTTGGTGATGACGTCGCCTTCCTTGATCCCCTCGGCGTCGGCGGGGCTGTTCTCCTTCACCTCGGCGACGAGCAGGCCCTTGACGTCCTTGGGCAGGCCCAAAGACTCGGCCAGCTCGGCGGTCAGCGGCTGGACTTCCAGCCCGAAGTCGCTGACGGAGGTCTTCGCAGGTTCCTTGGTCGCGGAGCCCTCATCGCCCTTGTTCTGGTCGCGTTCGACGTCGAAGACCACGTTCTCGGCCGGGGCCGGGACGATGTTCGCCGTCTTACGCTCGCCGTCGCGGTAGTATTCGACCGCGAAATCCTTGCCGGAGGGGCTGGCGGCCACCTTCAGGCGGAACGAGGGGATGCCGTCGACCTTCTCGCCGGCGAAGCCGACGATCACGTCGCCCTGCTTGAGGCCGGCCTTCTCGGCGGGCCCGCCGGGGACGACTTCGCCCACGAGGATCCCCTTGGCGGCGGCGTCCAAGCCGAGCTGCTTGGCGAGGACCGGCGTGAGCGGGTCGAGCTTGATGCCGATCCGCGAGCGGCTGACCTTGCCGTCCTTGATGAGCTGGTCGGCGACGTTCTCCGCCATGTCGATGGGGATCGCGAAGCCGATGCCGTCGTTGCCGCGGCTGCCGGTGACGATCGCCGAGTTGACGCCCACGACCTCGCCCGCCATGTTGACCAGCGGCCCGCCCGAGTTGCCCGGGTTGATCGCGGCGTCGGTCTGCAGGAACGACTCGTACTCGTTGATCCGGACGTTGTTCCGCTCGGTCGCGGAGATGATGCCGGTGGTCACGCTCTGGCTCAGCTCGAACGGCGAGCCCACGGCCATGACCAGGTCGCCGACCTTGAGCTTGTGGCTGTCGCCCTTGGGCAGCGCGGGGTAATTGGTCGTGTCGACCTTGATGACCGCCACGTCGGACTTCTCGTCGCGGCCGACGACCGTCGCGGGCAGCTCGATGCCGTCGTAGAAGGCCACGGTGATCTTCTCGGCCCCCTCGACGACGTGGTTGTTCGTCAGGATGTGGCCCTTGTCGTCATAAACGAAGCCCGACCCGACGCCCGTGCCGGGGCCGCCGAACTGGTTCTTCTCGGGCATCCCCTCGGGGCCGAAGAACCGCTTGAGCATCTCCTCGAAATCCTTCATGTCGCGGGGCGATTGGGGATTGCGGCCGTTCCCGCCCGGACCGTTGGGATTGCCCGGCATCGGGAACTGGAAGTTCCGTAGGTTCGGCCCGGTGGCCTTCTTCTTGACGCTGATCTGGACCGCCGAAGGCTTCACGAATTCGGCCACGGATTCGTAGGCCTGCGAAAGTGCCTCGGCCACCTTCTGACTCTCGGGAGACACCTTGGGGGCCGCGGGCATCGGACGCAACACGCCCGTCGAGCTGACCAACGCGGCCGACGAGACCACGAGGGCCGCCCAGGCGACTGGGGTACTCTTCATCATCAACCTGCTCCTGTTGTAGTCCCTGGAGGGACCGCGGTGATCCGCCCTTGCGGAAGCCGGCGGCCCCCGTCGAGCGCCATGCCGGACGACCGCCGAGCGAGCCCGTCGGCCGTCCTCAAACCTTGATCCGGCAGTCACTTGGACGAGGCGTCCCGGACCCGCCGGCCTGATTGCACGCGAATCTCCGTTTCCTACGACGGGTCCGTCCCGATGGTTTGTTCAAGGATTCGAAGTTTCTTGCGACGGCTCGAGAGCGACCGAATCCCCCATAAATGCGAGCGCATCGACCCACTTCGCCCTTACGGCGTTCGTCGAGGAGGCTCGGATATTGTGCGCCTGTCGGCGACTCTCCCGTTCGGCTTCGGTCTGGCTTCGGAATGGCTTCGGAATGGCTTCGATTCGGGTCCGCTCGGGTTCGTCCATCCCCTCGGCCAGGCCACGATACTCGCGTCAAACAAGGATCTCAGTTCGACGTAAACCACAAACTTGATGGAATTTATGGCCACCTCGAGTCTAGCCGATGTCCGGCGGAAAAACCTCGTCGGATTGGCTTCGATGGTGTTTTCGAAGGACTCGAAACCGAGGAGTCTCCTTGACTTAAGGGTGATCTCGATCGACCGACGCGCGAAATCCACTTGATAATAATGCACCATACCGCCTGGTCTCGAACGGGCCGCAGCACGAATCGCCGCGCCGTCTGGAATTCTTCGGCGGGTGTCGCTTCGCTATGCTGAGAGCCCTAGGACCACTCTCGGGTCGACCGTGGGAACGAATCAGGCGGGGAGACGACGCGACGATGGATCCGAGGAACGTCCGGCCGGGCGAGCTGGAGACGTGGGCGGCGGGCCGGGGCTGCGACGCCGGGGTCGCGCGAAAGCTGTTGTCCACCGTCTTCCAGCGCGGGGTGCTCGACCCGTCGCGCTGGATGGCGGAATCCCAGATCCCAAGGCGGCTCGCGGAGGCCGTCTCTCCCCTCCCCTTGCCGAGGCTCACGCTCGACGCCTCGGTCGTCTCGCCGGGCGACGGATTCCAGAAGCTGAGGTTCCGGACGAGTGAAGGGCTGGCGCTCGAGACGGTCCTGATCCCGCTCCACAAGCCGGGGGCGGTCAGCCTCTGTCTCTCGTCTCAGGTCGGCTGCGCGATGGGCTGCACGTTCTGCGCGACGGCCCGGATGACCTCGCGACGCAACCTGCAGGCCTGGGAAATCATCGACCAGTTCCTCCAGGCACGCGAGATCGTCCGCGGCCAGGGGCGGCGGGTGACGGGCGCCGTGTTCATGGGCATGGGCGAGCCGTTCCTCAACTACGACCACGTCCTGACGGCGGCCGACCTGCTGCGTTGCTCGTCGGCCGGCTCGATCGGGGCGAAGGCGATCACGATCAGCACCGTGGGCCTCGTCCCGGAGATCGACCGCTACACCCGCGAAGGGCATCGCTATCGACTGGCGATCAGCCTCGGCGCGGCGACCGACGCCAAGCGTCGCGAGTTGGTGCCGGTCGCGTCGCGCTGGCCCGTCGCCGAGGTCGTCGCCGCGGCCCGACGTTTCGCCCTGGCCCGCCGCTGCCGCGTGACCCTGGCCTATGTCTGCATCGCCGGGGTGAACGTCGGCGAGGACGACGCACAGGCCCTGGGCGTGCTGATCGGCGACACCCCCGTCCGCGTCGACCTGATCGAAGTCACCGACCCCTCGGGCCGGTACGCCCCGCCGACGACGGCGGAGCTGCAAGCCTTCCGCGACGCCCTGACCCGACATGTCGGCCAGCCGATCGTCCGGCGTTACTCGGGGGGCAAGGACATCCAGGCCGCCTGCGGAACCCTCGCCGGCGTCGGCTGAATCGCCGCGGACCAGGCCGCCGGACGGCGGCCTTCCGATGGTCGTCGAGGCCCGCCGGCCGCCTCTGGTGGGCTCGAAATCAGGCCAGTACAATCAGGCCGCCTCAAGTCTCGCGGCGCTCCCCTTTAGGATCGAGCGTTCCGCAGTTGGGGGATACGTTTTAGCCGTGCATCGCATGGCGTCGCACGGCTAACGTCGGGGGGTGAAACGCGAGTCCTGCGGCCGCAAGGCCGGAGGTCTCGCCGCCGGCCGCGGGAAACCGCGGTCCGCGATCGTCTTGCGTCGGTCAGGATACCTGTCGGAACTCGCCCCGAGCCATCGGCTCCCGGCGTGCCGGCATCAATGATCGGCCCGCGTTCGCCGATTCGTCCGGCACCAGCCCTCCGACTCGCCATCATCGGATCGTCCGTTCGCGTATCGCTCGCAGTCTCATTGCGCCCCCGAGAGGAGCCGGTCGTGTTCCGTCGCACGGTGATCGTCCGCGAATTCGAACGGGGGTTGCTCTATCATCACGGCCGATTCCTCGAGCTACTGCCCCCCGGACGTTACCGCTTCTGGAGCTGGCAGGACCGCCAAGTCGATCGCATGGACTTACGCGAAGTCAGCCAGACGGTCGAGGCCCAAGAGATCCTCACGGCGGACAAGATCGGCGTCCGCGTCACCCTGATCGCCCAGTACAGGGTCTCGGACCCGATCGCCGCTCGCCATCGCGTCGGCGACTTCCAGACGCAGCTTTACCAGGATCTGCAACTGACCCTCCGCGAGGCGATCGTCGGCCGCACCCTCGAGGAGCTGCTGAAAGAGCGCGACGCCCTCTCGCGCGACCTGCAGATCAGCGTCGCACCGCGAGCGAACGCCTTCGGGGTCGAGCTCACACGGGTCGGCGTCAAGGACATGGTCCTCCCCGGCTCGGTCCGCGCCGTGTTCCTTCAGGAAGTGGAAGCCGACCTGAAGGGCCGCGCCAACCTCACGTCCGCCCGCCATGAGGTCGCCGCGGCGCGGGCCCGCGTCAATACGGCGAGGATGATCCAGGATAACCCCTTGCTGCTGAAGCTCCAGGAGCTGGAAACCCTGTCGCAGCTGGCGTCCAAATCCGGCAACGTGCTCATCATCCCCGGCCTGGACTCGTTGCTTTCCCGCGCGTCCGACTCCTCGCCGCGGGCGGGATCCTCATGAGCGCGCGTCTCCCGCTGAGCCGCCTCGTCCCTGAGGGTCTTCGTCGCATGATCGCGAGGGACGCTGGGCCCTCCGACCAGACCGCAAGGCTGGCTGCGATTCTCGACATCGATGATGAGGAGTTGCGGGGGGTACGGCTGGGCCCTCGATACCATTATCGACCGTTCACCATCTCCAAGCCCGACGGCCGCGAACGTCGACTCCTGGCACCCTCGCCCTCGCTGAAGCGGCTGCAACGCAGGCTGCTGGACGGGTACCTGGTCAGCCTGCCGATCCATCCCGCCGCGACCGCATTCTATCCCGGGGCGACCACCGTCCTCAATGCGATTCCCCATGCGAGGAGCGCCCTGATCGCGACGGTGGACCTGCGAGACTTTTTCGAGACGACGCAGTCGGCTCGGGTGAGAGGATGCTTTCGCGCGCACGGTTGGCGTGGCGAGGCGTTGCAGGTTCTGATGCGGCTATGCACCTCGCGCGAGGGATTGCCGCAGGGCGCGCCGACCAGCCCCTGCCTGAGCAACCTGGTCAACGTCCAACTCGACGACCGACTGCTGAGACTGGTTCGTCGTTCACGCGGGATTTACACCCGTTACGGCGACGACCTGACCTTCTCCTGGCCCCACGACCGGATGCCGAGCGGCTTCCGGCGATCCGTCGAGGATGCCCTCGGGGATTCGGGATACGAGGTTCAGCCGCGAAAGGGCTGGCAGGTGGGCGAGGCCCGCGAACGGCCCCGCGTGACGGGTCTAGTGCTCGCCGGGGACGGTCGGCTACGCGTCCCCTGGGAACTGAAGTGGCGGACCGCAGTCTTGCGTTGGCGATCCTGGTGGACCCGGGATCCGGTCGACCTGGCGAGGCTGCAGGGCCGCCGTGAGTATCAGCGGATGGTCGAGCAGGTGCCCGAGGCCATCCGACATCGTCGTTCAGCACACGACGGCCGCTAAGGTGCGACCGTCGGGCTGCGGGCGCCTCAGGCCTTGCGAGAGCGAGCCACGCGGGCGGCGTGGTGCCGGAGGGCCGTTACGAGTTCAAGGGTGGCCTTGGCGAAAGGGCGGAGTGCGGAATGCTGCGCGACCCATTCCTCGGCCTGGGGGAGGGCGATGAACTGATGGCGGCCGTGCCGCGTCGACATTTCGACGACGCCCTGATCGACCAGGTAGAGGAGCACCCCCAGGCGGCGGTGGAGCGGGACTCGCGTCCAGTAGTCGGAACGACTGAGGTCGTTCTCCAGGTGCAGGCCGACGTAACGCAGCGTCTCTTCGTAAAGCGCGTTCAGATGCTCGTCGTTGCGATGCGCGTTGTAGTGGGCCAGGCGGCCCGTCCAGAAGGTGGCGAGTTCGCGGAGCGATGAAGGCGACAAGGCAGGTTTCCTCTGAGGCCCGTTCTGAGGCCGAATCGTCGGCCCCCTGAGATGCTTCTAAAACATAATACGCTTCAGGGCAAGTTTCAGGCCAACCAACCGTCCGAATCCACACCGCCTACCACCCCCCCGTCCCGGCGATCACGGCCCCAGTCGGCGAGGTCGTTTCGCTTTGACAGGGGGCCGACGATCGACTAGACTCGGCCCGGTCAACCAAAAAGCTTGCCGCTGGACGACTTGGGATCAAGAGACCGGCTTCCCGCTCGACGCCTTCAGGGTGGGAGTCGTCTGCTCCTCTACGGGAAACCGTACCGAACATGTTTCGTTTTCTCGCGGGTCTCGTGCAGCGTCGATCCTGGGTCGTCCTCCTGCTCTGGATTTCAGCGACAGCCCTGCTGTTTCTTTACGCACCGCGTTGGGAGGACGTGACCAAGGACGACGACGTCCGGTTCTTCCCGCGCGACTACCCCAGCGTCGTCGGGCAGGAGCTGCTCGAGCGCGGCTTCCCCAGGGACGCCTCCAGTTCGCAGGTGGTCTTCATCTTCGAGAGGCCCGCGGGCCCGCTGAGCCCGGAAGACCTGGCCTACGTCGAGAAGCAAGCGTCCGAGTTCTACAAATGGAGCGAGGCCGACCCCACCCTCGGCGTCAAGAAGATCGACACGCATCGATCGCCGGTCATCGGCCCGCGATTGATCGGCAAGGCCCACGACGGCCCCGGCCAGGCCGTGCTCTCGATCGCCGCGCTCAACGGCACCTACCTCTCGCGCAAGACCCGGATCGCCGTCGACAAGATCCTCGACTACCTGCACGAGCAGCCCCCCCTCCCCGAGGGCCTCACCCGATCGGTCTCCGGCTCGGCGCTCGTCGGCCACGACATGAACACCGCCGCGAACGAGAGCATCGAGAACACGACCACGGCGACCATCGTCCTGGTGATCGCCATCCTGCTGATCGTCTACCGATCGCCGCTGCTGGCGATGGTCCCCCTGGTGACGATCGCGTTCTCGGTCGTCGTCTCGATGAAGGCGATCGCGGCGCTGACGGCGATCCCGTTCCTGTCGTTCCAGGTCATCAACATCACCCGGGTCTTCGTCGTCGTGGTGCTGTTCGGGGCCGGGACCGATTACTGTCTCTTCCTGATCGCCCGCTACCGCGAGGAGCTGGCGCGGGGGCGGACGCGCGAGGACGCACTCCGCGAGGCGATCGAGCAGGTGGGCGGCGCGCTCGTCGCGAGCGCGGGGACGGTCATCGTCGGCCTGGGAATGCTCTATTTCTCCAGCTTCGCAAAGATCCGCTATACCGGACCCGCGATCGCGATGAGCCTGTCCATCGCCCTGCTGGCGGCCCTGACGCTGGCTCCGATGCTGCTCAGATGGCTCGGCGGCGTGATTTTTTGGCCCTTCCGGCCGCCCCACCACACTCCCGGCGCGGATCGCGAGGCCGAGAGCCTTCAAGAGATGCCGATGACCGGCTTCTGGGTCGGGGTCTCAAGCCTGGTCGTCCGCCATCCGGTCTGGATCCTGACCTTAAGCCTGGCCGCGCTCTTGCCCCTGGCCGTGATCGGGGCGAGGACGACGTCGAACTACAGCCAGCTCGCCGACCTCTCGCCCGACCGGCCGAGCGTCGTCGGGGCCTCGGTGATCCGCCGTTACTTCGCGGTCGGCGAGTTGAGCCCGACGATCGCGGTCGTCGAGAATCCCAAGGTCGATTTCCGGACTCCCGAAGGCCGCGAGAAGGTCACCGAGGTCACCCGTCGCCTGCTGGCGGTCCCAGGCGTGGCCGAGGTCCGCTCGCTTTCGCAGCCGACCGGCAAAACTCCGATGCTCGATTCGGAGATGAACTTCCTGCAGAAGATGGCCGACCGGGCCCTGCGTGCGGCGGCCGACGGCCGATACGTCAGCATCAAGCCACAAGATCGAAACGCCCCGAACCACATCACCCGGTTCGACATCGTCTTCGAGACGGATCCGTTCTCGCGGGCGAGCCTCACGAGCCTCTCCCGGGTCGGCGACACCCTGGACGCCGCGAGCAAGCCCGGAGGCCCGATCCAGGGCGCATCGGCCGTCGGCCTCGCCGGCTCGACGTCCGCCGTGAACGACCTGATGAGGGTGACGACGGGCGACGAGCGGCGAATGTATTTCCTCGTGACCTTCGGGGTCTACATCATCCTGGTCGCCCTGCTGCGGCGGCCGGGGACGTGCCTCTACCTCATCCTGACCGTCGTTTTGGGCTACCTGGCCTCCCTGGGGATCACCGAGCTGGTCTTCAAGGGCATGCACCACGGCACCGAACCCTGGGGCGGCCTCGACTGGACCGTGGGCTTCTTCCTCTTCGTGATCCTGGTGGCGGTCGGCGAGGACTACAACATCCTGCTGATGGCGCGCGTGATCGAGGAGGAAGCGAAGCACGGGGCCGTCGAAGGGACGCGCCGGGCGGTCGCGCATACGGGCGGCATCATCAGCTCGTGCGGCCTGATCATGGCGGGCACGTTCGGCTCGATGCTGACGGGGAGCCTGACGTCGCTCCGCGAGCTTGGCTTCTCGCTGGGCCTGGGCGTGCTGCTCGACACCTTCCTGGTGCGGCCGATCCTCGTGCCGGCGTTCGTGGTGGTCGCCGACAAGCTGTGGAACGAGGCCCCGAACGCCGCCAAGGTGAAGGCCAAGCAGCAGGCCGAGAAGGATGAGCGGACCGCCGCGACCTTCGCGGCCTCCGCGAACGGCAAGCTCGTCGAGGAGGACGAGGTGCGATCGATGGCTCCCGACGCGGTCGACTCCTGCCTCGGCCAGTTCTACGAGGAGTGAGCTGCCTCCTCGGGTGCGATCTCGATCGAAAGGATGCTCTTCGCGCGGATGATTCGGCGGCCGCCGTCTGGTTGCGCAAGCACGCTGGGGTCCACGCGACGCTCGACGAGATTGGGCGCGCCCAGGGCCGAATCGAGACGCGAAAGAGGGGGGCCGAAGCCCCCCTCTCTGCTGGATCGTCGCTTTGCTCACGCCGCCCCGGGGGCGGATCGAGTCGGGTCAGGCGTCGCCGCCGACCGCGGCGAGTTCCTGGCCCTTGGGCTCGTCGCCCTTCTTGACGGCGTCGAACTTGAGCTTCTTGATCTCGTCGCCCTCGACGTCGACCATGATCAGATTCTTGCCGCTGAAGGTCCCTCGCAGGATCTCCTCCGACATGGGGTTCTCGATCATGTTCTCGATCGCGCGGCGGAGCGGCCGGGCCCCGTAGTCGGGGTTGTAGCCCTTGGCGATGATCAGTTCCTTGGCGGCGTCGGTCAGGACCAGCTCCAGCCCGCGGTCGGCCATGCGGCCGCGGATCTTCGCCAGCTCGATGTCGACGATCCGCTTCAGGTCCGGCTGGGTCAGCGAGTGGAAGACGATGACGTCGTCCAGCCGGTTCAGGAACTCGGGCCGGAAGTACTTCTCGATGGCGACCTTGAGCCGCTCCTTCATCTCCTCGTAGCTGCCGGCCTCGTCACGACCGCGGTCGAACCCGAAGATGTTCGTGCTCGACGTCACCTCCGCACCGGCGTTGGTGGTCATGATGATGATCGTGTTCTTGAAGTCGACGTTGCGGCCGAAGCTGTCGGTCAGCCGGCCTTCCTCCATGATCTGGAGGAGCATGTTGTAGACGTCGGGGTGGGCCTTCTCGATCTCGTCGAGGAGGACGACGGCGTAGGGGCGCCGGCGGATCTTCTCGGTGAGCTGGCCGCCCTCCTCGTAGCCCACGTAGCCCGGAGGGGCGCCGATGAGCCGCGAGACGTTGTGCTTCTCCATGTACTCCGACATGTCGATCTGGATCAACGCGTCGGCGTCGCCGAACATGAACTCGGCCAGGGCCTTGGCCAGGTGCGTCTTACCCACGCCGGTCGGCCCGGCGAAGATGAAGCTGCCGATGGGCCGCTTGGGATCTTTGAGTCCGGCGCGGCTGCGGCGGACGGCCTCGCTGATCCGCTTGATGGCCTCGTTCTGGGAGATGACCTTCTTCTGGATCTCCTCTTCCATCCGGAGGAGGCGGGCGGTCTCCTCGGTCTCCAGGCGGGTGAGGGGGATGCCGGTCATCTTGCTGACGACCTCGGCGATCACCTCTTCGTCGACCGTGCCGTCGATCTCCTTGGAGCGCTCGCGCCACTCGCGGGTGATCGTCTCTTTCTTCTTCTTGAGCTTGTCGGCCTGGTCGCGGAGCGCGGCGGCCCGCTCGAAGTCCTGGTTGGCGACGGCCTCTTCCTTGTCCTGATTGAGCCGCTCGATCTGCTCGTCGAGCTCCTTCAGGTCGGGGGGCCGGGTCATCGCCTTGAGGCGGACGCGGGCGCCCGACTCGTCGACGACGTCGATGGCCTTGTCGGGCAGGCAGCGGCCCGTGATGTAGCGGTCGGACAGCTCGACGGCCGCCTCCAGCGCGTCGTCGGTGATCTGGACGCGGTGGTGGGCCTCGTAGCGGTCGCGGAGGCCGCGGAGGATCTCCAGGGCCTCGGTCTTGCTGGGGGGCTCGACGACGATCGTCTGGAACCGACGCTCGAGCGCGCCGTCCTTCTCGATGTACTTGCGGTACTCGTCGAGCGTCGTCGCGCCGATGCACTGGACCTCGCCGCGGGCGAGCGCCGGCTTGAGGACGTTGGAGGCGTCGATCGCCCCCTCGGCCCCGCCGGCGCCGACCAGCGTGTGCAGCTCGTCGATGAAGAGGATCGTGTTCTTGGCGCGGCGGACCTCGTTCATGACCGCCTTGATCCGCTCCTCGAACTGGCCGCGGTACTTCGTGCCGGCGACCATCATCGCCAGGTCGAGCACGACGATGCGGCGGTCGCGGAGCAGCTCGGGGACGCTGCCGTCGACGATGAGCTGGGCGAGGCCCTCGACGATGGCCGTCTTGCCGACCCCCGCCTCGCCGAGGAGGACGGGGTTGTTCTTGGTGCGGCGCGAGAGCACCTGGATCACGCGCTCGATTTCATTCTGGCGGCCGATGACCGGGTCGAGCTTGGTTTGCCGAGCCAGTTCGGTCAGGTCGCGTCCGAACGAGTCCAAGGCCGGGGTCTTGGACTTATTGCCTTTTGACGTGGCGCCGCGTTCACCCTCGCCGCCAGCGTCCATACCGTGACCGAGCAAGTTCAGCACCTCCTCGCGCACTTCTTCCAACTTCAGGTTCAGGTTCATCAAGACCTGAGCGGCCACCCCTTCCTGCTCGCGCAACAGGCCGAGCAGCAGGTGTTCGGTGCCCACGTAATTGTGATTCAGGTTGCGGGCTTCTTCGATCGCGTACTCGATGACCTTCTTGGCCCGGGGCGTCTGGGGGAGCTTCCCCATCGTGACCATCTCGGGCCCGGCCTGGACGATCTTCTCGACCTCGTTGCGGATCTTCCGGAGGTCGACGTCCAGGTTCCTCAAGACGTTGGCGGCCACCCCGCTGCCTTCCTTGATCAGCCCTAGCAAGACGTGTTCCGTGCCGACGTACTCGTGGTTGAAGCGCTGGGCCTCTTGGTTGGCCAGCTGCATCACCTTGCGAGCACGATCGGTGAAGCGTTCAAACATGCGGTCTACTCCGATCCGACGTTCTTGGCGGCGACGAGCCCTCTCTTGTCGTGCATTGTACACCCGGAGCCCCGCGCCGGTTCAAGTCGACCGGCGCCGTCGCACGGCTTTTCGCGCGGCCCGCGCCCGCCGCTCGAACGCGTACCACCGATCCCGACAAGCCCGCCGACGCGACCCCGGGGCCGCTCCCGATCCGGCTTCAAACGACGGCGGCTCGCGTCCTCTCGGGATCTCCCGAGGACCGCGAGCCTCGTCCGGCGTCGTTCCAAGGAGCCCAACCGCCTAGGATGCGGGACTATCGAGCGCGGCCAGGGCCCGCTCGACCTCCCACCGCCATTTGGAGCCGCCGTCCTGCTCCAGGCACTGGCGGAAAGCCCGTCGCGCCGCCTCGGGCTGATGCGTCCGCACGTGGATCGCCCCCAATTGCAGGAGGGCGTCCGCGTCGGTGTCGTCCAGGGCCAGGATCCGCTCGATCCGCCGCCGCGACTCGTTCCACTTCCCCTGCAGGTAGGCCTCGACGGCCTCCTGGAACAGCCGGTTGATCTCCTGGCGATGCCGCTCGGGATGGCACAGCCAGACCCACCAGGAGGTGTAGGCGAAGGCGACCGACCAGGTCAGGATGGCGGCGGCCGCGAAGAAATCAGCCCAGCCGGGGGCGAACGCCTCGACCCAGACCCAGCGCGCCGCGACCGCCAGGTTGACCGTCGCCGCGAAGAATCCGGCCAGCATCAGCCCGAAGACCTCCTGGCCGGTCCAGATTTGCGGAAGGCCCGGCCAGAAACACAACAGCCCGATCCATGGTCGCCTCGGCACCGTCGGCTCCTCCTACGCTACTCTCGCCTCGTCACGAGGCTCGAACGTCCTGATTGTATGTTCCGTCGCAGCCGGAATCAAGAATCGGAAACACGCGTGCAATCACCGGCCGGGCCGCCGTGGGTTCCGACGTCTCCGGGCCGCCTCTGCTCGATCAGATCGGGCGGCGCGGCGGCGTGCTATCAGGTGAAACCGGGGCGGAGGCGGATCGACGTCGTCAGGGACGTTGCAGCAGGCGCAATCGGGGCGGGAGGTCAGCGCAAGACCTTCTCCAGGTCGCGGCCGAGCAGCTTGACGCGCTGCTTGTCGAGCACGCTGACCTTCAGGTCGTCGACGGTGCCGCTCAGGCGGAGGCTGCCCAGGGCGTCGACGTTCAGTTCGAGGTCGGCGAGGAGCCGCTTGGCCCGGGCGGGGACGCGCTCGGCCAGGCCTTCGAGGCTCATGCGGTAGTCGAGCCGGCCGTCGAAGTCGGTCCAGCCGGTGATCACGAGGGGCGCGCGGGCGATGTTCAAGGCGAGCCTGCTGGTGGTGACCCGCCCTTCCTTGACGGTGAAGTCCGTACGCAACGAGCCGATTCGGCTCTTGGCGGGGATCGGCAGGCTCTTCTCGACCTCGGCCAGCAGCTCCGCGCCTTCGAGCTGGATGGGGTCGATCAAAATCCGGCCGTGGCCGACGAGCGTCTTCCGGAGGAGGTCGCGGGTCTCGCCGTCGCCGCGGAGGTACATCTCCATCGTGAGGTCGCCCTGGATCTTCGGCGTCGCCCCGGCGAGCACGGGGACCAAATATCGGAGGAACGACATGCCGTCGTCGAGCACGACGCCGTCCGCCCAGATCTGGCCTTCGAAACTCGGCCGGCCCGGGATGCGGTTGAGCGAGCCCGAAAGCTGGACCGCCCCCTGGTTGGCCGACCCGCTGAGGGTGCCGGTGATCGTCTTACCCTCTTCCCACGTACCTTCGCCGACGACCTCCGAGATGATGACGTCGGTGCGGGTGGGCTCGTCGATCAGGTGGACCTGGCCCCGTTTGACGTGGATCTGCAGGTTCGTGGGCCCGCTGCACACCTGGGCGTCCGCCGGCCGGTTCGTCGGCGACGGCGCGCGGACGAGGTCGCCGAGTTCGAACGTCCCGTCGGCCCGACGCTGGACGCGCAGGCGAAGGCCGTCGACGTCGAGCGAGGTCGCGTCGAGGCGGCCGCAGAGGATCTGCATCATGCCGACGTCGACGTGAACATTCTCGGCGTCGAGCCAGGGATCGGCCGGCGAACCAGGGGCCCCGATCCTGAGGTTTTCCAGGTCGATCCCGCCGCCGAAGCAGACGCGCAGCCGATTCAGGTCCACCGAGCGCCCGCTCGACCGTTCCAGCGCGGCGATGACATGCTTGCGGGCCCAGTTCGTCGGCGCGACCAGGACGATCAGGCACCAGAACAAGGCCGGCGCGACGGCGATCCCCAGGGGGATCAGCATGAGGCGGCGGAACCAGCGGCATTTCATCGGAATCCCTCCCGAGCACCCGAAGGGCTCGGCCCTTCCCCGGCCGTCCTGGCCGGGGCGACGATTGCGTCGGAGATCGACGGTGGTCGACTCCGAGAGGCAGCGAACCTTAAGCGAATCGAAGATCCCCTGCAAGGACACTTTGACCGCAGGCCTTCAGTCGGAGGCCGAACCCACGTCGCGGGGCGAGCGGCGGTTCATGCGTTTCCAGTGCGGCCGGGGGACGACTCGGGCCGGCGGGGCGTCGAGCCGCTCGGCGAGCCTCCGACCGAGGTCGGCGGCCTGCTGACGCAGCTCGCGGACCGCCGTCGTCTCCCAGAGGCTTCCTTTCAAGAGCGGGCCGATGGCATACCCCCGGTCCCACGCCTGGCCGTCGGCCCGCTTCAGCCGACCGTGCTCGTCGGTCGCGAGCCCCATCCCCAGAGTCCCCGGGATGGCCGTGCCACGCGCCAGGAGCGCTTGAGTCAGCGCCGACTCGTGGCGTCGGACGTCTCGAGCCGGCCCGGTGCAGTTGACGACGCGGCTCGCTTCCATCGTGATCGCGCCCGAGCATCGCGACGCGACCGCGAGGGCCGCGCCTTTGCGGTCACCGTCGATCCCGACCGGACGGCCCGCGACGACCCGAAATCGGCCCGTCGATTTCGCCCGCTCGACCGCCTGGAAAACGGCGGGGGCGACACGATGGCGGTGGATTTCCCAGTAGGTGCCCACGCGGTCGACGAACCGCCGCTTCTCGGCGTCGTCGAGCGCCCGCCAGAGTTCCGAGATCTGGGGCCGGAGCGCATCGACGACCGCACGCCAGTTCGCCGGGCCGTGGGGATCGCGCTCCAATGCGTCCCGGAAGCCGCGAAGCAACGACCGTGCGGTCCGCGGGAGTTCACGGCCTTCGAAAGGCGAAGCCGCGGGGCCGAGGGCCGGTGCATGGGGAGAGGGCGTCAAACCATGTCGCGACACGGCCCTGATCCTCCCGCGGAAGCCGCGAGCCTCGGCGTCCACCACCACGTCGACGGCCGTCAGGCCCGACCCGATGAGCACGACGTCGGCGTCGGCCTCCAGGCCGGCGAGCGGGTCGCAAGCCCAGGGGTCGCCGAGGTAGACGCTCCTCAGACGCAATTCATCCGGCACTGGGAAAGGGTCCCTGGGCCGCGAGTTTCCGGTCGCGAGCACCAGGGCGTCGACCCGATGCTCATCGCCTCGCTCGTCGCCGAGGTAGAGGCCGTCGGACTCCTCTCGGACGTCGACGATTTCGCCCTCGTGCATTCGAAGCCGGTCGGGATAGGTGGCGGCGGCCTCCTGGAGCATCTCCGCGAGGTACTCTCCATAAAGCCTCCGCGGCGCGAAGACGCCGGGGCCGGCGCCGGGGGTGCGGGCGATCAGCCAGTTCGCAAAATGGTCGGGCTCGTCGGGCCAGCCGCTCATCATCCGCGCCGGGACGTTGAGCAGGTGCTCGGCGGACGACGTCCCATACGCCACCCCGGGGCCGACCCGATGCGATCGCTCGAAAAGGTCGACGCGAACGGAAGATCGTGCGTGCCTCAGGATGTGAAGCGCGGTCATCGTCCCGCTGAATCCGCCGCCCACGATACCCACCGAGCCGTCCCGCAGTCCCGACGTCGAGCCCGATGGCATGGCCGCCTTCCTTCCATGATGAGAGGGGACGAGGAAGCCGAGACCTGCAAGCCGCACGCCGGGGAGATCCGGCCGGCGGCGTGGACGCTCAGAGCGAGATCATGCGCATGGAGGACCGCTGATCGAGGATCTCGTCGTGATCCCCGAAGATCGTCTCCGCGAGCCGGTAGCAGCGACTCGCGAGCAGCGGCGGCGAGTAGACGTGCAGGCTGACGAGGTCGGTCCCCGGCGGCTGCAGGTTGGCGACGAGGTGGATGTCCTTCCCCCGCGAGACCCCGACCGCCCCCTCGGGCACGACCACGGACCGAAGCGGCGCGAGGCGGCCGCTCCGACTTTTTTCGAAGAGGGTCTCGGTGGCGTTCCCCTGGACGACGAGCAGGCCGCAGGTCGAGTCGCCGTGATCGTGGATCGGGCTCCCCTGCCCCGATCGCCAGCTCAGCACCAGGGCCTCGAAATGTTCGCACTGGAAGATGCGCGTCCGCTGATAGCCGCGTTCGTCGAAATGGACGGCCTCGCCGAGCGCCTCGCGGTCGATGTGCATGGTCACCAGGCCGCGACGGATCAGCTCCTCGGGGAGCGTTGCGTTCAGCCGAGCCCAGCGTTCCAGGGTGGCGACGAGCCGGGTTCGGCCGTCGCCGCGCGCGGGCTCCGAATGGTGGTGCTGATGGTGCCGCGCGGGGGAGGCGACTTCGATGTGGGGCGCCATGCCGGCGGCCGAGACGGGCCGCCTCAGGCCGCCTTGGAGGAGTCTGCGCAGGCGATCCGCCTGGAATCCGCGCTGGCGTTTCACGCGTTCGGCCCTCCGTGGCCAGGGAAGATGTCCGGCTATGGCCGCACACCCTATCTCGGCCCTCCATTCGGCTCAAGGCGAACCTCGGGCTCTTGACGTCGCCCCGCGGCTTCGTCGCTCGCCGCATGGTTGCAGGACCGACCGGGATGCGACAAAATCGTCCCCGGCGAACGCATCCAGGAATCCCCACGTCCCCATCGAGCCGGCCCACCATGAAATCACGCGCGAGCTTCGTTTCGATCTTCGTCGCCTCGCTGGCGCTGGCTCTCGGCGGGACCTCGGGGACGACCCGCGGCGACGACCTGCCCATCGTGGCGGACGTCGAGTTCCAGCCCCTCAGCGCCCAGGCTCGACGCGTCGTCCAGGCGCTCGACCTCCTCGGCCAGCCGCTTTCGCCCGAGGAGAAGGGGCGGATCGAAGCGGCGATCGAGGCGGCCGACGAGGGGCCCGGGATCAAGACCATCCAGGAAGTGCTCGACGCCCACTGCCTCGTCGGGGTCGACGTCAATCCCGAGAGCCGCGTGAAGTCGACGCCGGGGCCCGCCGCTCCTCATCTGGTCCAGGGCGGCTGGAGCGTCTTCCTGGCCAAGGTCCACAACGAGGCGGGCGTCACGGCCGAGCTGATCGTCGAGAGCCCCAACGCCGGCCCGATCTACACGCGGTCGACCAGCAGTGCCGAGCCGAAGGACTCCATCCGCAAGGCCGACCTCGTGCAGCGCTGGTGCGACGTCGCGCTCTATCGCGACCGGCCCCTGTCGCGGAAGCTCTCGGGGCTCGCGGTCGAGTATCGGATCTTGCAGGTCGCCAGCCGCGACGCCGGCCGTCGCGAGGCCAAGTTGACGTTCAGCGTCGGCCAGGGGAGCCAGGACCTGGGCTTCCGCAGCGACGTCGACGTCCTATTCACCGTCGAGCCCGCCGTCGCCGTGACGCTCGACGTCCGCGACGAGGCCGGACGGCCGACGACCGCCTCGTTCATCTTCCGGGACCGGCTGGGGCGGGTCTATCCGTCGCCCAGCCGCCGGCTCGCCCCCGACTTCTTCTTCCACCCCCAGATCTATCGGGCCGACGGCGAGACCGTCCTCCTGCCGGCGGGTGCGTTTCAGGTCGAGTACACCCGGGGGCCCGAGTATCGCGTCATGACGAAGTCGATCGTCGTGCCGAAGGGGATCACGCATCGCGAGGCGTTCCAGCTCGAACGCTGGATCCACCTGGCGGCGATGAACTGGTTCTCGGGCGATCACCACGTCCACGCCGCGGGATGCGCCCATTACGAGAGCCCCACCGAAGGCGTCACGCCCGACGATATGTGGCGGCACATCCTGGGCGAGGACCTCGACGTCGGCTGCGTCCTGAGCTGGGGCCCTTGCTGGTACGCCCAGAAGGCGTTCTTCGACGGCAAGGTCCACAAGCTCTCGACGCCCGACAACCTCATGCGCTACGACGTGGAGGTCTCCGGCTTCCCCTCGTCGCACGCCGGCCACCTCTGCCTGCTGCGCCTGAAGGAAGACGACTACCCCGGCACGACCCGCATCGAGGAGTGGCCGAGCTGGGACCTGCCCGTCTTGAAGTGGGGCAAGGAGCAAGGGGGAGTCGTCGGCTTCTCGCACACCGGCTGGGGGCTCAAGACCGAGTCGAACGCGATCCCCACCGACGAGATCCCGCCGTTCGACGGCATCGGCGGCAACGAGTACATCGTCGACGTCGTCCACGACGCGGTCGACTTCCTCTCGGCCGTCGACACCCCGATCCCGTGGGAGTTGAACATCTGGTATCACACGCTCAACTGTGGCTTCCGGACCCGCATCAGCGGCGAGACCGACTTCCCCTGCATCTACGGCGAGCGCGTCGGCCTGGGGCGGGTGTACGTCAAACTTGACGGCAAGCTCGACTTCGACCGGTGGTGCCAGGGGCTCAAGGAGGGCCGGTCCTACGTCTCCGACGGCCACAGCCACCTCATCGACTTCCAGGTCGACGACCGCAAGGTCGGCGAGGAGGGGAGCGAGCTGAAACTCCCCGCCCCGGCGACCGTCAAGGTCCGCATGAAGGCCGCCGCCCTGCTCGCCGCCGCGCCCTCGTTCGAGACCGAGGCGATCCGGACGAAGCCCCTGGACGTGCAGCCCTACTGGCACGTCGAGCGGGCGCGCGTTGGGGCCTCGCGCAAGGTCCCGGTCGAGATCATCGTCAACGGCCTGCCGGTGGAACGCCGCGAGATCGAGGCCGACGGCTCGGTGCAGGACCTCGAATTCAACGTGCCGATCGCCAAATCGAGCTGGGTCGCCGCCCGGATTTTCCCCACGTCTCACACCAACCCGATCTTCGTGACAGTGGGCGACAAGCCCGTCCGAGCCTCCAAAAGGTCGGCCGAATGGTGCCTCAAGTCCGTCGATCAGTGCTGGTCGCAGAAGGAGCCGGCGATCCGCGCGAGCGAGAAAGACGCGGCGCGCCAGGCGTATGAGGCGGCAAGGGTCGCCTATCGCAAGATCCTGGCGGAATGCGAGGATGAGAAGCCGAAGGCCGCCGCGAACACCGCCACCGAGGAACTCAAGCCGTGATCCGTCCCCACGATGAAGATCTCGCAGGGGCCTTCGACGACCAGGCCGTGAAGTTCGAGCACTCGCCCGTGCAGAGCGACGCCGCGGCGCTCGAACGGCTCGTCCGGGCCGCCGACTTCCCGCCGGGATCGAGGCTGCTCGATCCCGGCTGCGGCCCGGGGCTGGTGAGCGAGGCGTTCTTGAAGGCGGGCCACCGCGTCGTCGGGGTCGATCTCTCGCCCGTCATGATCGAGCGCGCGCGGGCCCGCTGCGCGTTCGCGGGCGACGCCGCCCGCTTCGTCGAGGGCTCCATCCACTCCGCCGAGATCTCGGCGTTGGGGCCGTTCGACGGGTCGTATTCGCGTTATGTGCTGCACCACGTCCTCGACGCGCGGGCGTTCCTCTCCCGTCAGGTCGAGCTGGTACGCCCCGGCGGCCTGATCGTCGTGTGCGATCATCTCTCCGGCCCGGACGCGGCGCTCGCTCGGCGTCACCAGGAGATCGAGGAGGCGCGGGATCGGACCCACACGCGGAATCTCACCGGCGGCCAGCTCGTCGACCTCTTCGCCGCCGCCGGCCTGAGCGACGTCCAGTACCAGGAGGAGTCGTTCGCTCTGGATTTCGACGAGTGGTTCGACCGGGGCTCGCCGAGCGAATCCAAGGCGAGCGTCCGGGAGGTCCTGCTCGCCGGCCTGGACGCGCGGGGATTCCGCGTCGCTCCGGATCAGCGGCCGTCGATCCGGATCGATTGCGTGCGCGCCGTCGTCCGCGGCCGGCGGGGCTGATCCCGCCGGGCCGCGAGCGGGCGGATCAGCAAGGTGTGACGGCCCGGGAAACGTCGATCAGGACGCCCTTGCGTCGGAAGACGTTTCCCTGGACCACGAAGTTCGGGCATCCCAGATTCTGCACCGGGGCCCCGCCCGAATGGCTCGGGTTGACGAACAGGTAGTCGCGGAAGCCGTCGAAGAGGTTGCCGTCGCCCCCCGACCCGCCGATCTGGGCGTTGATCCGGCTCCCGATGCCGGCGATGCCGAACGTCGCCTCGGTGAAGTCGGGCGGCGTCACGAAGTAATTGCCGACGATCTGGACGTTGATCGCCCGCGGCTGATCGGCGAACATCGTCACGCCCGACCAGTTCCCCGCGAAGACGTTCCCGGCGATCCGCACCAGGTTGGGGGCGCTTCCCAGGTAGATGCCGCTGGCGGTGTTGCCGATGAAGTTGTTCCCCACGACCGAAGCGTAGCCCGTGAAGTCGTAGGCGAACTCGACCCCGTTCAGCCCGGGGACGGCCCCGAAGGTCACGCCGTTGTTGGCGAACGTGTTGCCGACCAGGATCGCCGTCGAGGCGTTGAAGAAGATCGCGCCGCAGCCCAGGATGTTCTGGGCGCTGTAGGAGTTGTACATCTCGACCCGGGCCGTCGTGTTCGCGATCACGCCGGAATGGCGGTTGCGCATGAGGACCGTGCCGTAAATCTTGGCCGTCGAGCTGCCGCCCACGATGATGCCACCGCCGTCGGCGCGAAAGTCGGGAGCGTATCCGTTGTCGAGGACCGTGCAGGCCGTGAAGACCCCGTTCGCCCCGTTGTCCAGGTAGACGCCGCTCCCGGTCTGGACGCCGTCGAACCGGCTGAAGAGGGCGTTGATGCTCGAAGACCGGCCGTTCTGGCTCCCGGCGAGGACGCCGATCCACTTCGTGAGATTCGTCCGGATCAACCCGGTGTTCGCCGACGAACCGAGCAGCACAAGGCCCCGCCCGTCGGTCCCGGCCGCTGCGAACCACATGTCGTCGAAGGAGATGTTGTCCGAGTTGAGCAGGAAGAAGCCGTCGCCGCGGGGGGGATAGATGACCGAGGACTGCATCCCCGTGCCGACGAATTTCAGGTTGCTCTTGGAGACGAGCTGGACGTTTTCGGTATAGGCGCCCGACATCAGGCGGATCGTCGTCCCGGGCGACGAGGCGGCCACGGCGGCGGCGATCGTCCGATAGGGCGAACCGTAGGCTCCAGCCCCCGAGGCGTCCCGACCCGTGGAGGGATTGACGAACAGCGAGTTCGCCGTCGAGAAGTTGCCGCTGAAGGGGATGCTGCCGTTCGCCCCGTACGCGTACTGCCCGACCGTAACCCCGTCGCGGTTGGGGTTGATGTACCACATCAACTGGCCGTTCGGCTGGGGCGCGACGACCGCCAGCCCGGGGTCGTGATTCCCGTAGAGATCGAACGCCAGCGGGGTCGCCCCCGGCGCGAAGCTCCCGAAATGGTACGTCTGGTCCGGGACGTGGTCGGCGTTGGTATCGACGAGCCACTGACCGCTGTTGTAGATCACCGGGTCGTCGGTGCCGTCGTGGTTGAAGTCCGCCATCACCGGGACGTCGCCCGCGGATCCTCCGTAGACGAAGCTCCGCGACGCCTGACCGCTGAGGTTGGTGCAGAAGAGCCAGGTTCCGTCGCTCGGGTTGTACAGGCCCAGGTCGGTCGTGCCGTTGCCGTCGACGTCGCCCGTTATCGGCTTCCACTGGGGCCCGCCGAACTGGAGGGCGATCGTGGCGGTGCCGCCGTTCGTGAGGTCCAGAAACCACGTCCCGGTCGACGGACGGTACACGCCGATGTTCGAGAGCGTCGTGCCGGCGAAGTCGCCGAACACCGGGATGTCCGTATCGACGCCGAAGGCTCGGGTGATGTCGGTCCGGCCGGTGATCGTGTTGTCGATGTAGTTGACCATCGCCCCGTTGGAGGGATAGGCGACCCCCAGGCCGGGCGTCAGGCCCGACATGCACAAACGATCCTCGCACCTCTCCAGGGCCGGGATGGACGGCCGGCGACGCCGACGTTTCCTGTTCCCGCCGGCCGATCCCATCTCAGCAAATCGTGGGGCGAAGCTCGTCGTCGACTTCAACATCAGGTGCTCCCTCTTCCGGCTGGCTCGCGACCAGGCTCAGAGCCGCTGTAATCAGCTTAAGACGCGTTTTCGGTTGCGGTGCAGAATCCCAGCCGTCTCCGTGGCTTCTTCCGACTCAGGCCAAGGCCGGAAACGCCGGGGGGAATCGGGCGAAATTTCGATTACGCCATGGTTCGGAATCGAGCGGCACCGATGGAAGCGAACTCGGAAAACGAGAAAAGCCCCACCCTCCGGCGTCGACGCCGAAAGACAAGGCCTTCAAGACCAACTCCCCCCGCCCCGTCGTGAGCGGGCACGCTCCCACGGTAACACCCCCGAAATCGAGATCAAGGGGAGTGACGCCTGGACGTTCCCGGTTATCGACCCTCGTGAGCATCCACGACCGACGCGCCAAGGCCGGATCAAAGCTCCTCCCGAGTCGTGGATCGTCGATCCTGCGCTCGATCGCCCCGGTCGATCTCGATCTATGGGCGACTTCGTCCTTACGGGATCGGGGATGTTGGCGTCGGAGCGGCCAAGGAACACTCTCCCGCCGAAGAACACGAGTCGCCCTCATCGCAAGACTTGAAACGAATCCTCTATCAACCTTATGTACGCGACGAAAGGACCGGAAATTACGTTACAAACTCCTTAACTGCTACATCGTTCATTTTGATAGATTTTCATGAACCCTCGAAACCCCACCGATGAATGGTTAGGAATTAGGAACCTTCGACCATCCGCCGCGCCTCCGTGGGGTCGCGGTGGGGTACGTTCGTGCCGGAGGCGTCGCCAGTCATGGATTCGACGGTGCAAATCCTCGAGGGCGCCACGCGTCCGTCCATCTCCCGCAGTCTTCGCCTCTTGATCGCGGGGCTGATCGTCGCCCGAGGCCTGGTCGCCCTCTGCGTCACGCCCCTCTTCGAAGGTTGGGACGAATATCAGCACATCGCCTACATCGTCCACATCCAGGACACTGGTCGACGGGCCGTCCTCAACCAGACGCTCGTCCCGTCTCGCATGATCGCGGCGGTCGTTCGCGAGTTTCCCCAGCCGGAGGCGGCTCGCGTCCAGTTCCCAAACCAGTTGAAACCGGACTCTTATGAGTCGTTCTGGATGCGAGATCGGCGAACGCCGCGATCGATCGCCCCCGGTTCGGCCGAAGCCGTGGCGCTCGCCTCGCATGAGGTGCGACTCTATCAGGCGCAGCATTCCTGGTGGTATTACGTCATCGTGTCGCCCGTATTCCAGGCGCTCGGGGGTGTGGACGACCTGCGAAACTCCGTGGCGGGATTGCGGCTGCTGAACCTGGCTTTCACCGTGGGAGCGGTGTGGATCGCCCTGGGAGTGGTGGCCGCGCGGGTCTCCGATCCTCGAACGGCGGGCTGGATAGTCCTCATGATCGGCGTCCAACCCCTCATGGTGACGAACGGCATCCGCGTGTCGAGCGATGCGGCCGGCGTGTTCTTCTCGATCGCCGCAGTCGCCCAGATGATTAAGTTAGCGGTCGATGATCGCCGCCTCGTCCGCGGTTCCTGCCTGGTCGGCCTGTTTCTGAGCCTCGCCATCGTGATGAAGGCGACGAATTTCGCGCTCCTGCCCGCGGTCGGGGTTGCCTGGACCGTGGCCGTGTTACGATCTCGGCCGCCTGTCCTCATGATGTTGGGATCCGCGGCTGTGATCGTCGGGGCCGTCGCCGCGTTGATCGGGCCGGACCTGGTGCACAACCTGAATCAGTACGGGATCGCGACCCCGATGCAGGAAGCCTTGGAGAATCGCTCGAAAGGTCGCGGGCTCCCCGAACTCTACAACGCATTCCGCGAATTCCATTCCGTCGCCTATGGCCGATGGCTGTTCGGCCAGGGCTTGTTCATCGCTGGAAATTGGTCGTTCGTCCTTCCGATCGACGACGTTCTTTCCCTGCACGGCCTCTTCCTCAAGTGCGCGGCCCTCGGGTTGATCCTCTCCACCGCAGCGGGTGTGATCCGTGGGGGCCTGGCCCGAGTCGGGCTGGTTTTCAAATCAGGCCAGGTCGAGCGGAAGTCTCCGATCGACGCCCTCGCGACTCCCTTGATATGTCTCACCGTGTGCGTTGGGTTCCTTGGAGCCCTGATCTACCACGCGGTTCAATCCGCGTTGGCGTGGGGTGTAACGACGACTGGTCCCTGGTACGCTTCACCCGCGATCCCCTGGTTTCTGCTCCTCGTCGGCATGGGCGCAAGTGGATGGCCCCGGTTCGTCGCCGCGGGGCTGGTGGCGGGCGTCGTCTTCCTCAGCCTGGCCGCCGAGCACTCGATGTGGTGGCTCCAGATGCTTCCGTTCTACTCCGGAGGCGCCCAGGGCCTGGAAGCCCTGCGACGGATCACCAGCCTCCAGCCCTGGTATCTCTCGATGACCACCTGCGCGGCCGCGATGACGGTGGGGCTCGTCCTGTTCGCGTCCGCCGTGCGGGCGATCGGCCTCGCAGGCCGCGACATCGAGGGGTTTGTCCTGACGCCGCACGAATCCTCGCCCGCGGCGAGGCCTTCCTGGCTGAACCTCGTGCGGAAGCGAGAGCGGATCGACGCACGATCCGATGCGGTCCCCGCTCCTTCGGTCCGGATGAATCAGGCCGCGCCGGAAGGCTCGCCCCGGGAATCGACCGACTGGGATGAGATTCCATCCTCACGCTGATCGGCGCAGATCCATCGGCTCAAGAACACAAGGAGCCGTCCGCCCCCAATTCTACTGCGGGCGGACGGCTCCTGTATTTTGCTCGCCTGTCACGTCAATCGGTCGCCTACCGTCCGTCGCTCCCACGCCCCACGGCCTGCGCCCGCGCCTTCCAACGTCCGACCTTCAGAGCCAGGCTTCGGAGCGATCGTGAGGCTTGCTGAGGAATCCAGGAACGCCTCGCCGCGACGGGGGCCGAGGTCCGTTCGAGGACCGCGATGATCTCGGTGTCGTTCAAGGTGAGTTCTCTGACCTCGAACGCGCCGCGAAGGTGGAGCTTCGCGCGATCGATGAAGTCGGCGAACGTGCTCGCATCCCAGACGTGGAAGTGGATGCTGTAGTTCGCCTCGGCGAGCCGACGGGCCTGGCGTTCGATCGCTTCGGGATCCTCGTTTCGATCCACGAAACGGGCCCATTCCTGGAAGTGGGTGAACCGCGTGGCCTCCGGGCCGTCGACGTCGTCGCGGACGAGATGTTCGAACGGCGTCAGGTCGCGGTCGCGATCGAAGCTGAAGTCCTTATTCGGCACGGCGAGGTACAGCGTGCCGCCGGGCCTGAGCTTCTTCAGGTGGTTCCGCATCGTGCCGAGCGGATTCTCGGTATGCTCGAGGAAGTGGTTGGCCACGACGAAGTCGAGCGAGGAGTCGGGGAGCGTCCCGAGGCGTTCGCCGTCGTCCACGACGTCGACGGGGACGAGGTTGTAGTTCCTCAGCTCCGGGTAATGGCTCCTCAGGCCGTCGACGTCCATGCGATCGACGTAGCGGACCCGGGCGCGATCGCTGATCTCCATCGGATGGTGCAGCGCGCCGACTTCCAGGCCGTCGCCGATCAGGTGCCTGTAGCTCAATCGGCGACGCTTCTCGAGCATCGCGGCCGGGATCTCGCTCATGGACATCTCCCTCGAGAGGACGTGGACGGCTGGACCGTCGGCTAGGAGTGGTTGGCTTCGTGATCGGACGTGTGGGCGAAGGCCGGAGACCGCATTCTTCTCCCGCCGTCGTGGGCCCGGTGGAGGAGTCGCGAACCGGGGCTCGCGGTCGAGACTTCGACGATTCCAGTCGCGTCGCCGCGATCGACCGCACTCTCGGCCGCGGCTCGGAAGAGCCGGGCGTACTGCTCGATCATGTCGGCGTGGCTGGGCAAAGCGCGAAGAATCCACGACGAGGCCTCGGCCATGGAGCGGCGCCTCACCGAGTCGCGCGTCAGGGAGTCGAGATGCCTCGCCAGCGTGCGGACGTCCCCCGGGTCGTAGAACAGCGCGTTGACGTCGCGTCGAACCTGCTCGGGGATCCCGAACACCGGAGTCGTGATGATCGGCAATCCGCGCCCGAGCGCCTCCAGCACGACGTGGGGATAGCTCTCGACGCGCGACGTGCAGCAGAAGACGTCGGCGGCCTGCCAGTACGCCGCCGTCGCGCCGGTCTCGTCGACGATGTGGAACCGCCCGCGACGATCCCATGCGAGCGAATCGGCCAGACGCCGCAGTTCCCGGCTATATTCGAGGCTGTCGCGGGCGCCGACCACCACGCACCGCACCGCATCGGCGACCTCGGCCGCCAGCGTCTGGAACGCGTGGACCAGGTCGTGCTGTCCTTTCCGCTCGCAGACGGTGCCGAGCAGGAGCACGCAGACCTCGTCTGAAGCCAGGCCCAGGGCGGCGCGAGCCTGGTCGCGCGGGAACGTCGCCAGCTCGGAGTGGAATCGTTCGACGTTCAGGGCGTAGCGCACCAGGCCGAAGTTGCCTCGCGTATCCAGGTCCCGCCAGACGGAGGCGGAGCTGTTCGCCGTGAAGACGACGCGGTACGGCCATTCCATGCAGCCCAGGCCGATTCGCGCGATCTCGCTCGGAAACTGGTCGAAGTACGTCTGCCAGGGTTCGCTCTCGTGGATGCTCCAGATGGAGGGTATGCCGGCCTCGCGCGCCGCGTCCACCGCCCAGAAGCCCTGGAGCGTATTCGCATGAAGTGCGTGGCAAGACTCGCGGGCGATCAGCTCGACCGTCCTCCGCCGTGACTCGGCATAGGCGGCATCGCCGCCGAAGATCGAGACGAGCGAAGGGTCGATACGAATCTCCACGCCGGCCTTTTCGTATTCGTCCCGAAGGGGACCGTCGACGGGGCTGACCACGATCGGCTCGACGGATCCGGACGCCTTCAGGCCCGTGGTCAGCTCCAGCTCGAACCGGGAAGCACCCTCCCAGTTCAGGTTGTGCGTGACGGCCAGCACGCGGATGGGCTGCTCGGAGGGTGCGACCGGGACGACCGTCGGCTGAAGTATGAAGGCTTCGCTGCGACCGTCGAGGTGCGGATTGAAGTAGGGGTCGCGGCGATGACCGTGGATGCGGCGATAATTCGCCTCCTCGCGGGGATTGTCGCCGAAGCCTCGGGTCGCGCCTTCATGATGGAACAGCTCGGCCTCCGCGCAGATCACGCTCCGCCAGCCGGCGTCGTGGAGCCGGTAACCGTAGTCGGCGTCGTTGTAGGCGACCCCGAAATCGGTCTCGTTGAAGCCGTTCATCTCCAGATAGAGCTTCCGGGGCGTGAGCATGCAGGCCGCCGTCACCGCGAGGCAGTCGCGGGTCGCCCGGGCGAGCCCCATGGCACCGCCGTCCCACCAGGGAGAGAGCTTGAACGCGTGGCCCGCGAGCCCCTCGTGCAGGCCGTGGACGATCCCCGCGTGCTGAACGCGACGATCCGAATAAAGGAGCCGCGCCCCCACGGCCCCCACGCCCGGGAGCCGCGACCAGCCTACCATCTGGCTCAGCCAACGCGGCTCGATGACCTCGACGTCGTTGTTCAAGAGCAAGATCAGATCGGCGTCGACGCGAGCGACGGCCGCGTTGTGAATCGCCGCATAGTTGAAGCGGCCGTCCATGTTGGGGATATGCAGGACCGGGTGCGGCTGCTTCGCCAGGTAGGTGAGAGTCTCGGGATCATCGCTCTCGTTGTCGATGACATAAACCCGATAATTTTTGTAGCTCGTCTTCTCGAGCGACCTGATCAGGTTTTGGAGCAGCTTCTTCTGGTTCTTGGTGGCGATCAGGATCGCGACGGACGGACCTTCATCCGCCATGACGGGCTGGAAGACCCCACAGCCGGCCTGGAGCGCCCACGCCGGCTGTTCGACGCGGCACGACACCCCGCGCCGGGCGAAGGCCTCCTCGACGGCCCGCCTGCCGGCCTCGAAGCTGTGCGGCTTTTCGTGTCCGCTCGCGGCCGTCGACCCCGGCAAGACCCGCCAGTGATAAAGGATCTGAGGGATGTGGCCGATCCGCCGCGCCCGCTCCGACGCCCTCAACCAGAAGTCGTGATCCTGCGAGCCCTCGAAGCCCAGGCGCATCCCGCCGACCTCGCGGTAGAGGCTGGTGCGGACCGCCGTCAGGTGGCCGGTGTAGCAGAAATTCAGCAAGAGCTCGGGCGACCAATCCGGCTTGAACTGGGGGGCCACGCGCACGCCGTCGACGCCCAGCTTATCGTCGTCGCTGTAGATGAGGTCGGAGTCCGGCGCACGGTCGATGTAGATCGCCACATGCGACAGTGCCTCCGGATGGAGGAGGTCGTCATGGTCCAACAGCACGAGGAATTCACCCGTCGCCAGCTCCGCGGCGGTGTTGGTGGCGGCCGAGATGTTCCCGTTGGCTTCGCGTCGCACGAGTCGCACGCGGGGATCGTCCGAGAGGCGGTCGGAGAGATACGCGGCCAGCCCGGGATCGTTGCTCGCGTCGTCGGCGAGGATCAGCTCCCAGTTCTCGTAAGATTGCGCGAGCACGCTTTCGATCGCCGCGTCGAGCAACTCCGGGGGTGTGTTGTAGACCGGGACGAGGATGGAGAACGTCGGCAGAAGTCCAATCGCCTCCACGACCTCGTCGATCCGCCCGGCTCGGAACGGCGCCGGCGCATTCACGCGACGCCAGGCCTCATAGAGGTCGAGAGGCGTCGACGGCTTGTAGTAGGAACAGGCCGCCTCCCCTCGGAGTCGAGCCGGGACGAGACGTCGGAGGACGTGGCGCGTCTTGTTCTTGATCTTCCGCGCGACCTTGCCGGCGGCCGCGCCGACGCCGTCAGTCCTGACGACCTGCACGAATCGCCGGGAGAGTCGCTTGACGCGCGACAGCCGTGCGCGCTGCTTCGCCGCACGCCCGACGAGGTCGCGGCGGATTCGCCTCCGCAAGGCGAGTCGAAGCGCCCGGCAGGCGTTGATCACCCCCATCGGCTCGGGCTCGGCGACCGCCGGCGGTGCCAGGGTGGCGGGAAGGACAGGCGCGATCGCCACGACCGGGGCCGCGACGGGCTCGGGCGGGACCGGGTCGGATGTCTCGACCGCCTCGGTCGCGACGTCTAGCGAGTCAGGATCGGCCGCTGACGGAACCGGCTCGGCGACCGCTTCCGGCCTCGGCGGCTGCGACCAGAGCACGATGGCCTCGCCGAGAGCCCGACGCGCCTGGAGCGAGCTTGAGGACGGCGTCAGCAGGACTTTGCGGTAGACCTCCACGGTCTCCCGGGCGGTCTTCTCCCAGGTCAGGACGCGGGCGCGTCGAAGTCCCCTCTCCCGTAGTTCGCGTCGCAGGTCGTCGTCGGACGCCATCCGCTGGAGGGCTCGCGCCAGGTCGACGGGCGACAGTCCGTCCGAATAGAGGACGTTCTCGCCGCAGACTTCGGATACCGAGGAGAAGGGCATCGCCACGACCGGGACGCCGGCCGCCATGGCCTCGATCGGGGGCAGGCCGAAGCCCTCGTAAAGCGACGGGAAGACAAGGGCGTCGGAGTTTTGATAGAGGGTGCGCAACGTTTCATCGCTGACCAGGCCCAAGAACCGCACGCCCGGTATCGTCCCACCCGATCGTGACGGGAACTCGGATTCCAACCTGGGAGCGCGGCCGGCGAGGACGAGGTCCGGGGGCACGCGGTCGGTGCACCATTCCCGGAAGATCGCATAGGCGTCCAGCAATCCCACGAGATTCTTGTGGGGATAATCCGACGCGAGGCTCAGGAAGTAGCGACCCTCGATGCCGAGTTCCCCGAAGACGTCGGCGGGTTCCCGCTCGCTCGGCGCGGCGGCGAAGGCGTCGGCGTCGACGCCCAACAGCACCGGGTGGATGCGATCGCCCGGGACGCCGAACTCGGTCGCGACCTCGCGGGCGGTGTTTTGCGAGTAAGTCACCACCGCCTGCGCCGCGGGAAGGATGAGGCGGCTCGTCTGCTGGTAGGCGTTGTAGTCGCCCTCGGTCGCGAAGACGTGGGCCATGCGATAAGCGATCAGATCCTGATATGTGATGACGACGTGGGCGCGCGACTGGAAGAGCAGCGTGGCGTGAGACCGGTCGAAGACCTGCGCCGGCTTGTGGAGGATGGCGACGTCGTCGGCCCATTCGTCGGGCGAGACCAACCGGCCCTCGATCCCGTCGGCCTGGAGGGGGTGGACGGCCAGCAGGGTGAGGTCGATCTCCGGCATGGCCGCCAGGGCCTTGCCCAGGCTCGAGGCGTACATCTTCGTCCCGTTCATCTCCAGCGGCAGATGGCGGACGTCGAGCGCGACCCTGATCTTCCTCGAGGCCGCATGATCGACCGCGTGGGACGCGATCGATCCGTCGAGCGTGCGGGCGTATCGCTCGACCTGCCCTTTCATGTAGACGTGTTTCTCGTGCAAAGACTCGTCGTCGGCCGCCGCGACGGGCTCCTCGGTCGCCGAGACGGCGTCGCGAAGCACCAGCGATCGGCAGGCGCGCCTGGCGAAGAAGCCCAACGAGCAGGCCCGCATCAGCCAGTCGTCGAGGGCCGCCTGGGGAGAATCGAGCGCGGGGTCGAGCAGGCCGACGGCGTCGAGCACGTCGCCCCTCAGGTAGTTCCCGGCCAGCCCCGAGCGAGGCGAGGAGAGCCACTCGGGAAGCCCCGCGAGCGCGTGTTTCAACGGTCCCTCGCCGAGCCCGGAGTCGAGCTCGAATCCGTCGCCGTTCGAAAGCGGGGCGACCAGCGCGACCCGCTCTTCCGAGTGGGCGGCCTCGGCGAGCGGTTCGATCCAGCCCGAGGTAGGCCGGGCGTCGGGTGCGAGCAGGACGACGTCGCCATGGCGTTCGGCCAGCCCGCGATTGGCATAGGCCACCCAGCCGAGCCCCCGAGGACATCGTAAGTGATGAAGTCGAGGGTCGGCCTCGGCCAACCCGGCCAGTCCCGCCGCCAGGACGCGATCGGCGCAGCCGTCGTCGACGACCAGCAATCGCGCGAGGGCCGGCCCGCTGCACTCCAGGATTCGGCGGATACGGCTCAGTATCGCGGGACCGCCGAGCGTGACGGGCACGATGACGTCGGCGGTTCGGTCCTGAGCCATGGTCTCCTCCGTAGGAATTGTCGGATGCCCCTCGACGGCGGGCGTCGTCCTCGCGGGCCGGACTTCGACTGCGCATGCGACCGGTGGTTTACATCAGCCGCCGAAGGGGGTCAAGACGGGTCGGCGACGGCCCGGGGAGGCTCGATTCTCGCCTTGCTGGATCGGGGCACCCGGCTATAATCCCGCGCCGATCCGCCCTCAATCCGTCTTGCGTCGGGCCAGGGCGACCATCACTTCCTCGGTCTTTCCCGGTCTCGAGAAAGGTAGTGAGCCCGCATGGCGAACTCGAATACCACCAACCCGCCCCGCAAGGGGCTGCTCGGCGTCCTTTTCCCCAGGACGTCGTCCGTCACCCTGGCCGGCGAGGGCGCCGGCAGGTCGGCGAACGTGCAGGCGATGGAGATGGAGATCTCCTGGCTGAAGATGCAGGTCGCCCAGTTCCAGAAGGAGCAGGCCCAGTTCGAGGGCCTGGATCCGTACTTCCTGGGGACGGAGCACCTCTCGGCCATCATCCCGCCGATCCCGGGCGCCGGCGTCCGGGCGACGGCCGGCAGCCCCTCGATGGCGGGCTACATCCTCAGCGGCGACGCCTGGCAGATCCTGCTGAGCAAGTTCCTCAAGCCGAACTCGCTGCTGCTGGACATCGGCTGCGGCAGCGGCAAGATGGCCCGCAACCTCGCCTACCATCCTTACGTCCGCAAGTACGTCGGCATCGACGTCCTCAAAGACAGCATCGATTTCTGCAACCAGGTGCTCGTCCCGCGGATCGGCGATAAGTTCGAATTCCATCACCTCGACGTTTTGTCGTGCTACAACCCCCGGGGGGCTGTCAAGCCGACCGAGGTGAAGTTCCCGGCGAAGGACGGGTCGGTCGACTTCGCCTGGGGCTGCTCGCTGTTCACCCACCTGCTCGAACCCGACGCCCGACACTACCTGCGCGAGGTGCGCCGGGTCATGGCGCCCGCCGGCATGTTCCTGCCGACGATCCACATCCACCCGACCCCGGGCACGCGGTACTCGGGCGACGAGGTCAAGATCGACGTCGACATCGACTACTTCGTCGAGATGTGCGACGAGGCCGGCCTGCAGCTCGCCGTCAAGCTCGGCGAGGTCCTCGGCCAGTACGCGATGCTGTTCAAGGTGAAGCCGGGCAGCCCGGCCACGACGATCGTGAACGTGGGCGGGGCCAAGAGCGAGGCCGAGGTCGCCGAGGCTTCCAAGCCCAAGACCGGCGGCGTCCCCGTCCCCCCCAACGACGGCGCGCTCACCGAGGAGATGCTCCGGCTCAACGAGCAGTGGGCCGAGAAGGAGCAGGTGACGAAGGTCGTCCATCCCAAGGACTTCATCTTCTGGTTCGTGGCGACCCACCCCGAGATGTCGCTTGAAGACGCGACGAAATATTACTTCGAGGACGGCGCCCGCTCGGCGGCCAAGCTCGACGGCCACCTGAGCCGGCTCTTCGGGGTGGACAAGCCGATCAAGCTGCTGGAGTTCGCCTCGGGCTACGGCTGCGTGTCGCGGCACCTGAAGAAGAACCCCCGGCTCGACCTGACGAGCTGCGACATCCACCCCGAAGCGATCGAGTTCCTGACGAACCAGATCGGCGTCAAGGCTCTCCAATCGGCGCACACGCCCGAGGGATTCGCCACGCCCGAGAAGTACGACGCGATCTTCGCGCTCTCGTTCTTCTCGCACATGCCGAAGTCCACCTTCGGGCGCTGGGTCAAAGCCTTGTACGGCTCCCTCGCCCCGGGGGGGCACCTGCTCTTCACGACCCACGGCGTCAAGAGCTGCAAGGGCCTGCAGATCACGGTCGACGACGCCGACGAGGAAGGCTTCTGGTTCCAGGCTCGCAGCGAGCAGCACGACCTCGACGCGGCGGAATACGGCCTGACCCTGAGCCTGGCCCAATACGTCGTCCCGACCGTGCAGAAGGCGGTCGACGCCACCATCGTCGACTTCAAGCAGGCCGAATGGTGGTACCACCAGGACCTCTGGATCGTCCGCAAGGGACGTTGATCCCGCTCATAGCTAGAACGATCCACGAGAGCCCCGGTCGATCAACGATCGGGGCTCTTTTTCGCGCGCGCCGCCTTGAGGTGGCGGGTCCAGTGATCCAGGATCTCGGGGGCGAGAATCTCCTGGATCGAAAGCCGACGATAACTCCCGTCCGAGAAGACCGCCGCGAGCCCGCCGGGGTCGTGGGGCGGCGGGAACCTGGCGATCTCCTCCAGCGTCACGTCCCGCGGCTCGGTCCACAGGATCGTCGAATCGGGCACCTCGACGATCACGATGCGACGCTTATTCGGCCCGCCCTGCCCCGCCGAGTCGAGGGAACAGCGGTCTCCGTCCAGGATCGCGGCGTAGTTGGTAGAGCATGCCGGACTGTTCTGCGAGTTGTGACACCATAGGTCCACCGGAACGGGCTGCGCGGCGGCGAGGTTCGCCGGGCTGTTCCACGGTTCGCTGAAGTCGTAGCGAGCCGCAAATTCAGGGGACCCGTAAGCCCAGACGACGGCCCGCCAGCTGTGCATCGGCCGCCCTTCCGAATCGAACATGACGGCGGGCGGCGGGTGGCCGTGTTCGGACTGATAATTCAGGAGCCAATGATACAAGAAAAGTGGATTATTGAGGCAGTTCGCAGCCCTCGCGTCCGTCCGGGCATGAACGATTGCGGCGCAGAGCGCCGTCGCAACGCCCGAGACGAGGACGCTCAGAACCACCGAGATCGCCAGATTATCGAGGCGAGTCCACGATCGAAGCATGCCGCATCCCCGCAGCCGGCGCTCCTGTCCGGCTCCAGGCTAACAGCGTCGCTGCGGTGAGGTAACCACCCTCGCCTCGATCACTCGGCTCACGCGCTCTCGCGAGACGCCTTCATCGAGCGTTCCGGCAAGGCGAGGGTCGGGCGCGTCTCTCGCGGGAAGACGAGGAAGTCGCGGGCGTGGAAGTAGGCCTCGGTGCAGACGGCCGCGGTCTGGTCGATGTGGAAGCGGGCCTCGAAGAGAGATCGGGCGCGGGCGCGGTGGGCGGCGTAGAGATCGGGATGGCGGAGGTAACGGAGCATCGCCGTGACCATCCGGTCGACTTCGAGGCTGCCATGCTCGTTGGATGGAGCGGCGAGCCCCGCGGTCCGTCGATCGAGCGTCAGCACGTCGTGGATCGGGCCCCGGTCGGGCGCGATGATCGGCAAGTGGCAGGCGAGGGCCGCCGCGATGTAGCTGGAGGTTTCGGCCGCGAGATTCTCGTGCGGAGCGAGGGCCGCATCGCACTGGGCGAGCACGGCCATGGAATCGCGAGGATCCGAACTCGTAAGTGCGACGCGGTTCGCGGTCGAGCCTCCCTGCCCATGCAGCGCGACCGACGCCGATCCGGTCAACACCAGACGGACTCGTCGGCCCCCGCGCTCGGCGGCGGGGAGTCGATTGAGGACGCGGACGGCCGACATCGCGTCCGCGCAGTCCCCTTGAGTCTCCGAGCCCCCCGCGATCAGGAAAACGAGGAACTCCGCATCCCGCCTTGCGATGGGTGGCGTCCGACTTTCCACGACGGCGTCGGGTTGCATGCCCGGAAAGAGGGGAATCCAACGCTTGCGGGACAGCTCGGGCGATTCCTCGGCCAGGGCGGGCGACGCCACGCCCTCGTAGAAGACGCCGGAGACCATGTCGACCGGCCGACTCGATCCCGCGTTTCCACCAGCCGGGCGTTCCTCGAACCATCCTCCGCGGCCCTCAGCGAGATGGACGAACCAAGGGAGGTTCAAATCGCCGTTGATCTGAGCGACGAGCCGGTCTGCCCTTTCATGTCGCGAGTGGATCACGTCGATTTCGTGGAACCGGATGAGTTCCTGGAGGATCGTCGCCCGAGCACGGCTCGCGGGCTCGACGCCCATCGGCCGAGGGCTCGACCAGGGTGTATTTCCGAGCGTCCCTTCGAGCAGAACCACGCGATCGTTCAACTGGGAGCGGAAACCCTCGTTCTCGTCGGCAGGCGAGGCGCAGCAGATGAAGACCTGATGTTCTCGCGCCAGTGCGTTGGCCAGGTGGATCGTCGAGGTCGCGGCCAGCCCGGTCTCCGAACCGTCGACCACGAGGAGGACTTTCAGCTCGGCCTGCACACCGAGCCTCCGCCGCATCAACTCTCGGATCCTGGCGAGCGGGGCCGCCGCACGAGCGTTGGACATGAGGGCCGCTCGCTTCAAGTCGAAGCGCTCGGTCATCATGTCGTATTCGAACAGCGTCTGGCCGAGGCTGCGAGCCATGGCGTCGAGCGAGACGTCGAACGTCTCGAAGATGCGGAACTTGACGTGCAGCGTTTCCTCGGCGTGCGTGTCCGCCTTGATCGACTGGAACGAGACCGATTGCTCGTGGCGTCGGTACGAGTTCAACGATTCCGGAACGAACGCGATCTTGCCGCCGCGTAGCATCATGGCGTAGAAGAGCCAGTCGCCCGCGAATCGCATGCCCGCCAGCTCCGCGGCGAAGTCCAGGCGCTCGGGCTTGCGAAAGACGACCGCGCTGGCGTTCGGGATCGTGTTCTTCTGACTAAGCCCCAACTCGGCCTCTTCGGCGGCTTCGGCCGTGTAGCGACTACGCCAGCGCTGGGGGTCGAGGTCGTCGGTATGTGCCAGGAAGTCCGCGGCCCAGGCCTCGCTCTTGGGGCCGATGAGTGCGGACTGGGCGTAAGCCAGGACGACGTCGCGGTCGTGGAATTCGGGCAGGAGCCGTTCGAGGAACTGAGGGTGGCAGGCGTCGTCGGATTCGGCGAGCCAGATCAGGTCGCCGGTGGCGAGCTCCATGCCCTTCATCCACTGCCGGAAAGTGCTCCCGCTGTTGCGGTCGTTGACGACGATCCGCATCGGCACCGGCGAGAGCGGGGCGAGCCGACGGGCGACCTCGACGCTGTCATCGGGCGATGCGTCGTCGAGGAAGATGATCTCGTGCGGCCGGACGGTCTGCTCGAAGACGCTGCGGAGCCGCTCTTCGAGATAGGGTGCGTGCCGGTAGTTGGGCACGATCACCGAGACCTTCAATTCCTGAGCCGGGCCGTAGCCGTACTGGGCCTTCAGGATGGCGACGAACTCGTCCATGAATCGCGGCCAGGTGAACGAGCGGCGGATCGTGTCGCGGCCGCGACGCCCCATCTCCAAACGCCTGGCATCGTCGGCGAGGAGGGCTCGCATCGCCTGGGCCATGGCCGAGACGTCGAGGTAGGGGACGGCCACACCGCCGCCGTTGAGCACCTCGGGCGCGCCACCGGATCCCTGGAAGGCGACGACGGGAAGGGCGCTCTCCATGGCCTCCAGGTTTGCGAACGGGCAGGGATCCTCGCGCGAGGTCAACGCGAACAGGTCGGCCGCGAGGAAGTAGGGCGCCATGCCCCCGCGAACGCCGGCGAATCGAATCCGATCGGTGAATCCGGACGCCTCGATATCGTGACGCAGCCAGTGGAAAAGGTCGGTGTTCACGACGTGGCCGAACCAGACGAACCAGGTCCGTTCGGCGAGCCCTGAGGCCTCCGGGTCGGAGAGCAGCCGCCGGGCCGCCTGCACGAAGAGGTCGGCCCCCTTGCGGAGATCGATCGTCCCGCAGCCGAGCACGATCCGCGCATCTTCGGGGAGCCTCAGCTCGGTTCGGACGCGCTCCCTCATCTCGTCGCGCGACAGGTCGCGGGTCTTGCCCTCAAGCCCGTAGCGGACCGTCTGGATCGCATCCGGATCGACGTCGAATCGAGTAATGAGCGCACTCCGCACGACGTCGGCGGGGACGATCATGCGGCGGCTCGCGGCCTTGATGCGGTCGATGGCCTCGACCCCGCCGAGGATCTCGATAAACGTCGGCAGCTCGTGGATCCAGGACAGGACCGGCACGTCGTGGGCGGCCAGGGCCTCGTGGAATTCGCTGACCGCCATCGTATTGCAGACCGCGACGCCGTTCCGAGCGTATTCGCGGAAGCGGGCGGCGATGACCTTCGGCGCATCACTCCAGGTGGCGAGGCCGCACTCGACGGTCTTCGCAAGTTCCAGCGTCGGCGCGTGGCGCTCGAACTCCGGCGCCAGCTCGCCGCTGGTCTTCAAAACGACCCAGCACTCCACATCCGGCAGCCTGGAGAGTTCCTCGGCGAGCCGGAGCAGGCACAACGGCGCCCCCGTGCGGCAGGCCGAGTGCGAGACGAGCAGGACCTTGAACGTCGCCCGGGTGCGGGTCTCGACGTCGCGCTTCCTCGTTTCAACCCCCTGCCACGGCAATTCGTCGAAGCGGGCGGGAGCGAGGGCCGGGATTCCTGCGGGGACGACCTGGGAGAGCGTCTCTACACCGATGCCAAGCGTCTTCTTGACCTTGCGGATCACGCGCCGCGACACCCTGGCGAGAGCCGGTCGAGGCCCATCGGACGCCGCGACGCGGAGGAAGCGTATCGACAATTCCAGGCATCGGCCATGCAGCCGGGTCCTGGGGAAGAAGCGATCCCGGGTGCCGCGACAACGCTCGATCAAGCGGAGAGCCGTGCTCCGCCGCAGCTCGTCCAGTTGCGCCATCGCCTCCGCGTAGTGGTGCTGGAAATGCGCCAGGTCGCGGCGAAGCCAGGGATTCTCGCGACCGAGGTCCGCGTGCTCCCGGGCGATGTCCTGATGGTTCTCGTCGAGGCCCGCGAGTTCCTCGCGGAGCATGTCGAGCTCCTCGCGAAGCGCGAGGTTCTCTTCCTCGGCTGCGAACTCGCTTCGCCACGTCTCGGGGCGACGACCCTCGGCTTCGAAGACCCCGAGGTCGAGGATCGCTTCCCGATCGAAGTTTTCACCTCGTCCGGCAGACGACGCCAGGCTTTCGCCGAGGCTCTTTCCGAGACGTGCGTAAACCGCCCGGATGGCATTCCTGCGGCCTGGGAACTTGTGGGCCTCGAAGAGCGGGTTGAGTCGATCGGGGATCTCACGACCGACCGCGATCAACCCGAGGCCCTCGCCATGCGTGAACTCGAAGGCGGGGTGGTTTCGCGAAAGATCATGGAAGCTCGCGTAAGAACCCAGCGTCCGGCCCTGTATGCACGTCTTGGGAAGCAGGATCACGGCGCGGTCCGAGAGCTTCGGCCGCCAGAGTTTGAAGTCGACCAGGAGATGCTCGACGTCCGCGGGGGTCGATGCGTGGAAGAGGTCGATCGACCCGTCCTCAATCGCGTCGACGATCTCGTCGGGGTCGATTCGGAGCAACTTCGAGATCGTCCCGTAGGATCGATCGTGGGCCTCTCGGACACGCCTCAGAGAGGCCTCCAGGAAGGCCGCTCCCGAGCCGGCGGCGGTCGATGGTTCGATCGCCAGGCACCGAGCGTCGAGGTTCAGCCGTCGTACGGCCTCGCAGAGCGAAAAGTAGACGCCCGGCTCGCGGCCGCCGAGCTGGACGATCTGGCTCGGCCGCAGAACGTCCACCAGCCAGTATGCAATCGGGCTGAACGGACTGTGGGAGAGCGGCTCGAAAGCGTGGTCGGGCGTCCAGAATGAGGCTTCCGACAAGTAGAACGAGACGTCCATGTCCTTCACGCTCCTCGGGTCCTCTCTCGAGCCAGCCCACCCGAAGAAGCCGCTGTCGCGACGTGGCTTGGCGACGCCCTGCCGCAAGAATTAACGCTTCTTCATTTTAGCAATGGGCCCGTCGAGTCGGGGACGCCCGCTCCTGAGTCAGTGCGACTTAATGACAGTACGCCCATCCCTTGTCAATCCGAAGCCCGACGGGCCGTCGTATTTCGGCTCCGGCCTCGCGACCCGATCAAGGCCTCGATGGACGATTCGTCGAGCTGCCGGAAGTCGGGCATTCCGGCCGATGGGTCGAGTTCCTTCTCGACGCGGATCGGGGATTCCCGAGCTTACAGAGTCCGGACCGAGTCCGCGCTCTTCAACCGTCATCATTTTTTCGGCCCCTTTCGACGCGCGGCTACAGCCTTATTGGGAAGGCGAGGCGGGATCGGCCCGATCGGCGCGCTGTGTGGAATGCGATCCGCCGCGACGCCGGCGCGCGAGTCGGATGAAATCGGCCTCAGGCCTTTCCTCCATCGATTGACAGAAGGGTCGGAACCCTTTAAATTCACGCGGCCGCGAGCTTGGGTCGGCGAGCGGACGCGTGATCATGTGCGTCGTCGGGGCATTTTTCCCGCGAACGGCGACGGATCTCGACCTCCGCCGCGAGAGCTTGTGCGGCTCGTCGACAAGAGATGCGGCGGTCCAGGACGGATCCGCCCGCCTCGGATCCCCACATGGGATCCGCGACGATGGCTCATCGCTCCGCCCGCGGCGCGAGGCCCAAATCCTTACTGGTGCAAAGGAATGCCCATGCACGTCTTCACGAGCATCACGGCCAACTACCTCCCGAAGGCCGCCTCGCTGGCCCACTCCGTCAAGCGCGTGCATCCCGAGGCGACGTTCCACCTCGTCCTGTCCGACGACATGCCGGACTGTCCGAGCCGGATCACCGAGGCCTTCGACTCGATCATCAACATCCGCGACCTGCCGATCCCCAACCTCTCGCGTTTCATCTTCCGCCACCGCATCGTCGAGCTGTGCACGGCCGTGAAGGGCGCGGCGTTCCAGCACATCGCCGACGTCCACGGGGCCGAACGCATCTATTACTTCGACCCGGACATCATCGTCAGCAACCGGCTCGACGATCTCGAACGGGCCCTCGACGCGGACAGCGTTCTGCTCACGCCGCACTCGATCGAGCCCGAGACCGAGCCGACGGCGATGGTCGACAACGAGCACACCTGCCTGCGCCACGGCATCTACAACCTGGGCTTCCTCGCCGTCCGCATGGACCGGAACGGCCGCCGATTCATCGACTGGTGGGCCGATCGGCTGAGCCGCTGGTGCTACGACGAGGTGCCCTCCGGCCTGTTCACCGACCAGCGTTGGATCGACCTGGCCCCCGCGATCTTCGATGGGATCAAGATCCTTCGCGATCCCCAGTACAACGTCTCGACCTGGAACCTGAGCCATCGCCGCGCCACGGGCCGGTCGCCGTACGACATCGCGATCAACGGTCGGCCTCTGGTGTTCTACCACTTCTCCGGCTTCGACAGCGGCGCCCAGCTCATGATGCTGGATCGCTACGGGTCGCACAGCCCGGTGCTCTACGACTTTCGCGAGTGGTACATCGACCAGTGCGAACGCCACGGCCAGTCGACGGTCGGCAAGATCCCCTGCCGCTACACGCGCTACGCGAGCGGGGCCAAGGTCGAGGACGCACATCGACTCACGTATCGCCAGCGTGATGACCTGATGACGTATTTCCCCGACCCGTTCGACGACTCGGCTCCCGAGAATTCTTATCGCCACTGGTACCGCACCTACTCCGAGACGCCTCCCGCCCTGCCGGTCGTCGATGCAGCGGCGGAGTCCGCTCCCGAGCCCTCGTCCGAGCCGGCCGGAGCGACCAACCTCCGCCGTGTGATCCGGGCGCACGCGCCCGAGCCGGCCGTGAAGGCATACCGATCGGTCCGGGCCGCCATTAAACGGCTTGCGAAGGCCGACTGAACGTCCTCCGCCGAGAGATCGACATCCACGAAGATCGACCCCATGGAGGGAGGCTCATGGATCCCAGCGAGCGCCGCAGGAACGTCGTGTTCGTGGTCGGGACGCGTCCAGAGGCCATCAAGACCGCGCCGATCATCCGGGCCCTGCGCGATCAGCCCTGGGCCCGGTGTCGGCTCATCTTCACGGCCCAGCACAGGGATCTGGCGAGGCCGATTTTCGATTTCTTCGACGTTCGCCCGGACGTCGACCTGGACGTGATGCGGCCCGGACAGTCCCTGGCGGACCTGAGCAACCGCCTGGTCGTCGCGCTGCATGCGGCCCTAAGTCGCGAAGAGCCCGACTGCGTCGTCGCGCAGGGCGACACGACGACGGTCCTCGCCGCCGCGTTGGCCAGCTATATGCTGGGAACGCCCTTCGCGCACGTCGAAGCCGGGTTGCGAACGTACCGGCTGGACGCCCCCTACCCTGAGGAGGCCAACCGCGTCGCGGCGAGCCACCTCGCCTCGCTGCATTTCGCACCGACCTCGGCCGCTCGGTCCAACCTCCTGCGCGAGGGGATCCCGCCCGAGTCGATTCACATGACGGGCAACACGGGGATCGACGCCCTCTTCATGGCGGCCGATCGCGAGGTCCCCTTGCAGGGACTCGACCCCGATTCGCGGTTCGTGCTGGTCACGGTCCACCGCCGCGAAAACCTCGGCGAGCCCTTGACGCGGATCTGCGAGGGAATCCGGAAGCTCCACGATCGACATCCCGACGTGGAATTCCTCTGGCCCGTGCATCCCAATCCGGGGGTGGAGCCCGTCGTCCGCGCCGCACTGGGCGGGCTGGATCGGGTCCGGCTGATCAGCCCGCTGGAGTACGGGCCGTTCGTGACCGCGATGAAGCGGGCCGCGTTCATCCTCAGCGACAGCGGCGGCGTCCAGGAGGAAGCCACGGCCCTGCGGACGCCCGTGCTCGTCCTTCGCGACGTGAGCGAACGCGAGGAAGCCGTCCACTGCGGCGTCGCGAAGCTCGTGGGCGACGATCCGGCCGCCATCCTGCACGAAGGGACGCGACGGCTCGCCGAACCGCGCCAGCCGGCCCGCACGACGGATGCGACCTCGCCGTTCGGCGACGGTCGCGCGGCCGCTCGAATCGCCACGATCCTCCATCGCAAGCTGGTGGTCGAGGCTCCGGCGGCCGTCGCCGTCTGAGGCGTCCCTCACATCGGCCGATCGACCCGAGTGGACCTTGGCTCGCCGTTCGGGCCCGTGTGACGAAGCCTCAGCCAGAACTGCTTGATCTGTCGACGCCCCTTCACGGCGACGCCGATGAGCGCGTTCGACTCGAACTTGTCGATTCGCCGTCGAAGCGCGACGTTCTCAAGCCAGCGCTTCTCCTCGCGTTCCAGCGAACGCACCAATTGCTGTTCCTTGCGGACCATCGTTTCTTGCAGCTCAACCAGTTGATTATGGACTTCCTCCCCCCGAGCGCGATCCGCCTGCCGGACTTCCTCCGCCCGGGCGCGATCCGCCTGCCATCGCCGGCGGTCCTGGTCGTGATCGGCCTGCGCGGTCTGATAGGTCTGCTGGAAGCTGGTGAGGAGCCGCTCCTGATGGTCATGAGCGTCGGCCACGCGTCGTTGGGATTCCGCCAGGGCCTGCTCGGTGAACGCGAGCACGCCCTGGGTGTGGGCGAGCATCTGCTCCGCCTGGACGCGTCGTTCCTGGTTCGAGACGAGCGTCTCCATCACCCGGGCCAGGTGTTTTTCCGTCTGTTCGAGACAGGTGCGGGCGAGTTGGAACCCTTTCTCGCTCTCGGCGAGGGCTTGCTGGGTCGCGGTCACCTCGCGTTCCATCAGGACGCACTTCAATCCCTGCTCGTTTACCTGCGCATTGGCTTCATTGAAAGCATGCTCCGCCTGGCGAAGCTGGACGATCGTCTTGCCAAGCTCGTTTCGCGTCGAGGTCAACTGGGAGTGGGTGGTTGATTCGTACTTCCGCGCGTCGGCGGCGAGTCGTTCGGCGTTCGCGGCGGTGTCGACGTCGGCCCACGCGTCGCTTCCCAACGCGTTCAGGGTGACTTGAGACGCGTGGGCGACGGCGGCCGGCTGATGGTGGACGCAGGACGGGTCGTAGACGCTACGGACGATGGCGTCGTTCCAGGGCAATCCGCAGGCTTCGGCGAGTTGCTTCGTATCGTCCCAGAAGCTCGCTGTGCCGAACCGGACGACGTGCGAGGTCGCCGCCTGCTCGTCCGCCACGACCTTCATCCGATCCAGGTGGACGCCGACGACGTCGAGCGCGTTCCAGTAGGGCATGTTGCCCCGGCTTCGAGTGCAGAGGCTCATGGCGATCTCATGCGGGGATCGCAGCAGGGAAGCCGCCACGATCTGCACGTTCTCGATCCGCTCGAACACCTTCCGCCAGAACGGCCAGACGAGGACCGTGCGGGGATCCTTGAATCCCGAGACGGGCCCGCTCTCGATCAGGACGCGCGTGATCCGTTCGGCCTCGTCAACCCACTCCTCCGGCAGAGCCCGATCGGTCGGCCAGGCGGCGCGCTCTTGAAGGAACCGGGCGAGAACCCTGGGGTCGTCGGGCACGTCGTCGGCGAAGCCGTAGGCCCACTCCTGGATGCGCCGATTCAGCGAGTGGAAAGGGATCGATTCGAAGTGCCCGTAAGGGTTGCTCGGGGCCGCCGCGATCAGCTCGAACGGCCCGAGCGACATGCCGAGCTTGTGCAGGATGTTCGCCGTGAGGCTCGATCCGCTGCGATGCATGCACAAGAGGACGACGAGCTTGCGTTTCGGTTCATCCATGACGTCCACCTCGAACATCCTTGAGTGGCGCACGACCTACGGCCGCCCGGTCGAGCGACGATGCTTCATCCGTTTCGACGCCCTCGACCTCCAGGCATGACGACTTTACCGCTTTCAGGCAAATTCGCGAAGTCCGGTTCAGCGGGCGTCGACCTTGGGAAAGAGCGGGGCCGGCTTGGCGTTGATGATCGGGGCTGTCACGTGGAGCGAGTCCACGACGGCGAAGGGGACAGCGGCCGTTCCATACGAGACGCTCGCCCAGGCCTGATGCGTTTCGAAATTGAAGGCCTGGTAGAACGTTTCGGCCGTCCTCGGGAGGAAAGGCTTGATCAGCACGGCCGCGACCCGCATCCAGTCGGCGAGGTTCGCCAGGACGACTCGCGTGGCTTCGAGGTCCGTCTTGGCCAGCTTGAAGGGCTCAGTCTCCTGGATGTACTTGTTCGCGGCATCGATGACCTCCAGCCAGATTCGCTGGAGGGCCGTCGCGTAGTCGAGCGTTCCGATCCGCTCGCGGAGGGTCTCCGCCAACGCCCGGAGGTCGAGCCCCCGACGCCAGACCGTCCTGTCCATCCCCGAAACGTCGCCGAGATCGCCCTGAAAGTACTTCAGGCACATCGTCAGGATTCGGCTGTAGAGGTTCCCCAGGTTGTTGGCGAGGCCGCTGTTGTAGGCGTCGGCGAAGCGTTCGAACGAGAACTCGCCGTCGCCGCCGAACGGACACTGGCTCATGAAGTAATAGCGAAAGGCCTCGGCCGAGAACTTCTCGATCAGGTCCATCGGTTCCACCACGTTGCCGAGGCTCTTGCTGAGCTTCTCGACCTCGCCCGTCTCCTCGTTCTTGCGATAGACGAAGCCGTGGCCGAAGACCTTGCGCGGCAGGGCCACTCCGGCCGACATCAGCATGGCGGGCCAGAGGGCGCAGTGGAATCGCGTGATGTCCTTGCCGATGACGTGGACGTCCGCCGGCCAGAGCCGGGCGAACCGCTCCTCGTCGCTCCCGTAGCCGACGGCCGTGATGTAATTGAGCAGGGCGTCGAACCAGACGTAGATCGTCTGGTCGGCGTCAAACGGGGCGGGAATGCCCCAGGTGAACCCCTTCCGGGTGATCGCCACGTCTTTCAGCTCGCCCTCGACCAGGCTGAGGATCTCGTTGCGACGGCTCTCCGGCTGGATGAAGTCGGGATTCGCCGCATAGTGGGCCAGAAGCCGATCGCGGTAGGCGGAGAGCCGGAAGTAGTAATTCTCCTCCTCGACCCAGGAGAGCGGCGTGTTGGGGTGGTTGGGACATCGGCCACCGGCCTCGGCGACCTCCTTCTCGGTCTTGAACGACTCGCAGCCGATGCAGTAGTGGCCGGCGTACACGCCCTTGTAGATGTCGCCGGCGTCGTAGACCGCCTGGATGAACTTGCGACAGCCGACGTGATGGCGCTGCTCGCTGGTCTGGATGAAGTCGTCGTTGGAGATTTCCAGGGCGCGCCAGACGTCCTGGAACTGGCGGGCCATGTCGTCGACGTAGGCCTTGGGCTCCAGGCCGAGTTCCCGGGCTCGGATGGTGACCTTGTTGGTGTTCTCGTCGTTACCCATCAGGAAATGGACCGACGCCCCTTCCATCCGCCGGAACCGCGCCTGGACGTCGGCGCCGATCTTCTCGAACGCGGTGCCGATGTGGGGGCGGCTGTTGGGATAGTCGATGGCCGTCGTGATGTAGAAGCGCTGCTGCTCGTCCATTGCCCGGTCCTTGCCTTGTCGGTCGCGAAGCCTCTGCCATGAGAATAGAGGCGGCCGTCAAGGGGAGGGTTCACCGTCCGCCTGGCGGGGTAGGCGAGTGTACCAAAAAGGGCCCACGCTCAGCGCGCCTGCGACGTTTCCCGCCGGCGCCTTATCTCGAGGGCCCCAACGGCCCCGGCGACGATCACGACCAGGGCCGACGGTTCGGGGACGCTGGGCGGCACGACGTTCGGCACCGGCGGGAGCAGCGGCGGCTCGACGGGCGCGGTCGGGATGTTCGTCGGCGGAGTGAGCGGAGGGACGACCTGGGAGATCGGCGGGATCAACCCTTGCGGCAGCCGAGGGCCGACGTAGGGATGATATGCGTCGAACCGGGCGACGTTCAGGTTCCGCCGCCAGACCAGGTACTCGATCAAAGGGCTGGCGGCCGCGACGGTCGGGTCGCCGTTGATCAGTCGCAGGACCGCGAGCCGAACGGCCGTCGTGTAGGGCGGGGAAGGTCTTGAGGCCCAGGTCGACGGGCCCGCCGCGAGGAAAGACGCCCAGGCCCCCGGCGTGGCTGTCGTAGCCGCCGGCGAAATCTCCTGGGCCGCCAGACGCCCGCGCGGCGTCCACCGGATCGGGGCGGCCCCGGCGGTCGCGACCGGCCATGCGAGCAGAGCCGTCGCAAGAGCCAGCCGGCAACGTCGCCGGACGATCGAGCCGGAATTCCCCCAGACCGCATCCATGCGTCACCCGCCTTGTCTACCTTGGCGAAGGGCCGTCCTGGCCTGCGCCCGGAATTACCAGGAAGTCACGGAACACCAAAGAAATCGGTTGATCCGGCTCCAACCGTTGACGGGAAACGAAGGATTGCGACGGCGAAAATGCCGGTTGTAGCGATCGAAGCAGTCCACGCCCACTCCATGACGGGATCGCCCGACGTTGTGCCACCCGACGCCGGGCCGTATCGTGGCAGCAGAGAACCACCCCCGAGCGAGCGTCGTTCCGGTGCGTCTTAACGAGCAACCCGAGAGATTCATCATGGCAGCCAACGCGTCGAGCCCGTCCGCGAAGCAGGACTTTCCCACCCGCATGTACATCGACGGCGCCTGGCTCGACGCGGACGACGGCAAGACGCTGGCCGTGATCAACCCGGCCGATGAATCCACCATCGCCGAGGTGGCCTACGCGGGGGGGAACGAGGCCCACGTGGCGATCGTGGCCGCGGCGCGGGCCTTCCCCGCCTGGAAGGCGTCGTCGGCCTACGATCGCGCGAGGATCCTTAAGAAGACCGCCGAACTGATACGCGAGCGGGCCGACTTGATCGCCCGCGCCATGACGATGGAGCAAGGCAAGCCCTTGCTGGAGGCGAAAACCGAGGCCCTCCACGCCGCCGAGACGTTCGAGTGGTTCGCCGAGGAGGCCAAGCGAGCCTACGGCCGCATCATCCCCCCCACGAACGTCGCCAAGCGCTACTATACGATCAAGCATCCCGTCGGCGTGGTGGGCACGATCACCCCCTGGAACTTCCCGGCTGCGCTCCCGAGCCGGAAGATCGCCCCGGCGCTGGCGGCCGGCTGCACGGTCGTCAGCCGTCCCGCCGACCAGACTCCGCTCACCCTGATCCTGATGTTCGAGTGCCTCGCCGACGCCGGCCTGCCCCCGGGCGTCGCGAACCTCGTCATCGGCCCGCCAAAGCCCTTCGCGGACGCCCTGTTCGAGCATCCCGCGGTGCGCAAGATCTCGTTCACGGGCTCGACGGCGGTCGGCAAGGAACTGCTTCGCCGCTCGGCCGACCAAGTGAAGCGTCTGAGCCTGGAACTCGGCGGTCACGCGCCGCTGATCGTCTTCCCCGACGCCGACGTCCAGCAGGTCGCCCAAGCGGCGGTCATCGGCAAGTTCCGGAACAACGGCCAGGTCTGCATCGCGCCTTCCCGGTTCTACGTCCACGACGAGATCATCAAGGACTTCACCGAAGCGGCCGTCGAGCTGACGAACAAGCTCAAGATCGGCAACGGCCTGGAGGAGGGCGTGCAGGTCGGGCCGATGGTCGAATCGCGTGCGCTCGACAAGACGCAGGCGCTGATCGACGACGCCCGCGATAAGGGCGCCCGGATTCGTACGGGCGGCGGCCGGTCGTCGAGGTTCGACAAGGGGTACTGGTTCGAGCCCACCGTCCTGACGAACGTCGACGGCACGATGAAGCTGATGACCGACGAGCCCTTCGCACCCGTGATGCCGATCCTGGACTTCGACAAGCTCGACGACGTGATCGCCGCCGCCAACGCCACGCCCTACGGCCTCGCGGCCTACGTCTTCACCAACGACCTGACCGTCGCCACCCGGATGGCCGAGGGCCTCGAGGCGGGGATCATCGGCATCAACGATCCGATCCCGGCGACCCCCCAATGCCCGTTCGGTGGAATGAAGGAGTCAGGCCTCGGCCGCGAGCTGGGGAGCGAGGGACTGGACGCGTACTTCGAGACGAAGTACGTCGCCGTCGGCCTCCGTCAGTCCTGAGGATTCGAAAGTCGGACGCCCCGGGGGATCGGCCCCGGGGCGTCAGGCATGTCGTCGCTGGCGGTTAGCTCAGTTCAGGACGGGGAGGCCCGACTTGGCCTGCTTCTTCTTTTCCTTCTCGACGAAGGAGGCGAGGGGCACGGTCGCTTCCTCGAACCGCTCGACTTCTTCAAGGAGGGCCTGGACCATGTCGGCTTCGAGGACGTGGCGGATGGGAACCCCGCGCTTGAAGATGATCCCCTTGCCGGAACCGGCGGCGATGCCGAGATCGGCCTCCTTGGCCTCGCCGAAGCCGTTGACCAGGCAGCCGAGGATGCTGATGCGGAGGGGATTGGTCAGGTTCTTCATCTTCTCCTCGACCTCGGCGACGATCCGCTCCAGGTCGATGTCCAGCCGGCCGCAGGTCGGGCAGGCGACGACCTCGGGCTTCGTCACGCGGCGGTCGCAGGCGCGGAGGATGTCGAAGCCGGCGTCGATCTCGGGGACCGGGTCGCCCAGGAGCGAGACCCGGATCGTGTCGCCGATGCCGCGGAGGAGGATCGAGCCGATGCCCGCGGCGCTCTTGAGCGTGCCGTATTCCCTCGAACCGGCCTCGGTGATCCCGACGTGGGTCGGGTAGTCGGCCTTCGCGGCGTACTCGGAGTAGCAGGCGACGGCCGTGGGGACGTGGCTGGCCTTGAGGCTGACGATCATCTGCTTGTAGCCGAGCGCCTCGGCGGTCTCGATGTGCCGCAGGGCGCTCTCGACCATCGCCTCGGGGCACGGGAAGCCGTACTTCTCGATCAGGTCCTTCTCGAGGCTCCCCGAGTTGACGCCGATCCGCATGGGGACGCCAGCATCGCGGGCCTTGCGGACGACCTCCTTGAAGCGTTCCTCACCGCCGATGTTCCCGGGGTTGATCCGGATCTTGTCCACGGCGCGGCGGCCCGACGGGGTGCGGGCTTCGAGGCAGGCGAGGGCCATCCGGTAGTCGAAATGGATGTCGGCGATCAGCGGGATCTTGATCTGGTCGCGGATCGCCTTGATGCCCTCGACGTCCTCTTTCTTGGGGACGGTGACGCGGACGACCTCGCATCCGGCCTCTTCGAGACGTCGGATCTGGGCCAGGGTGGCCTCGGCGTCGAACGTGTTGGTCGTGGTCATCGACTGGACCAGGATCGGGTTGTCCCCCCCGACCGGCAGGTCGCCGATCCCGATCTCCTTCGTCTTGTGGCGCTGGACGGTCGTCGCGTAGGCCATTGATCCTCGCCCTAATTTGTCGTCAAATCGGACTTTACCGCGTGCCGCATCCTTCTTGACGCATGAATCGATCGTAATCGACCTCCACGCGGCGGTCAAGCCTGCGCGAGCCCGCCGCAACCCAGCGACACATGAGCAAAATCCCCCTCCCCCACCCCGTGAAAGGCCCGCTGGTGGCCGCCTGGAACGAAGCCCACCGGCTTGGTTGGCTGGCCCGCGACTACGCCTCGGCCATGGCGTGCGGACGTGCCGAACGCTGCTCCGTCTGCGGTGAGAAGCGTTACATGTTCTACCGACGTCGGGTGATCCCCGCCCGACTCGTTGAATTGTGGGGGCTCACCAGGCGGCAGGCCGAGGCCCTGGCGCGGAAGGAGTCGTGCGACTGCGCCGGCTGCGGCGCGAAGCTCCGCGCCCGGAGGATGGCCGAGGTCCTTCTGGACCTCTACCCCACCGACGGGCGTCGCGCCCCGGACCTCCGGACATGGGCCCGCAGCGACGAGGCCGGCGCCATGCGGATCGCCGAGATCAATCGGATCGACGGCATCCACGAGACCCTGGAGAACCTCGCCCGTTTCCACCCCTCCGACTACATCCCCAACGCCCACCCCGGGGCCTACGTCAAGGGACTGCGTCACGAGGATCTCGCCCGACTGACCTACGAGGACGACCGTTTCGACCTCGTGCTGACCTCCGAAACCCTGGAGCACGTCCCCGACCTGGCGAGGGCCCTCGATGAGGTGCACCGCGTCCTCGTCCCCGGCGGCCTGCACGTCTTCACGGCACCCGTCTCGCCCCACTTCGCCGAAACGTTCCCGCGAGCCCGGCTCCGGCGCGACGGCTCGATCGAGGACCTGGCGACGCCGATCCGACATCCCGGCGGGGACGTGGGCTACCCCGTCTTCACCGAGTTGGGGATGGACTTCCCCGACTGGCTCGCACACGCGGGTTTTGAGACGGAGACCCGTTTCGGGCCCGTCCGCGACGACGATCTCGCCCAGGTCTACGTAAGTCGCAAGCCTACGGTTTGAGAAGTTGGGCCGCGCGGGCGACGTCCCCGGCGGTCAGCTTGTAGATCAAGATCGAGTGACCGATGCGCTCGACCGGCTCGAAGAGTCGGAAATAGCCGAACGGATCGTCCTTGGCGTTCCACGACGGGGACCAGGCCTCGTTGAGAAACGGCGTGGGATCGTAGAGCCGCCAACCCAGGCCGTAGACGAGCGAAGCGCTCACCGCGAACCAGCCGGGCTTCAGTTCCCTGGCGGGGCCGAGCAGCCGCGCAGGCGACGCGGGATCCATTCTGTCGACGTGGCCGGGCCGGATCGGCGGCAGGAACCAATCGAATCCGTCGCCCCGCAGCGTGAAGATGCCGGGATTTATCTGGCCGAAGTAGGCCAGACCGATCGGCTCGTCGGGGATGTTCTCTCGGCACCATCGGCGCAGGCCGACGAGGTCCTGGCCCCAGTCCAGGTTGCTGTCGATCAGCCTCGCGGGCATGCGGTCGGGGCCGCCGGAGACGTGATTGAAGTACGCCAGATAATCGGGATGGATCGCAAATGAGGAGAGCGCCGTGAGCCCCACGCAGGCGATCAATCCCGTTCGGCCGAAACTTCGACTCCGCCCGGCGAGCGACTCGACGAAGGGGACGAGCTTTCCTGCCTGGATGTAGAGGTACGGGAAGACGGCCAGGATGTATCGCAGGCCGAGGTTGATGTCGGTCAGGACGCTCATCGCCAGCAAGATGGCCGTTGGGACCGTCCAGAGCGTGATCTCGTCCACCCAGGACTCTCGCGAACGCCGGGCGACGAAGAGGAGAGCGATCGAAGTCAGGAGCAGCAGGCAGGACCCCTCTGGGACCTTGTAGGCGAGCGCCGCCAGATAGTAATACCACCATCCTGAGCCCCGAAGGACGCCGTTAAGATACACGCTGTACCCGGCCACGGAACGGTCGGACGAGCCGGCCAGGGCGAGGGCCCCGCTCCTGTCGCCGGCGTTCAGGGCGTTCCAGGCCTGGATGAAGCGGAGCGGGATGCCGTCGGCCTCGATCTTCTGCTCGTCGAAACCCAGGAGATAGTGCTCCGGCAGCGGCGCGGGCAGGTTCTCCAGGAAGGTCCCCCGGAATCGGTTCTGCGCGAACGGCCAGATCCAGGCGTAGAGCTGATTCCTGGTCGGCGGGGCCGTCCTCAGGCCGCCGGGCGGAGGCTTCGTCAGGCTCCCGCTCGCAAACTCGAAGCTCCCCAGCGGCCTGCCGACGCCTTCGAACATGTAGCCTGCGTCAATGGTCAGGATGCTCAGCGCCACGACCCAGGCCCCGTGAACCACACCCCGACCGATTCGAAGCGACCACGTCTCGACCGCCGGGGCGACGACCAGGCGTATCAGCCAGAGGAAGGGCCAGACGAGGTAGAGCAGCAGCATGCTGAACTTGGTGAGCTGGGCCAGCCCCAGCGCCACGCCGGCCAGGCTCGCGCGTCCCCAGCGAGGATCGCGCAGGTATCGCCAGAAAAGATACGTCGCGCCGGCGCCGAAGGCCGTCGAACCGACGTCCGAGGTCACCAACCGACCATGGGCGAGTATGTTCGGGCAGAACACCCAGAGCGCGAGGCTCAGCAGCCCCCCGCCCGCGCCGTAGAGGCGGCAGGACCAGGCGAAGACCACGAGGCCTCCGATGATCGAGAAGAGCGGCATCACCATCCGCGCCAGGTCGAACAGCTCGAAGTAGCGGTCGGCGTTCACGTAGGCGAAGTCGTGAGCGAAATTCGCCTGCGAAGGGTCGCGTTCGCTCCAGGATTTTCGCTGGTAGAGGGGCGCCAGCACCGGCCCGGCGAGCCAGACCGGCAGCGCCGCGACCATCTTCACCAGGGGCGGGTTGTGATGGTACAGCCGGAAGGTGTGCTGGTCCCAGTACGTCAATCCGGCCGGCATGTGCACGACCTCGTCGACCGTCGGGTTCTCCGTGAGCAGGCTCCGCTCGGCCAGTCCCAGATGCTGGCCCAGCAGGGCCACGACGGCGAGGCCGATCCAAAAAAACCTCCGGACGTCGCGGGGCGGGCCCTCGGGTCCGGTTTGATGCTCGCTCGCCTCGGGCGGCTCCCGACCATCCGACGGCGGGACGACTTCCGATCGCTGCGGCGCTCGGGATTTGCGAGCCAAACGGAGACTCCTGGCGAGGGCCGTGGACTGCCGGCTAGAGGCCCTCGGCCACCAGCGCGCTGATCTCCCGGAAAGAACCCTTCAAATGCTCGTACAGGCCCCGGTAGACCTTGTACGCCCGATCGTAGTACGCCTTGACCTGGGGATCAACGCTGGTGCTCTCGACGGTCATGATCGCGGCGTCGCAGGCCTCCGGGACCGTTGAGAATCCGCCCGTGCCGACCTGAGCCAGGAGCGCCGCGCCGTAGGCCGGGCCCTCGCTGGCGTTGATCGTGTGGACGTCGGCGCCGTAGATGTCTGCCTGGATCTGCTTCCAGAGGGCGTTCCGGGCGCCGCCGCCGGATACGCGGATCTGCTGGATCGCCACCTTCATGTCGCGGATCAGCTCGAGGCTGTCGCGCATAGCGAAGGTCGCCCCTTCGAGCACCGCGCGGATCATGTGGGGGCGGCCGTGGCGGACGGTCAGGCCGATCCACCCCCCTTTCGCGTCGGGGTCGAAGTGGGGCGAGCGCTCGCCGGTCAAATAGGGCAGGAAGAAAAGGCCTTCGGCCCCCGGGCCCGCGAGGGCGGCCTCGGCGGTCAGCACCTGATAAGGGTCGATGCCGAGCGACTTGGCGTGGGCGACCTCGGCCTTGCCCAGCTCATTCCGGAACCATTGCAGGCTGCCGCCTGCCGCGAGCACGACGCCCATAACGTGGTACGCGCCGGGGACGGCATGGCAGCCGCGCTGGAGACGACCCTGGGGATCGAATCCCAGGTGGTCGGAGTGGGCGAAGACCACGCCCGAGGTGCCCATGGTGGCCGAGACGACGCCCTGCCGCACGATCCCGTTGCCGACGGCCCCCGCAGGTTGGTCGCCGCCGCCGCCGACCACCCGCACGCCCTCGGGCACGCCCGTGGCCTCGGACCCGATCGCGCTCACGGTCGCCGAGACCTCGGGGCTCTCGTAACAGGGCGGGAGCAGCGAGGGGTCGAGATCAAGCTTCTCCAACAGCTCGCGGCTCCACCGGCGATTGGCGACGTCGAGCAAGAGCGTCCCCGAGGCGTCGCTGACCTCGGTGGCATACGTGCCGGTCAGGCGGTAGCGGATGTAGTCCTTGGGGAGCAGGACCTGACGGACTCCCTCCCAAAGTGCCGGCTCATGCTTGCGCACCCACAGCAGTTTCGGGGCCGTGAAGCCGGTGAGGGCCCGGTTGGCGACCATGCGTATCAGGGCCTCGCGGCCGCCGGCACGCTCCTCGATCTCGGCGCATTCGGCGGCGGTCCGCTGGTCGTTCCAGAGCAATGCCGGGCGCACGACCCGGCCTTCGCCGTCGAGGAAGACCGAGCCGTGCATCTGGCCGCTCAGCCCCACGCCCGCGACGTCCGACGCGGCGAAGGCGCCCGCGCCCAGCACCGATCGGAGCGTCTCCCGCGTCGCGGTCCACCAGAGTTCCGGGTCCTGCTCCGACCATCCCGGCCTCGGGTGCGAGCAGGGATACTCCGACGAGGCCGACGCCAGGATCTTTCCCGATTCGTCGATCGCCAGCGTCTTGGTCCCGGACGTCCCGACGTCGATGCCGATGGTGACGCTCACGGCTGAATCTCCCAGCGCTCGCCGCACTTCAACACCTTCGGCTCGACCCCGGCCGGCAGGCGACGCGCCTGATCCTCGAACTCGTGCACCGGGACTGTATTGAAGGTGAACATGTCATAGTGGTGTGGAACGAGATATCGAGGACGGACCCGCGCCGCAAGGTCGACGGCCTCGGCAGCGCTCATGTTCCCGGCAACGCCGCGCGAGGGCGCACGGCCGTTGATCGGCAGGAACATCACGTCGAAACGCTCGCCGCCCAGGGCCTCCGCTAGTCCTTCGTAGGCGAGCGTATCGCCGCTGTGGTAGAGCCGCAGGCCGGCCGCCTCGATGATGAACCCGAGGTACGGATGACGGCCTGAGGGGTCGCGGTCGAACTCCTCGTGGGCCGAGGGGATCGCTCGGACGCGAAAGCCCGCGCCACGGACCTCCGAGCCGGAGTCGACCCCGATGAGTCGGTCCTCGGCAAGTCCCAGTCCCGTCGCATGTCCCCGGATCGCTTCGGGAAGGACCAACATGGCCGAAGGCGAGGCCGCGAGGAGGGCCGGGACCGTGCCGGGGTCCAGATGGTCGGAATGCTTGTGGCTCGCGAGCATCAAGTCGACGTCCCTCAGATCCTCGCCGTTCAAGGGCGAGGTCGTCATCCGAACGTGGGGGCGAGGGGTGTCCTGGTATTTGCGACTCAGGTGTTCCGAAAGATAGAGATCCACGGCCAGGAGCCCCTGGGCCGACTTGATCAGGTAACCGCTCTGTCCGGTCCACCAGACGAAAACCCCGGTCGGCGGCGCGACGGTTTCCTCGATCTCCCGGACAAGCTCGGCCCCCTTGCGGACGGGCTCGATCATGGCGCTCACCCCGCCTCGACGACTCAGGAACGGTCCAGCTCGCGACGGACCAACGCGGCCCCCTCGGCGAGCGACCGCGACTTGGCCACCGCGACATGCCGTGACGTCTGCGAGAAGCCGCAGTCGGGCGTCACCGAGACCCGCTCCGGTCCCACGTATTTCAGGACCTGGCGGAGTCGCTCGGCCACCAACTCGGCCGGCTCGACCCAGGTGTTCTTCACGTCGACCAGCCCCACCGCCACGTCCATCGATGCCGGAAGCTCGGCGAGGATCTCGACCTCCGCCATCTCGCGGCTGGCGAACTCGAGCGCGAGCTGGTCGACCTTCGCGCGACCGATGTGCGGGAAGAGAGGGCGATACGACCTCCGACCCACTGCGCGCGCCCGGTAGTTCCCGAAGCACATATGCATGCTGATGTAGGCGTCGACCCCCTCGACCGTGCGACCGATGACGTCGAGGAAATAGTCGGGCGCATCGGGGTGGCAAGCGAAGCTTGGCTCGTCGAGCTGGATGAAGTCGACGCCGGCCGCGACGAGGGCCTTCAGCTCGGCCGTCACGATCGGGATCAGGGCCTCGGCGATCGACTGTCGGTCGCGATACACCTCGCCGCCCTCGATACAGCCCGCGAGGGTGAACGGGCCCGGGACGGGCGTCTTCACCGGCACGTCGACATACTCGCGAAGACGATGGTACTCCGTGACGACGCCGAGTCCGTCGGGGGCCGTCAGGGGTGCGACGCATCGGTAGCGATCCCGCTGATCGTGGGCCGGAGCCCCCCAATTCCGCGCTTTCCTCAAGGGCTCAAGGCCGCCCAGATACTCATAGAAACCCAGATTGAAGTCGACACGGCGCATCTCGCCATCGGTAATGCGATCGAGCCCCGCGCGGAGCTGGTCGTCGACGGCCAGGCGAACGGCGTCCCGGACGGCTTCCTCGCGGTCGACGGGGCCGTAAAGCTCGGGGTGCTCCTTGACGTCGAGCACGAATTTCTCGTACCAGCCAGGGAAGGACCAACTCCCGATCACGGTGGCGGGGATCAGGCGATCCGCCATTCCTCACCCTTTCTACAAGTTCCTCAAGATCCGCCACGGGCCGGACGATCCAATCAGTAAGCGGGGGTGCGAGCCCGCGGCTGACATACGACGAGTCGATCCGTCTCGCCGGCCGATATACGGCCTGTGCGGGAAGGAAGGATCGCTCGCGCGCTCAAGGCGGTTGGGCACGACACTCCGTTGACTGTAACCCTGGCTAGGGGGCGACGCCAGGGCCAGCCGTTGTGCGCCCGCAGGTGTCGCATGCGATCATCATAGCTCGCATGAAATCTGCCGGAGAAATTGTCACGATACGTTAACTTGAATATAGTAGTTGATAGAGGCAGCGCCCCTCCGAGGCTACGTCCGAACGAGTTCGTGGGGCATCGCCGCGGATTCCCCGCACCGACCGAGACCCTCTTCCCGAGGTGGTGCGATGACTCGATCGCCCGCTCCCGTTTCGCGGTCCGCCCTTCTCCTGCTCGCCTGCCTCGTGGGCGGTCTCGCCCCGACCTCGGCCCGGGCTCAGGAACGCGCGACGGTCCTAACCGCCGAGGATCGGGTCCAGTTGCGGCGTTACGCGGCCGACACCTGGCGATCGATGGAGAAGCTGGCGTTTCCGAGCGGGCTCCCTTCGGATCGCGTCCACCGCGAAGGCCCGGGCTGGCGCGAGCCGGTCCCGGAGACGACGCCGACGAACATCGCGGCTTACATCTGGAGCGTCATCGCGGCCGAACGGCTGGAGATCATCTCGCACGACGAGGCGCGGGAACGGCTGACCCGGACCATCCAGACCCTCGAAGCCATGAATCGCCCCCACGGCTTCTTCGCCAACGACATCGACCCCCGGAGCGGCAAACTGCTGTCCGCTTCGCCCGTCGATGCGTCGCCGCGACGGCCGTTGATTTCCACCGTCGACAACGCCTGGATGGCTATGGCGCTCATGATGGTCGTCAACATCCGGCCGGACCTCGCCCCCAGCGCGAATCGGCTGCTCGACGCCATGGATTTCGGGTTCCTATACGACTTCTACGACGACCACGACCCCATCCACCAGCCCGGCCTGCTCCGGGTCGGTTACTGGGTCGACGAAAACTCGTTCTACGGCCATTACGGCATGCTGAACACCGAGGCGCGGATGGCGAGCTACATCGCCATCGCCCGCGGCCAGCTCCCCCCCGACCATTACTACCGAATGTATCGGACCCTGCCCACCGAGGTCGCTCCGCAGGAGCAGACCCCGACCGGTGATATCCGCGAGTACAAGGGCGTAAAGGTCTTCGAAGGGGCCTACAACTATCTGGACATGCGGGTCGTGCCAAGCTGGGGCGGCAGCATGTTCGAGGCGTTGATGGTCACGCTCTTCGTCCCCGAAGCCGCCTGGGCGCCGAACAGCTGGGGGGTGAACCATCCGCTGTACGTTCGGGGTCAGATCGAGCACGGGCTCCGCGAGATGAAGTACGGATACTGGGGATTCTCCCCCGCGTTCCGGCCGACGGGGGGTTACGAGGTTTACGGCGTCAAGGGCCTGGGAACGAATCCCGACGGCTATCTCTCATTCGACGCCGCCTGGGGTTTGCCGCCACACATGGCCACCCTCACCACCGGCTCGATCCACGGCGTCGTCACGCCGCATGCGGCCTTCCTGGCCCTGCCCTTCGCCCCCCGCGAGGCCATGGACAACATCTACGCCTTGAAAGATCGATTCCCGGTCTACGGCCCATTGGGGTTCCAGGATTCCGTCGACGTCAGTTCAGGGATGGTTTCGGGCTACGTCCTGGCGCTCGACCAGGGGATGATCATGGCCGCGATCGCCAACGAGCTGGCCGACGACTTCATGCAGAAAGCGTTCACGACCGGGCCCGTCGAGAAGGCGATCCGCCCCCTGGTCGCCGTCGAGGAATTTACCGCCGGCGCCCCGGGGCGCTACCCCACCGCTCATCATTTCCAGCCTCAGCTCACGAGGCTCTCTCGGAACGTCCCCGAAATCAAACGCTGATCGGGGTCCAGGTGAACGCCTGACCCGTTCATGGGTCCGTTCATGCCGTCAATTTCGGAAATCGCGCCAACGACGGGTGATTCGACGCCGTAGCATCTTGCAGAACGTCTGGCTTGTTTGATAATAATTGTACCCGCTACAAGGCATGATCGCTCTCATCCCGGTCCTATCGAGGGCCAGCGGGAGGAGTGGCGAGACTGCTCGCGTTTCGACCTCGTCGCCCGCCCGCCATCGTACGCCGACCGCCTGGCGTCTCGGCAAGCCGCCGTTCGCCCCAGCCGTCGCTCCAACCTATTCTTCCCACCCACGTTCCGTTGAAGGAGACTCGCGTATGACGACTGGATGTCGAGGGCCGATGAGTCGTCGAGGCTTCCTCACGGTCGGCGCTCTCGGGATTGGGAGCCTGACGCTCGCCGACCTCCTGCGGAGCCAGGCCAGGGCCGATCTCAAGACGTATGAGGCGATCAAGCCGACGGCCGACTCGGTGATCCACATCTTCCTGCCCGGCGGCATCGCCCATCAGGAGACTTTCGATCCCAAGCCCTTCGCCCCCGTCGAGTACCGGGGCGACATGGGCTCGATCCCGACCAAGCTCGACGGCGAGCGGTTCAGCGAGACCCTCGTCCAGACCGCCCAGCTCGCCGACAAGCTGACGGTCATCCGCTCGATGACGCACGGCGAGGCCGCCCACGAGCGCGGCACGCACAATATGTTCACGGGCTATCGCCCCAGCCCGGCTCTCCAGTACCCCAGCTTCGGCAGCGTGATTTCGCACGAGTACGGCCCCAAGAACAACCTCCCGCCGTACGTCTGCATCCCCCGGATGCCCAACGTGTACGCCGGGACGGGTTACCTCAGCTCGGCCTTCTCGCCGTTCAGCCTGGGGAGCGAACCCTCGTCCAAGAAATTCCGGGTCCAGGACCTGAACCTGCCCAACGGCATCGACGACACCCGATTCACAGCGCGCCGCACCGTGCTCGACGCCGTGAACTCGTACTTCCACGAGCGTGAGAAGAGCGACAACATCACCGCGATGGACACCTTCTACGACCGGGCCTACAGCCTGATCAGCTCGCAGAAGGCCCGCGAGGCGTTCGACATCAACGCCGAGCCCGACGCGATCCGCGACGAATACGGCCGAAACCCCGCCGGCCAGCGGATGCTCTTGGCCCGGCGGCTGGTAGCCGCGGGCGTCCGGATGGTGAACCTCGAATATGGAAGCTGGGACCTCCACGCCCAGATCGTCCCGGGCATGAAGGGCCAGATGCCGGCCTTCGACCAGGCGTTCGCCGCCCTGATCCGCGACCTCGATCGTCAGGGCCTGCTCGCCCGGACCCTCGTCATGGTCTCCAGCGAGTTCGGCCGCACCCCCAAGATCAACAAGGACGGCGGTCGCGACCACTGGCCGAAGGTGTTCAGCGTGGTCCTCGCGGGCGGCGGCTCCAAGGCGGGCCAGATCTATGGCTCCTCGAACGCCACGGGCACGGAGCCCGAGAAGGACCCGATCGGCCCGGAAGACCTGGCGACGACGGTCTACCACATGATGGGGATCGTGGCCGACAAGGAACTCATGGCCCCCGGCGACCGCCCGATCGAGATCGTCGACGGCGGCAAGGTCGTCAAGGAACTCCTCGCCTGAAATCCTCCCGCGGGCGGGGAGTTCGACGTTGAATTCCCCGCCTCCGTGGAACGACCCTCCTGAAACGCTCCGCGTTCCACAGCTCGACCCCACCCCGAGAGCCCTGATCATGCGCCGAGCCCGCCTGAGCCCCTCCCTCCCGGCCGTCGTCCTGACGCTGATCGTCGCCTTCGCGACCACCGCGACGGCCTCATCGCCCAGCCTCACAGCCGTCCGGCCGATGGGCGGTCGGCGCGGAACCGAGGTGGAGGTCGTCTTCTCGGGGGCGCGATTGGGCGACGCCCAGGAAGTGCTCTTCTACCAGCCCGGCGTCGTCGCGACCGCGATCACCAAGGTCGACGACAACAGCTTCAAGGCCAAGGTCCAGATCGCCCCCGACTCGCCGCTCGGCTTCCACGACCTGCGCGTCCGCACGGCGACCGGCGTGAGCGAGCTGCGAGGATTCAGCGTCGGGGCCATGCCGGAGGTCGTCGAGGTCGAGCCCAACAACGCCTTCGAAGCCCCCCAGGCCATCCCGATGAACGTCGTGGTCAACGGCGTCGCCGAGAACGAGGACGTCGACTACTTCGTCGTGGAGGCGAAGAAGGGCGAGCGGGTCTCGGTCGAGGTCGAGGGGATGCGGCTGGGGATCATCCTCTTCGATCCATACGTCGCGATCCTCAACGCGAAGCGGTTCGAGCTGGCGTCGAGCGACGACGCCGCCCTGCTCTGGCAGGACGGCTTCGCCTCGATCCTCGCCCCCGAGGACGGGAAGTACATCGTCCAGGTCCGAGAGAGCGCCTACGCCGGCAACGGCTCCTGCCTCTACCGGCTGCACGTCGGCAATTTCCCCCGCTCGACCGGCGTCATGCCTCCCGGCGGCAAACCGGGGCAGACGGTCGCCGTCCGCTGGATCGGCGACCCGGCCGGAGAAGCGAAGTCGGACGTCGCCCTGCCGACCGAGGCTCGGCTGGGCTGGGGCGTCCAGCGACAGGACGAGAAGGGGCTCTCGCCCTACCCCAATGCGTTCCGGCTCGTGAACCTGGACAATGCGATGGAAGTCGAGCCCAACGACGACCAGGCCACGGCCACCCCCTTCACCGCCCCCGCCGCCCTCAACGGCGTGCTGGAGAAGGCGGGCGACGCCGATCATTACGTCTTCGCCGGCAAGAAAGGCCAGGTCTTCGACTTCAAGGTCTTCGGCCGGCAAATCCGTTCGCCGATCGACGCGGTCCTCTATCTCGCCAAGAAGGGGGGAGGCGCATTTGCCGGCAGCGACGACGCCGTGGGTCCCGACAGCTACTTCCGCCAGACGCTCCCCGAGGATGGCGAATACGTCGTCTCGATCGTCGACCAGCTCAAGAAGGGCGGACCCGACTACGTCTACCGGATCGAGATCTCCCCGCCCGAGCCCAAACTGACCGTGTCGACCCCCGCCGAGCAGATCATGCTCGGCACGGGCGTCATGGCCGTCAGCGTGCCCAAGGGAGGTCGCCAGGCGATCCTCATCCAGGGGAGCCGGGCCGACTTCGGCGGCGACGTGGTCTTCAACGCCGCCGGTCTGCCCCCGGGCGTGGAGATGGAAGCCCCGGCGCTGGCCGCCAGCCAGGCCCTCGTGCCGGTCCTCTTCAAGGCGAAGCCGGACGCCGCCCCCGCGGGCGCGCTCGTCGACGTTTCGGGCAAGGCGGCCGACCCCAAGGTGCCGGTCCGATCCGAGTTCAACACCCTTTCGGCCTTCGTTCTCGCCCCGAACAACAACGGCATCATCATGTGGTCGCGGAGCATCGACCGCCTGGCGGTGGCCGTGACCGAAGAAGCCCCCTACGCGATCGAGATCGTCCAGCCCAAGGTGCCCCTCGTGCGAAGCGGCCAGATGGGCCTGAAGGTCAAGGCGATCCGCAAGCCCGACTTCAAGGCGGCGATCGCCGTCTCCCTGCCCTGGAATCCCCCGGGCGTGGGCTCGGGCGGCGGCGTGGCGATTCCTGAAGGCCAGGACGAAGCCGTCATCCCAATGAACGCCGACGGCAACGCCGAGCTGCGAACTTGGAAGATCGTCGTCAACGGCTCGTCTTCCGGCCCCACGGGGCCGATCATGGTCTCCTCGCAGCTCGCCGACTTGACCGTCGCCGCGCCTTACCTGGGGCTGACCTTCCAGGCGGCGGGCGTCGAGCAGGGCAAGGAAGTCGACATGGCCGTGGCGGTCGCCAAGAACGTCGACTTCGCGGGCGAAGCGACCGTGATGCTCGTCGGCCTGCCCAACAAGGCGACGACCGACGTCAAGAAGATCACCAAGGACAGCACCGACCTGACGTACCACATCAAGACCGACCCCGCCTCGCCGGTCGGCAAGCACGCGAATCTGTTCTGCCAGGTCGTGGTCGTCCAGGACGGCGAACCGATCGTCCACAACATCGGGACCGGCACGCTCCAGATCGACGCCCCCCTGCCCCCCAAGCCGGCCCCGGCCGCCGCACCGGCCCCCGCGGCCGCCCCGGCCCCGGCCGCAGCGCCGCCGCCGGCCGAAGCCCCCGCCAAGCCGCTGAGCCGGCTGGAGAAGCTGCGGCTCGACGCCAAGCAGAAGCAGGCAGGCACCCCATGAGGTCCGCCCGAACCGACGCCCGGAACACCCGACGATCCAACCCGGACCTAGATAAGGACGCCTTCGTGATGATCCAGTCGACCGTCGCCCCGTCTCGGGCGTTGCGGAAGCATCTGGCGACTCTCGTCCTCTGCGGCTTGACGCTGAGCTTCGCGAGCGCCGGCGAGACGACGGCCCCGAAGCCCTCGGCGCTGGCCGCCTTGCCGGACGAGCCGTTCGCCCCCGAGCCGACGCCGACCGCCGGACTGGTCGAGATCCAGGTCTATCCGGCCGCGATCCAGCTCAACACGGCGCGCGACCAGCAGTCGCTCGTCGTCCAGGGCATGTACTCCGACGGCCTGACCCGCGACCTCACGCGCGACGCGACCTTCACCCCGGCCGACCCGACCCTGGTCGTCCGCGACGGTGCGACCTTCCGCCCCAAGGCCGACGGCGAGACGAGCCTGGCGGTCGCCTTCGGCGGCAAGTCGGCGACGATCCCGGTCAAGGTCGCCAAGGCGGCGGTCTCCGAGCCGCTCAGCTTCCGACTCGACGTCATGCCCGTCTTCATGCGCGCCGGGTGCAACACCGGCAGCTGCCACGGCGCGGCGAGGGGCAAGGACGGCTTCCGCATCTCCCTCTTCGGCTTCGATCCCGAGGGGGACTACTTCCGCCTCACCCGCGAGATGGTCGGCCGCCGCATCAACACGGCCCTACCCGCCGACAGCACCCTCCTCGAAAAGTCGGTCGGCTCCGTCCAGCACTCGGGCGGCAAGCGCTTCGAGGTCGACAGTGACCTGTATCGCACGGTCCACGAATGGATCACCGTCGGGGCCCCGAACGACGACGTCTCCAAGCTCCCCAAGGTCGTCGGCGTGGAGATCTATCCCAAGACCGGCGTGCTCGACGGCAAGGGGTCGATCCAGCAGTTGACCGTCCTGGCCAGGTATTCCGACGGCACCGACCGCGACGTGACGGGCCGGGCCGTCTTCCTGACGAACAACGACACCTCCGTCGCGGTCGGCCAGGACGGGCTCATCAAGGCAGGCGAACGCGGCGAAGCGTTCGTGATGGCGCGGTTCGAGACCTACACGGTCGGCTCCCAGTTCATCGTCCTGCCCAAGGGCCTGCAGTTCGCCTATCCGGACGAGTCGACCGGCAACTACATCGACGAGCTCGTGGCCGACAAGCTCCGCAAGCTCCGCATCGCCCCGTCCGAGATCTGCGACGACGGCACTTACGTCCGGCGGGTCTACCTCGACGTCGTCGGCGTCCCCCCCACGGTGCCGGAATTCGAGCGCTTCATGGCCTCGACCGACCCCGACAAGCGGGCCAAGGTGGTCGACGAGCTGCTCCAGCGCAAGGAGTTCTCGGAGATCTGGGTCAGCAAGTGGGCCGAGCTGCTCCAGATCCGGACCACGCTCACGGTCAGCTACAAATCGATGTTCCTGTATTACAACTGGCTCGTGGAGCAGCTCTCGAAGGACATGCCGATGGACCAGATGGTCCAGGAGCTGCTCGGGGCCAACGGCGGCACGTTCAAGAATCCCGCCACGAACTTCTACCAGACCACGACCGAGACCCTGCCGCTCACCGAGAACGTGGCCCAGGTCTTCATGGGCATGCGGATCCAGTGCGCCCAGTGCCACAACCACCCGTTCGATCGCTGGACGCAGGACGACTACTACAGCTTCGCGGCCTTCTTCTCGCAGATCGGTCGCAAGCAGGGCGAGGATTACCGCGAGCTGATCGTCTTCAACTCCGGCGGCGGCGAGATGAACCACCCCGTCGGCGGCCGCGTCATGCCGCCCAAGTTCCTGGGCGGCGAAGTCCCCGACGTGGCCGGCAAGGACCGCCGCGTGATCCTCGCGAAGTGGCTCGCCTCACCACAAAACCCCTGGTTCGCATCCTCGTTCGCGAACCGGGTCTGGGCCCATTTCATGGGCACCGGCGTGGTCGAGCCGGTCGACGACTTCCGCGTCAGCAACCCTGCGTCGAACCCCGAGCTTCTCGAAGCCCTCGGCAAGCGGTTCACCGAGAGCAAGTACAACCTGAAGACACTCGTCAAGGACATCTGCACCTCGCGGGCCTATCAGCGGTCGACCCATCGCAACGACAGCAACGCCGGCGACGAGCGCAATTTCGCCCACGCCCAAGTCCGCCGGATCAAGGCAGAGAACCTTCTCGACGCGATCAGCGCCGTGACCAACACGAAGGACAAGTTCCAGGGCCTTCCGGTCGGCGCCCGGGCCGTGCAGATCGCCGACGGCAACAGCTCGACCTATTTCCTGACCACCTTCGGCCGGGCGACTCGCGAGACCGCCTGCTCCTGCGAGGTCAAGATGGAGCCGACTCTCTCGCAGGCCCTGCACCTGCTCAACGGCGACACGGTCAACGCCAAGATCCAGCAGGGCGGCGTCATCGCCGAGCTGATGAAGGCGAAGCCCACCGCCGAGGAGCGGCTCGCCGACCTGTACCTCCGCTGCCTCTCGCGGAAGCCGTCCGCGGAGGAACTGGCCAAGTTGACCCCCGTCGTCGCCCAGGCCCCCGACCAGGCCCAGGCCCTCGGCGACGTGTTCTGGGCCCTGCTCAACAGTCGTGAATTCCTGTTCAACCATTGATCCGACAAGCCCCCGCGCTCGACGTCAAACGTCCGTCCCCCCGAGAGGCTCGACGCCATGCGACCCCGATCCACTATGATCCTGCTCCTCGCGACATCCGCCCTGGTCGTCACGGCCTCGCCGGCGCGGGCCGAGGACGGCGGGGCGAAGGTCACGTTCGCCGACAACGTCGCGGCGATCTTCCGGAACCGATGCGGCTCCTGCCACAACCCGGACAAGGCCAAGGGGGGCCTGAACCTGGAGACGTTCGGCGGGACCATGCAGGGGGGCGGCTCGGGCGCGGTCATCGAGCCCGGCGATCCCGATTCGAGCTCGCTGCTCGCGTCGATCCTCCAGACCGAAGAGCCCAAGATGCCCCCCAACGCGGGCAAGATCCCCGACGCCGAGATCGAGATCGTGCGCAAGTGGATCGAAGGGGGAGCGCTCGAGACGTCGGGGAGCAAGGTGGCGACCAAGGCCAAGCCGAAGATGGAGTTAAAGCTCGACCCCTCCGCCCTCGGAAAGCCGGCCGGCGAGCCGGCCATGCCCGTCGAACTGGCGACCGAGCCGTTCACCCCCGACGCCCGGCCGGGCGCGGTCGTCGCCCTGGCGGCCAGCCCCTGGGCTCCCCTGCTGGCGGTCGGCGGGCATAAGCAAGTCTTGCTTTACCGGACGACCGATCACCACCTGATGGGCGTCCTGCCGTTCCCGGAGGGGACGATCCACGTCCTGAAGTTCAGCCGCGGCGGAGACGTCCTGCTCGTCGGCGGCGGCCGGGGCGGACAGTCGGGGATCGCGGTCGGCTTCAACGTCAAGACGGGCGAGCGGGTCTTCGAGGTCGGCAAGGAGTACGACGCCGTGCTCGCGGCCGACGTCAGCCCGGACCAGAGCCAGGTCGCGCTGGGAGGGCCGGGCCGGATCGTCCGCGTCTACAGCACCGCCGACGGATCGCAGCAGTTCGAGATCAAGAAGCACACCGACTGGATCACCGCCCTGGAATTCAGCCCGGACGGCGTGCTGCTCGCGACCGGGGACCGCAACAGCGGCCTGTTCGTCTGGGAAGCCGCGACGGGTCGCGAATATCTCGAGCTTCGAGGCCACACGACGGCGATCACCGACGTCTCGTGGCGTCTCGACTCGAACGTCCTGGCGTCTTCCAGCGAGGACGGGACGGTCAAGCTCTGGGAGATGAACGAGGGCAAGGCGATCAAGAACATCGCCGCCCACCCGCCGGGCGTCGCCGCGGTCCAGTTCGCGAAGGACGGCCGCCTCGCCACCGCCGGGCGCGACCGCGTCGTCCGGATCTGGGACGCGAACGGCGGCAAGACGCTGGACCTGGAACCGTTCGGCGACCTGGCCCTGGCCGTCGCCCTGAGCCATGACGCGGGCGTGGTCGCCGGCTCCGACTGGTCTGGGGCGATTCGGCTGTGGGACGTCAAGGACGGTCATCGCCTGGCGACGTTGACCCCCAACCCCGCGCCGATCGCCGTCCGAATCGATCAGGCCCGTCAGCAGATGGCCGCATCCACGGCCGAGGCGGAAGCACTCGCGAAGGAACTCCCCTCCCTCCAAGCCGCCGTCGGCGGTGCCGCCGACATCCAGGCCAAGGCCCAGGCGGCGTTCACGGCCGCCGAGCAGGCCTCGGCCAAGCAGGCCGCCCTGGTCGCCGAGCGGGAGGCCGCCACGAACGCCAAGTCAGCCGCCGTTCAGGACGCCGCCCTCACGGCCCAGGGGGCCGAGCAGATCGCCGCCCAGGCCCGCGAGGGCCAGGCCGCGGCCGAGAAGGCGGTCGTCGACGCCGAGGCCGGCGAGAAAGCCGCGGCCGGGGCCATGGAGGCCTCCAAATCGGCCGTCGAAAAGGCCCTCGCGGAGAAGGCCGCGCACGACGTGGTGCTCGCCGCCGCGGCCGAGGCCCTCAAGAACGCAGCCGATCCCGATGCCGCGACCAAGGCCGCCGAGGAACTCGGTCGCCAGGCCCAGCGGGCCGGCGAGCTGATCCAGGCCCTCGCCGCCGCCGGCGCCGGACGCTCCGCCGCGGGGACGGCCGTGAAGCAGGCCGTCGCCGTCAAGGCCGCCGCGCCTCAGGGCGTCGCGCCGGCGCAGCTTCGAGCGAAGGCCGCCGCCTTCGGGCTCGCCGCAGCCGCGGACGCCGTCAAGCGGCTGGAAGCCGAGAAGGCCGAGACCGACAAGCTACTCGCCGAGGCCCGCGCCGGGGCCCAGGCGGCCACGGCGGTCGTCGCCGACCTGAAGGGCAAGCTCGATCAGGCCAATGCCGCTAAGGCCGGTGCGGACAAGGCTCTCGCCGACAAGGCGAATCCGGCCGCCGCCGCCCAGGCGAGGGCCGCGGCCCTCAAGGTCGAAATCGACCTCCTCTCCGCGGAGAAGAGTCGCAATCCTCAAGGCAAGGCCGGACTGGCCATCGCCACTCCCTGAGCGACATCGATCGGCGAACCAAGTTTCAAGGGCGTCTCGCCATGACGGCGACGACGCCCTTTTCCTTTTCTCGTCGGGCCCTTCCCGTCGCTCAATGCAGCCGCGGATCGGTCGCGGCGATGATGGCGCTGACGGCCTGTTGATTGAAGCCCTTGTAGCCTTCGCGACGCTGAAGGTTTTCCAGGTGGCTGCCGATCGTCCCGTCGCGGACGAACTTGTCGCGCTGCTCCTGCGTAATCCAGCCCGCGTCGAGGGCCCGATCGGCCCGGCGTGCCGAGACGGGCCAGCGTTCGCCGGCCGTGAACGCCTGGCGCAGGAACGGGAAGTCGGAGAAGGGCTTCATCGTCTCGATGCCCGCCTCCGCATTGAGGCCGTCGCGGAGGGCGTCGAACTCGAACTGGGCCTCCAGGTGGTGCATGCCGGCCTCGAGGATCGACTCCCCGTGGAGTGCGACCCAGAGGCCGACGGTCCCCGGCCTGGGGAGGTCGGGGAGCGACTGATGCGCGAAGTCCTGGGTCGCCTCTTCGGGGGCGAGGTCGAGGTCGGCGAAAATCACGATCCCGGTCATGGGATGCTCCAGGACCTGCGCCCCCCAGCCCGCATGTTCGCCGGCGTGGAAGCTCTCGCGGACGAAGAAGCCGAGCTTCGTAAACATGCGGATGAGGTCTGGGAAGAAACGCCGGGAGCTGCGGAACGTGTGGTGGTCGTGATTCGCCCAGCCGAGCCCGAATCGGTCCTGCCGGGCCTTCTGAACCTGCGCCGCGCGGTTGCGGGACTGCCAGTAGTCGCGTTCGACTTCGAAGATGAGATGACACGCCAGGTCGCGAGAGCCGGCCGTCTCGATCACCTGGTCGACGAGGGCCTCGGTCTCGGCGAACCCCTGAGCGTCGTCGTCGAAGCGGCGGCGGCGGGCGATCCAGAGGTCGCGGGCCGCGAGGGCCTCGCGTGCGGCGTGCGGCTTCATCCGGCCCTCTCGGGCGGCCTCGGTCGGGAAGTTCTCGAAGCCGATGTAGGCCCGACGCTCGACGACGACGAGATCGACGCGCTCGCCCGGCAATCGTGCGGTCCGGAGCGGGCCCATCGGATATCCCCGGACCGTCAGGCCGAGGTCGTTCGCCCCCGAAAAGGCGGCGACCGACTCGACCTTGATCCCGACGTCCCGTACGCCTTCCGCACCGCCCGCCGACCTGGGCGCGACCGCGATCCGGGGGAAGACGCCGCCCGGATGTGCATAGACCGGGACGCCGACGCCGTGCGTGTCGGCCGTCCGCTCGAAGCCGAGCGTCGTGAGCCGATTGGCGAACGAAGCCGGCGCGGCCACGACGAAATGGTCGAGCCAGTTCTGGAAGATGGTGCCCGTCTCGGGCATCAAGCGTTCGGCTAGCGCCCGAGCGAACGCATGGCCGTCCAGGGCCTGACGCGTCAGCTCATTGACGAGCGCCTCGGTGTCGGGCCAGCGCCGCCACTGGAACGGGGCGGCCTTCTCGGGCTCTGTCGCGAGCGACATGTCGATTCTCCTTCCGCGGATGGTTCAGAGCTGCGCCTTGTCGACGGATTGCACGTCGGCGAGGGCCGCCCCCACCAGGTCCAGGCCGATATCGACCTGCCGCCTTGAGAGGCACAAGGGGGGACAGAAACGTACCGTGCTGGGGCCGCAAGGAAGCAGCAGCAGGCCGCGGTAGAAGGCGCAGTCGATGATTTGATCGCGTAAGCCGGCGGCCGGCGAGCCCGACTCGTCCTGGATCTCCATGCCGATCATCAGGCCTTTGCCGCGGATCTCGCGGATCATGGGGTTCGCGACCGCCAGCGATTTGAGACCCGCTACGAGCTGGGCGCCCCGGACGACGGCGTTGCGGGCGTATTTCGCCTCGATGAGATCGATCGACGCCAGGGCCGCGGCGCAGGCGACGGGGTTGCCGCCGAACGTCGACGCGTGGCTGCCCGGGGGCCAGTCCATGACGTGGGCCTTGGCGACGATCGCGCCCAGAGGCAGGCCGTTGGCGATCCCCTTCGCGAGGCAGAGGATGTCGGGCTCGACGCCCCAGTGCTCGCACGCGAACATCTTGCCCGTCCGACCGAACCCGGACTGGATCTCGTCGACGACCAGTAGGATGCCGTGCTCGTCGCAGATCTTGCGGAGCCCCGGCAGGAAGCCTTCGTCGGGGACGATGTAACCGCCCTCGCCCTGGATCGGCTCGACGAAGATCGCGGCCGTCTCCTCGGCCGAGCAGACCGTCTTGAACAGTTGCTCGACGCTGGCCAGGTCGTTGTAGGTCGCGTGGTGGATGTCGGCGACCAGGGGCGCGAAGCCCTGGCGGTGGAGCGGCTTGGAGGCCGAGAGCGACATCGCCCCGTAAGTCCGGCCGTGAAATCCCCGGAGGAACGCGATCACGCGCGGGCGACGCGTATGCTTGCGCGACAGCTTCAGCGCGGCCTCGATCGATTCGGCCCCGCTGTTCGTGTAGAAGACCCGCTTGGCGGTGTTCCCGGGCGCGATGTCCGCCAGCCGCTCCGCCAGCTTGATCTGGGGGGCGTAGTAGAAGTCCGTGCCCGACATGTGGATCAGCCGCTTGCTCTGGCGGACGATCGCCTCGACGACCTTCGGATGGGAATGGCCGACGTTCGTCACCGCGATCCCGGCCGTGAAGTCGAGGAAGCGGTTGCCGTCCATGTCCTCGATCATCGCCCCCTTGGCGCGACGGACGACCAAGGGGTACGTGCGGGTGTAGGACGGGGACATGAAGCGGTCGTCGCGCTCAAGCCAGGCCTCGCTCTTGGGACCGGGCACGGGCCCGAGGATCCGGGGCTCGTCTCGATGCAGTGCGACCATCGCGTCTCCCTTTCCAGGTTCAAGACCCGACGATTCCTCGATCCTCCTGGCGGGATCGCCCGGATCGTCGGGCTCCGACGTCGACGGTGTCGAACCGGCGTCGGCGGCGTATCGAGCATGGCCCCGCAGGCGGATGGGATTCCGCGACCGACCGGGAGAGGCGTGCGGGGCGAAAGGGTATTATTCCGATTCGCGGCTCCGTGGTCAAATCAACCGCTCCCGATGTAGGAGACCGAACTGCCTGCGGAAAATGATCTCCGGCGACGCAGCAATGAATTTCCTCGGGGTTCGGCCGATCGTCGCGACCAGGGCTCGCGTCGTATCGCGGCGTCGGGAATACTAGAATCAGGGATCGCGTCGGGCGACGATCGCGCGACGGGTTTGCATCCTCCCCCGGGCCCGGCTTCATGAACACGGTGGTCGTCGGATACGGTATGGCGGGCCGTGAGCTGCACAGCCCGCTCATCCAGAGGCAGCCCGCGCTGAGGCTCTACGGCGTCGTCGCACGCAAACCCGAGGTCCGGGAGCGGGCCGAGGCCGAGCGCGGCGTGAAGACGTTCTCGGGCCTCGACGAGGCGCTGGACGATCCCGCGGTCGGGCTGCTCGTCCTGGCGACGCCACACGACGTCCACGCCGAGATGACGGTGAAGACGCTGGACGCGGGACGGCACTGCGTCGTCGACAAGGTCATGGCCTTGACGTCCGCCGACGCCGATCGGATGATCGCCGCCCGCGACCGTTCGGGTCGGATGCTCTCGGTTTTCCACAACCGGCGCTGGGACTGGGATTTCGCGACCATCCGGCGAATCCTCGACGAAGGAACCATCGGCCGGCCCTTGCTATTCGAGAGCGCGGTGTGCCGCTTCAAGGCCCCGCAAGGCTGGCGAGGCGAGCTGGGGGCGTCGGGGACGATCCTCCACGACTGGGGCGCGCACATGGTCGATCACGCGCTCCAGCTCGGGCTCGGTCCCTGTCGACGGCTGACGTCGTGGCTGTTCGAGAGCCCCTGGGACGGCGTCGACATCGGCGGACACGGCCGGATCATCCTGGAGTTCGACGGGGCGATCTTCCAGGCCGAGACGAGCCGCATCTGCCGCATCGACCGACCCCGGTGGTGGGTCGTGGGGACCGAAGGCGGATACGTCAAGTTCGGGGTCGATCCGCAGGAGGACGCGCTTCGCGGAGGCGACATCGATCGGGCGGACGAGTCCGAGAGCCAGCAAGGCCTGCTTTCCACGGCCGCCGACCCCGATCCGGCCACCCGCGATCCGAAGACGATCCGACGGCGGTTGCCCTCGGTGCGATCGCACTGGGACGGCTTCTATGCGAACATTGCGGCGCACCTGACTCGGGACGAGCCCCTGGCCGTGACCGCCGAGCAAGGGCGCGAAGTCGTGCGAGTCCTCGAGGCGGCCCTGGAATCCTCGCGGGAGCGTACTAGCGTCGAAGGCCCATGGGGATCGTGAGGCGACGCCGGAGGGCGTGCCGCGGAGGGTTCTTGCGTTGGTGATCCACTGCCCCTCGTGTCGTCATCCCATCCGCATCGTCGACGTCTCGCCCGGTCGCTTCACGCCGCGTTGCCCGAGCTGCCAGGCCGCGTTCGTCCTCGAGATTCCGGCGGGCGAGGCCGTCGCCCCCGTCGTAGCGGCGGCGTCTACAGCGAATCCCGATGCCACCTCCCCATCGCTCGAGGCGATCCCGACCACCCTCGAAGCCGACGAGCCGGAACCTGGGTACAGCCGCCTGCCGCGCGGCACGCCCCGGTTTTTCGGGCGCTGCTTCGTCTTGAAGCTCCTCGGGCATGGGCCACGAGGGAAATCGCTGCTCGCCCGCCCCCTCTCGCTCGCCGGCCGGGTCGTGCTCAAGTCCGTGGCGGCCGACCGCGGGCGCGACGCGATCTTCGTCGAACGCTTCCTGCGGGAGGCCCTGGCGACGTCCCAGGTCGCGAGCCCTCATTTGATCCCGATCGTCGACATCGACCGCGACGGGACCGCGACGTTCACGGCGATGGAATATGTGCCGGGGACCTCGCTCGCCGAGGAGCTGGCGCGGCGGGGGAAGGTGGATCCCGGCGCGGCCGCGGGGTGGATCCTCCAGGCGGCGCGCGGACTTGCGGTCGCCCACGCGCAGGGGATCTGGCACCGCGACGTGAAGCCCGAGAACCTGCGGCTCACACGCGACGGTCTCGTCGTCGTCGACGACCTGGGATTGGAGACGACCCCGTCGCTGGCCGCGGCCGAGAGCGCCCGCGACCAGGGCGGCTCGAAGGGACCGCGAGGTAAGGGACGAACCGCGGCCGAGGACGTCGCGGCGAAGGCCGCGATCGTTCAACGAGCCGCCGTCGGCACGCCGATCTACATGGCGCCCGAGCAGGCCCGCGACGCGCTCGTCATCGACGGGCGCGCCGACGTCTACGCGCTCGGCTGCACGTTCTACCAACTCGTCACGGGCCGGCCCCCGTACGCCAAGGCCACGGCTGCAGAACTGATCGCCAGCCATCAGAACGAGGCTCTCATCCCGCCCCAGGAGTTCGCCCCCGGCCTCCCCTCCTCGATCTCCGACGCCATCGTCACGATGACGCGCAAGACGCCCGAGGAACGCTATCCGAGCATGGACATCGTGATCGACGTCCTCGAGAACGCACTCGGCCTGCGGCAGGGTCGGACGGCGGCCGACGACGCGGCGTACCGCGCTGCCGTCCGGGAAGGGTCGGCGGTGATGAACGACGCTCCCGCCGCGCGCTTGCGCAGCCGGATCCTGATGGCCGCGGGGGGCGTGTGGCTGGCCTTCCTGCTGCTGCTGTTCGTCCTGGGCGCTTATCGTCCCATGTTCATCGTCGCGGGCTTCGGAATGCTGTCGGCGGCGGCCCTGGCCCTGGCGTCGAAGTCGCTCCGACCATTCGGGCTCCTCGACCTGCTGCGCGAGGTCTTCCTGGGCGACGGCATCGGCTCCTGGATCGCGACAGGTATCGGAGTCGTCGCCCTGCTCGGCCTGACGATCTACGGCGGCTACCTGTGCCCCATGCTCTTCCTCGCCGCGTGCGTCGGGGCCCTGGGCGGCGCCTTCCATTACTACGTGGAACGGCCGTATCTCGCCGAACGCGACGAGACGGTCCGGCGGGTGAAAACGCCGTTGCGACGCCTCCGCCAGGCCGGCGTCGACGAGCGGGGGCTGCGTGACGCCCTGATCAGCGCGGCGGGTCAAGGCTGGGAGTCGCTTTTCGCGTCGATCTTCGGCGAGCGTGCGCTGGGGGCCGAGCGGCTGCGGGCCTTGCACGACCCTTCGGCCCCGAGCGGCGAAGCCCGCCGTTGGTGGTCGGGCCGGCTCGAAAGGCTGCTTGCCGCGATGATCGAGATGCGCCGTGAGCGGCGCCTCCGGCGACTCTTTCAGGAGGTCGAGGAGGCCCGATTCGAGGCCGAGGGGTTGAACCTCCTGACCGCCCGGCGGCATTCCCGGCGCGTCTCCCGCGCCTTGATCGCCGCCGCCCGCGAATGGCGGGACGAACAGGCCGCCCTCACGGCCGGCCGACGCGCCCCCGGCGCGGCGGGGCCGACGATCTCGCAACATCTGCGCGACGCCATCGAGGATCCGGAGCGGATCCTCGCCGGCCGCGAGGCCGGCCCGGGGCCGCTGGCCCGCCGGGTCGACGCGCTCTCTTCTCGGACCCTCGGCCGCCTCCCTCGTCTCCTCCTGAGTGCGTTGCTCCTCGGCGTTTTCGCGTACTGGATGCACTCGCATCAAGTCGTGACCGCCGAGCAAGTCGGCCGGGCCGCCCAGGAGATCGGCCGGGCGGCGAAGGCGGCGGCCGAGAACGCGGATCCGAAGGCCCTGACTGACGTCCACGTCGACATCCCCGTCGAGCCGTCGCGATGGTTCCAGCCGCTCGGCGATCCCTGGATTCCGGGTCCCTGGCGATCCATCCTCGTCGCAAACGTCGGCACCGCGGGACTCTTGCTCGCCGTTTCCGCCCTCTTCCGTTCGCGGATCGTGGGCCTTTTCGCCTACCTCGCGGGCGGGCTCATCCTGTTCGGCCCGATCCTGGGCCTATCCCTTGGGTGGCTGGCCCCCACCTTCGACGCCCCGACTCAGGCGATGCTGTTCGGGGTCGTCGTCCTTGCGATCGGCATCGTTCTTTCGCGGCGATGGTGATCGTCGGTACGCTCCCCATCCCAATATCGCGAGGGCCAGCAAGAGGGAACCGGCGCTCAACATCGCCGTCGGGACAAGGTACGATGGTCGATAGGTGAACGTCACTCGATGGGTCCCAGCGCCGGGGACCTGGGCCGTCTGGACGAAGAAGGAGTTGCGGCTGACGGGCTCTTCGCGACCGTCGTCGATGGTGTAAGTCCAGCCGGGGTAGAACATCCGATTCAAGACGACCGCGCACGACCCGTCATGATCGACGATCGCGGTTCGGCCATCCCACGAAGTGACCTCGGAGCGAGTGGCGTCCGGGGGTGCAAAGGGATAGGCGAACTTCTGAGATCGGCCCTCAATTATTGGTGCAAAGGGGTCTCCCGCTCGCCCGACCGCGCGAGCGAAGGGTGCCGCGTCCTTGATCCGGTACAGTCGCCACGACGCATGAGCGGGCGCGCCGGCCGGCCGGTTGACGAGACGATCGAGAGTTTCGTCTCGCTGCTGCACGATCATCTCGACCGAGGGCGAATCCACCGGACCGTCCCACACGCCGTGCGTCGCTCCGTATCCTGAAAGCAAGTCGGTGTGTTGATAGAAGAAATAGCCCGGCGACGTCGCGGCCGTCAGCGGGCTGTTCATGGGTACGTTGCGCTGGGTGAAGGCGGAGAAATAGCGATGGGGAGGCGGGGCTGCAAAACCGGTATACGGGAAGAGCGGGGCCATCCCGAACCGCAAGGGGATGTCGCTGAGCAGGCCGGCGACCTTGCCGACGTCCTTCTCCGCGGCGAGCCGCTTCAGTATAGGGCTCGACCCCGGGACCGGCACGGCCCAGCCCCAATCCGTCGTCGAAGTGTAATAGAGCCCGCCCAGCTCGGCCGCGGTGGCGACGAGCAAGACCTGCGCGGGGACCCGCCCGCGTAGCCACGCCGCGGCCAGGATCGCCGCGATCAACCAGGCGCCCCCGGCCATCGCAAGCCGGATCAGGAGGCGGTCGCCCCCTAGTTCCCGCACGTGGTCCGGCCGCCACGACCAGGAGACGACCCACCAGGCACCAGTCGCGGCGAAGACCAGAGCGAGCGCCAGGCCCGTCCACGCCAGGACGCGACTCCCGCCACGATCGAGGCCATGCCCGGCGAATAGCGCCAGTCCCAGGCTCGTGAGCGCCAGGAACCGGCCCGGCGCCCGGAAGAGCCCCATCCCCGGGAGCGAGGCGACCCACTCGAAGCCCTGCAGCCAGACGCCGGGCAGGACGGCCAGGATGAAGGTCGCCAGCGTCACGCCGATCCAGAATCGCATGGCCGAGCCGCCCTTCGAGAGCAGGCCCACGAACGCGAAGATGAGCGGGATCGTGCCGATGTACAGGCAAGCTTCGTAGCCGGTCGTCCCCAGCGCGTACCAGTAATTCGCCTCGGGGCCGCCGGGTATGCCGCGCAGCCAGCTTGGGACCACGAGTTCGGCCCAGTGGGCCGGGGGAAATCCGAAGAAGGCCAGCTCCAGGAACGGCCGATCGTCGTAGCCGACGAACCGAGCCAGTTCCCAGCTCGAGCCGAGCTGGACCGCCGCGATCGCCGCCCCCCAGGCAAGTCCCGCGATGACTCCGAGCACCCGTAAGATATGTCGAGGAGACTCCAGCGTCCGCCAGATCCCCGTCGCCAGCACGAGCCCCGCCGTCCAGGACTGGACCTGGAAATGGCCGACCGTCAACTGGAGGCCGTAGGCCAGGCCCAGCCCGGCGACCGGGAGCACGCGGCCCTCGGCCATGATCCGCTCGGCCAACAGCAGGCAGAGCGGCAGGTACGGCAAGGCGTGGTACGACCACTCGTGGCTCGAATGGATCGACTGGAACCCGCAGAAGCTGAAGCTCAGCGCCGCCAGGCTCGCTCCGTAGGGAGTGAGTTTCAGGCGACGGGCGTAGGCGTAGGTTGCACCCGCCATGAAGAGGTAGTGCAGGAACATCGAAAGGCGATAGGCGAAGGGGACGGAGAGGAAACGGTAGAGCAGCAGGTTGGGCGGGTAGAACGCCGCCGCGTGGCTCTCGGCCACGAGCGGGAAGCCCAGCCCCACGCGGTCGGACCAGAACGGCAGCCTCGCCTCGGCCAGCGACCGCGCCAGCTCGGCCTTGATCGGCCGATACATGCGGTCGGGGTCGCCGCCCACCGGCTCGACGCCGACCAGAAGTCCCGAGAGCAGGGCCGCGGCGAGCGCCAAGGTCCAGAAGCAGGCGGTGTTGGGCGCATCGAGTCGGAATTTCTTCGTGTTCAACCTCGGCTCCGCCGTGCGGTGGATCGGGACGTCGCGCACGCGACGACGACGTCTTTAAGATTCAAGGAAACCTGAATATTTTGCTGGGAAGACACAACGGCCCCTGTAGCCCGTATCGTAATAAATGGGGACGCAACGCGAAATCCTCGAAGACGTTCGACGCTCGAAGGGAGAGGAGGACCGTCGTGGTTTCGATGCATTGCCCCTCGTGCGGCGCCGAAGGTCGTGTCCCCAAGGATAAGGTCGACACGCGCCTCCTGTGCAAGAAGTGCCTCAAGAGCTTCCACCTCACTTCCGCGGGGAAGATCGTAGCGGGGCCTCCCCCCGACCTCGCCAAGGGGGCGATGCACCATCCGGACCCGGTCCACGCCCTCGATCACGTCGAGGAAGAGGTGGATCATTGGGTCGCCCGATTGAAATCCATCGTGCCAAAGGTCGCCCTCGCCGCCGTCCTCGTGCTCCTGATCTGGGTCGCCCGTCCGCTCGTGCGCGGGCCTCGACCTTTGAGCCGCGACGATCAGGCGGTCAAGATCGCCCACGCGTTGGTCCGCAACGACGTGCCGACGCTTCGCAAGCTCTCTGTTTCGGGCACCGGCGACGCGGCCGCGGAACTCTCGGAGGCGATCCTGCCCGAGCTTCGGGAACACGGCGACCTGCAGTCGGCCACTCCAACTGTCGAGCTAACGGTCAAGCCCGAAGCCCCCGGCCCCGGACTTTCCGAGGTCGTGGCCTCGATCCGTCCCGATCAGCCGGTAGGCCGCCTGGGGTTCGCCGTCCCCGACGTCTCGACGAACATGAAAATCGGCGGCGCCGTGGAGGTCACGATGATCCTCTCGGGCGACGACCAGTCGGGATGGCGGCTCGACGGCGGCCGGACCTTAAAGGCCTTCCGCGACTCGCGCGTGGCCGATCTGGCGAAGGTGGCCAAACCTGGGACCGGCCCCCGATGAGCCGCGAGCCTCTCCTGGTTAGGGTTGAAGCGGGGCCCCTTCGACCGTCCTCGCCGCGCGCTTGACGGTCATACGCCTTAAGGCTACCATGCGCCCGATCATATTCGGGAGAGTTCGGTCGCCAGTTGGGGTTCGTCGCTTGCAGCATCCTTTCCAGGAATTCCGGGAGTTCGTCGCCGAGAACCAGCCGCTGGCCCCGCTGATCTGGTTCCGGCTCGGCGGACCCGCCGCTTATTTCGCCAAACCTCGCACTATCGAGGACTTGCGTGCCGTCCTGCGCCGCGCGAACGACGAAGGGATCGGCTTCCGACTCCTCGGGGGCGGGACGAACGTCCTGGTGCGCGACGAGGGAGTCGACGCACTCGTAGTCCACATGGAGAGCCCCTTCTTCTCCGACGTCGCGATCGTCGACGAACGGATCTCCGTCGGGGCCGCAGTGCCGCTCACGGCCCTGATCTCGCAGGCCGCCCGCGCCGGCCTGGCCGGCCTGGAGATTCTTACCGGCATTCCGGGGACCGTGGGCGGGGCGCTTCGCGGCAACGCCGGCAGTCGACAGGGGGCCATCGGACCGTACGTGAGTCGCGTCGCGGTTCTCGACTCCTCGTTCGAAGTCCAGGAGCGGGAGCGCGACGACCTCAGCTTCGTCGACCGGGAATCGAACCTCGACGAGCCGGTGATCCTGTCGGCGGAATTCGAGCTTTCCCGCGAGGACCCCGAGTCGGTCGTCCGGCGCATGCGGCGGATCTGGATCGTCAAGAAAGAGAACCAGCCCTACGGCCACCAGTCGGCGGGCTGCATCTTCAAGAACCCCTCCGCCGACATCTCCGCCGGGGCGCTCATCGATCAGGCGGGGATGAAGGGGACGCGTCACGGTGGGGCCGAGATCTCCGACCGGCACGCCAATTTCATCATCGCCCACCCCGGGGCGAAGTCGGACGACGTCCTCCACCTGATCGACCAGATCCAGCAGCGAGTCTGGCAGCAGTTCGGCTACGAATTGGAACTGCAACTCCAGATCTGGTAGCATGGGGACATTCGGGACGGGAGTGGGCGAGAGGGAGTTCGCCGGCCGTCCACCGCGGCCGGGTCGTCGCGCGCCGGCCGATCAGGGAGGAGCCGGGGATATGAACTACCGCGACATTCCCCGGATCGTCGCGTCGGACGGCGATGACGACGCCCCGGAGGTCCCCTCTCGCCCCCGCAGATTCGAATTCGTCCGGACCACCGGCCGGCTCGACGTCCGCAGACTCGCCACGGCCTGCGTGCTGACCGCCTGCATCCTGGCCGTCCTCGCCTATGCGGGCGGACACGCCGTGTCCTCCGCCGTGGCGTGGCTCCACAAGCAGCCTCGGTATCAGCTCCGTTTCGATCGGATCGAGCTGCCCGTCCCCCCCCCGTCGTGCTTCCGGGGCGGGGCTGCGACCTTCCTGGATCGGGTCCGCCGGAACGCCAACGAGCCCGAGGTCCTCCCCGTCCTGGACGTCGACCCGGATCGAATCGGCGACGTCTTCAAGCATTTCCCCTGGGTCGAGCGGGTCGAGTCGATCGCATTCCCACCTCGCGGACTGGTGGTGCGGTTGGCTTACCGCATCCCCGTCGCCAGGGTCCAGGTCACCGCCGCCGACCAGGTCGTTTTGGACCGCGAAGGCTGCATCCTGCCGCAGCAGGATATCGACACCGAACGGCTCGGTCGATTGATCTCCATCCAGGTCCACGGACTCACGCTCCCGGACAAGGATCGCGTCGGCAAGATCTGGAGGACAGAGACGGCGAAAACCCCCGAGCGAGCCGCCGTCGATCGCGGGATCGTCCAGGCGGCGAAGCTCGCCGGGTTCTTCCTGGAGCCTGGACGCGAGGCCGAGGCGGTCGCCGAGCCCTCGCTCCAGGTCCTGGCGATCCACGACGACCCGAAGCTGAATCGGGGATGGTTCGTCCAAACCACGCCGGGGGCCTTCATCCTGTGGGGCCGAGGGCCGGGCGACGAACAGCCGGGCGAACCGTCGGCCGCCGAGAAATGGGACATGCTGGCAAAGCGGGCGCAGGACGGCGGGCTCAAGCCGGAGCGCCCGCGCGACTACTGGACCTTCGGCCGATCCGGGCTGAGCTACATCCGGGCCGCCTCCGCCGCCAACCCGTGAGGGCGTCGCGCGTCGATCCCGGCGGATGGCGAGGATTTTCCTGGGAAGGCGTCGCCGTCGGACGTCCTATTCCTACGGCGGGATCCGTCCCGGCCCCGGGCGGGGCGTCGGACGCGGCGGACCTTCAGGTCGGAAATCCAGGCGAAGTCAGAGGAAGCACCATGGCAAGCCGACTCGGCGTGGGATGGATCAACCAGGTGTCCCGGCTCGCCGGGCCGACCACGGCCGGCCGATTCGCCTCGTACGCCGTGCAGGTCCAGCGCGTCAACGCGCTCGAGCCCGTCTTCGAACCGCTCACCGACGCCGAGCTTCGGGAGAAGGCCAACAACCTCCGCCTCCGTTCACGCCAGGGCGACTCCCTGAACGTCCTGCTCCCCGAGGCCTTCGCGCTCACCCGGGAGGCCGCGAAGCGAACGATCGGCCAGCGTCAGTTCGACGTCCAGGTCGTGGGCGGCGTGGCGATCCACAACAGTTGCATCGCCGAGCTGGAGACGGGCGAAGGCAAGACGCTCGTCGCCACCATGCCCGCGTTCCTGAACGCCCTGCCGGCCAAGGGCGTCTACGTCGTCACGGTCAACGATTACCTCGCCCGCCGCGATGCCGAGTGGATGGGCCAGGTCTACCGCCACCTGGGCATGACCGTGGGCTGCATCCAGACCGGTATGGCCGACCAGGAGCGTCGCAAGGCCTACAATTGCGACATCACCTACGGCACGAGCAAGGAGATGGGCTTCGATTTCCTCCGCGACGAGCTCAAGCGGCTCCAGCTCGGCGACACCCACCGCAAGTCGTTCGAGCAGGCCTTCCTCGGCCAGGGCAACCACCTCGAGGCCGAGACGCCGGTCCAGCGGACGCACAATTTCGCCGTCGTCGACGAGGCCGACAGCATCCTGATCGACGAGGCCCGGACGCCGCTCATCATCGGCGCCAACAACCAGCCGACCCAGGAAGAGGCCTCCGCCTACTACGGCGCGGACCAGTTGGCCGCGACGCTCGTACGTATCAAGGACTACAAGTACGACCCGATCGAGAAGAAGGCCGAGCTGAGCGCGGCCGGCCGCCGCAAGGTGCAATCGCGCGCGGCCCACCCGTCGTTCGTCATGCTGACGGTCGACACCCTTTACGAGTACGTCGAGCGGGCCCTTCGCGCCCAGATCGCCTACCTTCGCGACCGCGACTACGTGATCCATGAGGGCGAAATCGTCATCGTCGACGAGTTCACCGGCCGCATGATGCCCGGCCGCCAGTGGCAGGACGGCCTGCATCAGGCGATCCAGGCCAAGGAGAAGCTGGAGATCACGCTCGAGACGATCACCGCCGCGCGGGTCACCGTCCAGGACTTCTTCAAGCGTTTCAAGAAGCTCGCGGGCATGACCGGCACCGCGACCTCGGACGCGGCCGAGCTGCGGCGGATCTACAAGGTCGGCGTGATGAAGATCCCGACCAACCGCCATTGCGCCCGCATCTGGCTCCCCGACCGCGTCTACTCGAACGAGGTGGAGAAGTTCCAGGCGGTCGCCGATCAGATCGTGGAGTGGAACCGGATGGGTGCGCCCGTCCTGGTCGGCACCCGGTCGATCGAGAAGTCCGAGCACCTCAGCGCCCTGCTCGCCGAGGCGGGCATCGAGCACCAGGTGCTCAACGCCAAGAACCACGAGATCGAGGCCCAGATCGTCGCCCAGGCCGGCCAGAAGGGGCGGGTGACGGTGGCGACGAACATGGCCGGTCGCGGAACCGACATCAAGCTCGGCGAGGGCGTGGCGGACCTGGGCGGGCTGCACGTCATCGGCACCGAGCGCAACGAGTCGCGGCGGATCGACCGCCAGCTCGCCGGCCGCTCCGCCCGCCAGGGCGACCCGGGCCGATGCCAGTTCTTCGTCTGCCTGGAGGACGAGATCGTCGAATCCTTCGGCGAGAAGCCCGCCCGGCGCATCCGCGCCCGCCTCGCCGGCCGCGGCGAGCTGACCAACGCCCGCTGGCGCCGGTTCTTCGTCAACGCCCAGCAGCGCAAGGAGCGGCAGCACTTCCGGGACCGCAAGCTCCTCATGCACTACGAAAAGCAGCGGGCCGAGATGCGCACCAACATGGGTCTCAACCCCGTCCTGGGCTGAGTACTCGTCCGACGTCAGAGGCCGCGAACCAGATCCCGGCCTAGAGTCCGGAGCCGATCGTCGAGCGTCGCGATGGGCCCCAGATGCTTCTCAAGCATCGCGACGCGGCCGCCGCGTCCATTCGTCCGTAAGTCGGCCAGGTAGTCGACCACGTTCGGCCAGATCGAGCGGGATGAGAGCAAGTGGTACATCATCAGCCAGCTCTGTCCGTAGGCGAGCTGGGCCGTTTTGGGGTCGTCGAAGAGCGCGTCCTCGGTCATCAGGCTCTTCGTCGAGATCCACGGTTCGCCGGCCTTCAAGGCGTCGCGGATCGCGATCAGTCGGGGTTGATTGATTCGCCCGACCGGCGCCTTCGAGGCCAGCCGCCACATCTCGAAATAGGTGGCGAGGCCCTCCGTGATGCACTTCGCAGGCTCTGGGTCGGCCGCCAGCAGCCCGGTGTTGAAGGTGAGCAGGTGGGCGGTTTCGTGAACGAGCGTAAATGTATTAATCCGCTCCGCCGTGCCTCCGACGCCCTGATCGGGCCGGAAATCAAAGACGACCAGGCGGTCGGCGTCCAGGTCGAAGTGGCCGCCGACGTCCTTGCCCGGGGCCTCGCCCACGAGCGAGCCGTACGAGATCGCGTCCCGCAGGACCACGACCATCAGGCGTCGATCCGGGTAGACGACGCGGAATCCTCGGTCGCGTAGGTGCTTCAGGAAGACCCGGCCGAGGGCCTCGCAGATCTCCAGGGCCTGCTTGCGAAACGGGCCCGACGCGTTGCCGACGCCCAGGAAGTGGGTCGTCCTGGAGACCCCAATCGGTGTGACGCCCGCGTGCTTCGCCTGGGCCTCGATTTTGGCGATCCGTTCGGGCTCGCCGGCGGCCGGCGGCGGCTCCTCGGCGTTCGAGAGCCGGTCGCAAAGCGGCGGGACGCCGAGCGCCGAGAGACCTAATGTCGCCGTCGCACGATAAATCCAGTCCCGCCTTGAGCCGTTGCATTCGGCGAGATCCCGAGTCATGGAACAAGGCTCCGACGTGCGAAATCGGCCGCCGACAACTCGTCTCGGCGCGAGGGGACGACTCGATTATACTTCGCCGCGTCCAGAAAAGGGCGACCGGGTCCCGTCCGGGCCCGACAGGGATGGTTTTGGATCAAGACGCAACACCACGGCTCCCTCGCGTGACGAGCCCTCCTCCAAGGCGGCGGCTCCCCATGCCGGGACGCTTGCGAGGACGGACATGCCAGACCGCATCTTGCTGACCGGTGGAACCGGCTTCTTCGGACGACGCATCGCCGAGACGCTCCGCGAGCGCGGCCACACCGTCGTCACCCCCGGCCGCCCCGACTTCGACCTGATGGACCCCTCCTCGACGCGTCGGACCCTGGAGCAGGTCCGTCCCGACACGGTCGTCCATTCCGCCGCCCACTACGGCGGGCTGGGCATCTGCGTGGCCGAGCCGGTCCAGATCTTTCAGCGAAACGTCATCATGGGCGTCAACCTCCTCGACGCCGCGTCGAAGGTCGGCGTCAAGAAGTTTCTCACGATCGGCTCCGCCTGCGCCTACGCCGGCTCCGTCAACGGCGACATGAAGGAGAGCGACTTCTGGTCGGGCCCGCTCCATCCCTCGGTCGAGGCCTACGGCTTCACGAAGAAGGTGATGGAAGTCGGCATGCGGGCCTACAACCGCGGCACCGGCATGATCGGCCAGATGCCGATCGTCACCAACCTGTACGGCGAGCATGACGTCTTCGGCGAATACCGGTCGCACGTCGCGGCGGCTCTCATCAAGAAGTTCGCCGACGCGGTCATCGAGAAGAAGAAGCAGGTCGTCTGCTGGGGCACCGGCGCCCCGGTCCGCGAGTTCATCTATTCAGGCGATGCGGCCGAAGGTGTCGCGCTCCTGCTCGCCAGCGGCTATTCCGAGCCCCTCAACCTCGGCACCGGCATCGGCACGTCGATCAAGGAACTCTCGGAGATCGTCGCCCGCCTCACCCGCTTCGACGGCGAGATCGTCTGGGACCGCACCAAGCCCGACGGCGTCATGCGCAAGGTCCTCGACGTCTCCAAAATGAAGAGCGTCCTCGACTGGACCCCTCCCACAAGCCTCGAAGCCGGCCTCGCCAGGACCATCAAGTGGTACATGGCGCACAAGGCCGAGGCCGACGCCCGCGCCTGACGCGAGACTCGCGATACGCACGGAACGCCCCCGACGCCCGCCGGCGTCGGGGGCGTTTCCGCGCGCCGATCGACTCGCCGCCGAATTCCTGTCACCATATCACGTCGCGGTGCCACTCAGGGATGGAAGATCGATGGCCTCGGAAAATGGCCTCCGGTCGTGCCAGGCGGTACATCCCTGGAGACGGCGATGACGACGGAAATCGAAACGGCGACGGCGGACGCGGACCTCTGGCGGCAGGCCTGCGCCGGGAGCCGCGAGGCGTTCGAGCAGGTCGTGCTACGGCACCAATCGCTGGTCTCCGGCGTGGCGTTCAACGCGTGCGGAGATCTCGCGACCAGCGAGGATGTCGCCCAAGAGACGTTCTGGGCCGCCTGGCGCGGTCGTGATTCGCTTGCCGACCCTACCCGTCTGCGACCCTGGCTCTGCGGCATCGCGCGAAACCTGGGTGCGAACGCAGCCCGCCATGCGGCCGCGTCGCGGTCCTCGAAGCTTGGCAAGCTCGCCACGGACCGTGAAGCGCCGGGCCTCGATCCTGCGGAGGCGGCCCTGCGAGAGGAGGAGAAGGCCCTGATCTGGCGGACGCTGGGCGAGGTCCCGAGCCTCTACCGCGAACCGCTCATCCTCTACTACCGCCAGGACCAATCGGTCGCCGACGTCGCCGCGGCGCTGGACGTCTCCGTGGACGCCGTCAAACAGCGGCTCGCCCGAGGTCGGGCGTTGCTCCGCGACCGGCTCGCCGATCTTGTCGAGGACGGCCTGCGGCGCACGCGTCCCGGCCGTTCCTTCACGGCCGGCGTGATGGCGGGAATCGGCCTGGCCGGCACGAGCGCGAAGACCGCAGCCGCATTCGGCGGCACGATGATCCGGACGGCCGCCGTTCCCGTCGCGGCCTCGGGACTTCTCGGCGCCCTGGCCGGGCTGGCCGGAGGATGGCTCGGCGCCTGGCTGCCGGCGCAAGCCGCGCCCACCCTCCGCGAGCGCGATCTCTACCTCGGATTCGGTCGAAGGATGCTCTTCGTTTCGTTGGGCTTCCTGGCCTTCCTGCTCCTCTTCATCCAGATCGGCGGCGGCACTCGCTGGTATCTGCCGACCTGGCTCGCTGCGGTGGTCGCTTTCCAGGTCGCGGTCTTGCTGGACGTTTGGAGGCTGAGTCGCAGCATCCGATTGGTCCGTGAATCTCGAGTTCCGGTCGACGATGCCAATCGGAGCCCGATGCGGCGGGGCATGGCCTACATGGCACGGCGCGTCCAAGGCCGCGTCTACCGCAGCGACCTACAACTCCTCGGGTTGCCGCTGATCGACGTCCAGGTCGGCGACCCGCCCGCGTTCGACCGAGACGGCGTCGAGATCGAGCCGGCCGCTCCCAAACGCTCCGCAAGAGGCTGGATCGCCGTAGGCGACGAGGCCCTCGGGGTCGTGCTCGCCGTGGGGACGCGGGCCGTGGGCGGGGTGGCGATCGGTGGGACTGCGATCGGCGTCGCGAGTTTCGGCGGGGTCGCCGTTGGCATCGTCGGCTTCGGCGGACTGGCGAGCGGCCTGCTGGCCATCGGCGGCGCGGCTTTCGGCGGCATTGCAATGGGAGGCCTGGCGGTCGGCGAGTTGGCCGTGGGCGGGGCGGCCGTGGCCCGACGGGTGGCCCTCGGAGGCCTGGCCGTGGCCTGGGAGACAGCTCTCGGGGGGGCCGCGATCGCCCATCAGACCGCCGTGGCGCGCGACGTCGCCGCCGCCTGGCTCGCCGGCGGCCCGAGCGGCATGCCGGAGCTGGATCGTCCCATCGTTCAACTCCTGAGAGGGAGCCTGATTCACGCCCGGTCGGCCGGTTTGGTGCTGGGGGGGGCCGCCCTGGCGATCGAGTTGGCGAGGGCGACTCTGATGTACCGACGCAAGACCTCCGGTAAGTCGAGGCCGGTGCCCCTGCTTCTCTTCACGGGGCTCCTCGGACTCGCCGGTTGCACGAGCCATTCGCAGCCGCAGAGGACGACGCCCATCCGACTGGACAACGGCTTGAGAGTCCTGTTACGTCCCGTTTCCGGGGCTTCACAGGTCTCCGTCGTCATCCTCTATGACATCGGCGGCGACCATGATCCGGAAGGTCGATCAGGCCTGGCGCACCTCGTGGAACACGTTTACGTCACGGCCGCGGCGGGAGGGGCGCCCGTCCGGTCGGCCGAGGAATTCTTCCAGCGCTATCCCGCGGGATGCAACGCCCAGACGGGAGATCGCTACACGGCCTTCGCGACCGTCGCCCTGGCCTCCGATCTGGACGCCGAGCTTCGCGAGGCGGCGGCGCGAATGGGAGCGTTGACGATCACCGACGCGGATCTGGATCGCGAGCGCCCCCGACTCCTGCAAGAGGTCTCCGCCATGTTCGACCGCGTGCCCACTCTCGCGGCCGTGAATAATGCTCGCGAGATCGTCAGACCGAGTCCGAACGGCGGCCGCCGCGGCGGCCTTCCCGAGCATGTCGCCAGGATGACCGCCGACGAGGTCAGCGAGCGCTGGCGTCGCTACTACAAGCCCCGCAACGCGATCCTCGCGCTGGCCGGCGCCGTCGATCCGACGACGGCGAAGACCCTGATCGAACGTCATTTCGGTGCGATTCCAGCCGGTGATGAACTCCCTCGAGCGGGAGAGCCGGGCACGACGCCGACCAAACACGCGCAGATCGCGACGACGACCGGCGCAGGTCCGGCCATCTCCGCCGTGGCGGTCTCGGCCCCACAGCCCACGGACCCGCTCTACGCGGATTATGCCGTCCTGGGAGCCCGACTGATGACGGCCGGGATGGACCCGACGACCGCCGTCCAGGTCCATATGCCCCTGCTCGACGATCCCGCCGCGATGGTCGCGTCGAGCGTCGCGAGAGATGGGGAAGCGCCGGAAGACACGACGCGCCGGGTGGACGGCTGGATCTCCGGGCTGATCGGGAAAGAACTCGCGGCCGGTGAGACAACGCAGGTCGCCTCGATGTTCGGCTTCTTCCTGGGCGCGTCCGACCTGCCGGACGAGGCGCTCGGGGCCAACCTCTACGGCGTCGCCTTCGCGCTGGGGCGCCGCGAGCAGCTCGGGATCGATCCCGCCCGGATGAAGGCGGCTCTCGCAGGGGTCACGGCGTCGAGCCTTCGCCGCGCGGCCTCCGAGATTTTCGCCGATTCTCGACGCGCCGCGGTCGCGATCCTACCTGCGCCGGCGGCTCGGTGAGCGCCGGGATCTGACCTTGCCGAGGGGTGTCGTCCCGATTATCTTGTCGAGCCAACGGATTGCATCCGCGGCCGCAGGGTCGCGCACGAGTCGACATCATGGAGGGATGAACCGTGCTCCGCGCCTACACCGAGAATCTGTCCGCAGCGAAGCGCGCCCGCCTCTGGCTCAAATACGCGATGTTCCCCGGCACCAACTGGGTCAGCCGGGACAAGTCGAAGGTCTGTCGATTGTTCCTCACGGGCACGGCCGACGCGCCCGTCCGCACCCTCGACTGCGGCTGCGGCAACGCCTATTTCTCCCACCAGGCCGTGATACGGGGCGCGCAGTGCCTGGGCATCACGATCCACGACTGGGAGAAGCATCATTGCGAGGAGATGCGCAGCTTCCTCGGCCTGACCGAGGATCAGCTCTCCATCCGCCGCGCCAGCCTCGAGACGCTGACCGCCGATCCTTCGGAACACGGGCGGTTCGATCAGGTCCTCCTGCTCGACGTCATCGAACACATCCTCGATGCGCCCAAGGCGCTCCGGCAGATCCACGACCTGCTGGACGAGGACGGCCTCGTCTACATCACCACGCCCGACCGCGACTGGCAGGGCAACGCCGATCGCATCCGCGTCACTCGGTTCGAGGACGGCTGGCACGTCCGCAACGGGTTCACCTTCGAGCAGCTCGAGCGGGTCCTGGAGGAATCGGGCTTCGAGCCCGTCGACCGACTCCGATTCGGCACGTTGGGATCGACGGTCGTGACCTGGATTCAGCACCAGATCTTCCGCTCCAGGATCGACCCGCTGACGGTCGCCACCTTCCCGCTCCTCAAGCTGATCTCCTGGTGCCTCTCGCCCTGGAAGGACCCTCATACGATCTTCGTGCTGGCCCGCAAAAAACGGCCTGGTTGAGCGTTGCGGGACGGAAAACGAAGAATCTCGGTCGCTCGCCGCGGAGTTGACCGAGCGAAGGCCGCGTCGTAAGCTGAAATCCTCCGTCGAGGAGTCCGCGCGCCCCCGCCCGCCCGAAGCTTCCACTGAATAAAGGCTGAGTTTCATGAACGCGTTCGATCCCCGCCCGCCGTTCTACCTGGGCATCGACCTCGGGGGGACGAACATCAAGAGCGGGGTGGTCGAGGACACGGGGCGTCCGCTCTCGTCGGTCAGCATCGAGACCGAGGCCGACCGCGGACCCGAGGTCGGGATCGAGAATCTGGCGAAGGCCGGCCGCCTCGCCGTCGAGGCCAGCGGCCTGAGGTGGGACCAGATCTCGGGCGTCGGCCTGGGGTCGCCGGGCACGATGGACCTGTCGCGCGGCATGCTGCTGCAGCCGCCCAACCTGCCGGGATGGAACCAGCTGCCGATCCGCGACCTGCTGGCCGCGAAGCTCGACAAGCCGACGATCCTCCAGAACGACGCCAACGCCGCCGCCTACGGCGAGTATTGGGCCGGCGCGGGGCGGAACACCCGGAGCCTGGTGCTGTTCACGCTCGGCACCGGCGTCGGCTGCGGGATCATCACCGAGGGGCGGATCATCGAGGGCCGCCACAGCCACGGCGGCGAGTGCGGCCACATCATCGTCCAGATGGAAAACGGCCGGCGCTGCGGCTGTGGGGCGTACGGCCATCTGGAAGCCTACGCCTCCGCCACCGCCCTCGTGAAACGGGCCCACGACCTGCTGTCCGAAGGCTCGATGAAGAGCGTGCTCCGAGAAATCCCCCCCGACGACCTGACGAGTCGCGCGATCAGCGAGGCCGCCGACGCCGGCGACCCCGCCGCACGCCGGCTCATGAAGGAGACGGCGTTCTACCTGGCCGTCGGGACCGTGACGCTCCTGCACACGATCGACCCCGACATCGTCCTGTTCGGGGGGGGGATGATCGCCGCAGGCCAGGGCTTCCTGGAAGACATACGCCAGCACGTCCAGAAGATGGCCTTCCCAGCCGTCGCCAAGGGGACGCGGATCGACTACGCCGAGCTGGGCGGCGACGCCGGCTTCATCGGTGCGGCCGGCTGCGCCCGCGACGCCTTTGGACGTTGATCGACGATCTCGCCCGATCGAGCGGCCGGGAGGGCTCGGCACCTCCCGGCCCGCCTGAATTCGAAGGTCAGTTCGAGGCGTCGGGCTTGGCCGACTTCCGCCGGCCGCGGAGGGCCTTGAGGTCGGCCTTGTCCAGATAGCCGTTGTGATCGGCGTCGAGCCGTTCGAACGCGGCGGGCTTGCCCTGGAACTCGTCGCGGCTCAACCGGCCGTCCTTGTCGGCGTCCTGCGTCTTGAAACGCTCGGCGAGGCCCTTGAGCCGCTCGCCGCCTTTTGCAGCGCCCTTGGCCGAAGCCCCAACGGCCACGTCGCCCGCCTTGGCGTCGGCCTTCGCAGCCTTGACGCCCTTCGTCTTCGCTTCGCCTTTGCGTGCGGCGACGACCTTCTCGGCCAGCGCGTCGAACTCCTTGGAGTCGATCTTGCCGTCGTCGTTCGCGTCGCCCTTGGCGAGGATCTTCTGGAAGGCGGGCTTCGCGCTCGCGGCGACCTCGCCTTTATCGAGGACGCCGTCGTTGTCGACGTCGAGATCCGCGAAAAGCCCGGCCAGGCGCTTGCCCGCGCCGGTCTTGGGCTCATCACCGAACGTGGGGCCGACCAGCGTTAGACCGAGGGCCATGCCGAGTCCCGCCAAATTCGCGCATCGCGATCGCATCGAGAAGACTCCTTGGTTCCGACGCCGCCCGGCCCCCACGCCGCACCATGGCGATGGCGTCCGGCGTGGGCCGAGGTGGCTGATCATCTAACCCCGAAGTCGCCCCGCGGTGTCGCGGATCAGACGAGGGCCGCTGCGGCCTCGACGGGAAGCGGCGCCAGGCCCGAGACGACGAAGTCCTTGATCTCGAGCTGCACGCGACGATAGCCGTTCCACTCGTCGACGCAGGGGTGGAAGACGACGCTGCATTCGACGTCGTGGGCGAGGTCCTTGCCCTTGTCGGCCAGGTTCCAGGCGATCGCCTTGAAGACGGAAGCCCCCTGCCCGATCTTGAACTGGAGGTGCTTCTTCGTCTCTCCGACGGCCCTCGGCTCGCCGACGATCCGGGCCTGGCTGGCGAGGAACAGGGGGCGGGGGTTGCCCATCCCATGAGGCTCCAGCCGCTCCAGCTCCTGGACGACGTTCAGGTTGATCATCGAGAGCGGGACCTCAGCGTCGATGGTGAGCACGCGTTCGCGCAGCTCCGGCGTGAGGAGGGTCCGACAGCGTGAATCGAACCGCTCGGCGAAAGTGGGGAAATGCGCTTCCGCCATCCGCACGCCGGCCGCGGCGGAATGGCCGCCGAAGCCGATGAGGCCTTCGGCGCAGTCCTGGATCGCCTCGTAGATGTTGAAGCCGGGCACCGACCGCGCGGAGCCCTGGGCGAACTCCTCGCCGAAGGCCACGAGGATCGTGGGCCGGTGGTAGATCTCGACCAGCCGACTGGCGACGATCCCGATCACCCCCGGGTGCCATTCCTTGCGGCCCAGGACGATCGCCCCACGCTCCTTCAGGCCCCCCTCCGACCGTATCTGCTCCTGGGCCTGCTGGACGATCTCGCGCTCGACCTCCTGACGGCGCTGGTTGACGGCGTTCAGTTCGTCGGCGATCAGGTCGGCGAGCGCGTCGTCGTCGGTCGTCAGCATCTCGACGGCGCGCATGGCCCGTTCCAGCCGGCCGGCCGCATTGATCCGGGGCGCCAGGCTGAACCCCACCGTCCCGGCCGTGAGCTTCGAGCGGTTCAGGCAGTTCGCGACCCGCATCAAGGCGCGCATCCCCGTCGTCGGCGAACCCATGACCCCGGCGAGTCCGTGCCGCACCAGGATCCGATTCTCGTCCTTCAAGGGGACGACGTCGGCGACGGTCGCCATCGCCACCAGGCCGAGCGAGCGGACCAGGTAGTCGCGGAGGTGGGGCGAGGCCTTCTTGCCGTCGCCGAAGCTCTTGCAGATCTGCCAGGCGAGCTTGAAAGCCACCGCCGCGCCGCAGAGGTCGCCGAATGGATACGACCCCCCCGGCAGGCGGGGATGGACCAAGACGTCGGCCGAGGGAAGCTCCGCGCCGATCGTGTGGTGGTCGGTGATGATGAGTTCAAGCCCCAGCTCGCGGGCCAGATGGGCCTCGGCGACGGCCGAGATGCCGCAATCGACCGTTACGACCAGGGCACCCGGATGATCGGCGGCGATCCGCCGCAGGGCCTCGGCGTTGACGCCGTACCCTTCCTGGACCCGATGCGGGATGTAATAGTCGACCCGCTTCGAGCCCGCCAGCTTCAGGGCGGCCCAGAGGACGCTCACGCCGCAGACGCCGTCGACGTCGTAATCGCCGTAGATGACGATCGAGCGGTCCTCGCGAACGGCCTTCACCACGCGATCGGCCGCGGCCACGGCGCCCGGCAGGCTCTCGGGATCGTTCAGCCCGTTGAGGCGGGATTCGAGGAAGGCTCGGGCGCGTTCGGGATCGCGGACCCCGCGGTTGATCAGCACTTGAGCCACCAGCGGGGGGATGCCCGCGCCTCGGCTCAGCGCGGCGATCTGGTCGCGATCAAAGGGTTGGACTCGCCATCGGGTCGACATCCCTCACCCCTTCCGGACCTCGGAACGGCCCCCGAAGATCCTCCCGCGACGCCTCAACCGGCGTGGCGTCGCATGGAGCAAGTATACACCATGCCCGGCCGTCGCGAAGCGTCGACGCTCAGAACCACCGCCGGCGCCGCGCCAGGACGAGCATCACCACGGGCGAGAGCCCCATGATGGCGACCGTTCCGAAGAAGAGGGCGTATTTGGGGAGGGGGGTTTCGAAGGCGAGGGTGTCGCCGAAGAAATTCATGCCGAAGAAGCCCGTGAGGAACGACATGGGCATGAACATGACCGTGACCATCGTCAGCGTCTTCATGATCTCGTTGGTGCGGTTCGACGTCACCGAGAGATAGGTGTCGAGCGTGCCGGCGATGAGGTCGCGGAGGCTCTCCGAGATGTCGTGGATGCGGACGATGTGGTCGTAGACGTCGCGGAAGTAGACGCGGTGCTCTTCCCTCACGACGTTGTAGGGGTCGCGGGACAGCTTGTTCAGGACGTCGCGCTGGGGGCCGAAGGTCTTCTGGAGCTGGATCGCCGACCGCTTGATCCGAAAAATCTGGTGCAGGTTCGCCGGCCCGAGGTCCGCCATCACGGCGTCTTGCACCGCGTCGATCCGCTCGTCAAGGACCTCGATCGCCGCGAGCGACTGGTCGACCGAGCGATCAAGGAAACGGAAGAGCAAGTGGTCCGCACCGTGCTGCATGCGGTCGCGCGGGTCGCGCTCGATCGCGCGGCGGGCCTCCGTGAGGAACTCGAGCGGTTCCTCATGATAGGTCACCAGGTAATTCGGCCCGAGGAAGACGTCCAACTCCTGGAGGTACAGGTCGTCGGTCTTCGGGTCGATGCGGCTGGAGTGGAAGACCAGATAGAGGTAGCCGTCCCAGTCGTCGATCTTGGGGATGTGCGACTCGCGGAGGGCGTCCTCGACCGCCAGGGGGTGGAAATGGAAGACCTCCCGGAGCAGGTATTCGGCGAGCGGGTCGGGCTCGCCCGGCTGGTCTTCCATGTCGACCCAGACGGTGCCCCTTTCGTCGCCGATCGCCTCAGCCAGGCGATCGACGGGCCACTTCAGGTGCATTTCCCCCGCGCCGTCGCGATAGAGGATGCGAACCGCGCAGTTCGAGGAATCGACGTCCGGGCGGTCGGATGCGACGGGGACGGTCTTCATCGTGCGGGTTCCATCTTCTTGCGATGGCGGTAGAGCTCTTCCATGACGTCGATGGTCCTCGGCGACCCCGGCGCCGACTGCGTGTCGAGCCGGATCGGCGAACTGTTCCGGAAGAGCCAGATCGCGTACGGCAGGTCGATGGGGATGTTGAGCAAACGGACGACGAGTTTGCCGACGGGGGCGCGATCGATCCGAAACGTCCCATCAGGCCCCAGGCGGGCCGAGCCGGGATCGCCCAGGGAGCCGTCGAGGGGTTGGACCTCGATCCATCCCCGACCGAGCGGCTTGCCCGCCGCCACGACGACGCCGGAAATCGTCGTCGTCGGGATCCTCTCCGGCCCGAGTTCCTCGGAGCAGCCGGCGAAGATCAGCCCCAGGAGCGCGGCGGCCGATTCGATTCTCGGACGAAGCGATCGACGTCTCATCGCGTCAAGCCCCCGCCGCCGGACGGCTCGCGTGCCGATCGAGCAGCTCGAGGGCGTGCTTCAGGATCCGCTTGCCGGCGTGATCGATCGGATCGACTTCGTCGGCGAAACGCCAGCCTCCTCGGGAGTTCCAGCCCGAGTGCGGGCCGACTTCGGACGACGGCAGGAAGAGTCGGCCGCCCGACTGGCGTTCGCCGGCCAGGGGACCGACGCTTCCCCGGAGGACCATCGCGCCGCCGAGCATCCCCAGGCCCGCGCGGGGCCCGACCACGTCCGCGGCGATCAGCAGGCCACCGGCCTGACGGTAACCCAGGGCCGTTCCCGAAGGGCCGAGCAGGAGCAACACGCCCTGCCGAAGGCCGCCGCCGGCGCCGTCGGCCGAAGCCCCCCGACACACGATCCTCAGGCCCGGGGCGTCCAGGCCCGCCGCCAGTTCGGGCCCGGCGTCGCCGGCGATCTCGATCTCGGCTCGCCAGGGGCCCGTCAGCCCGGCCAGGAGCAAGCGATGCCCGGCGGGCCCTTCGAGACGTACGCGATCGGCCCCTCGATTGAGGCGGCGGACTACTTCGGCGTTGATCTGATGGTAGTCGCGAAGCTCGGGGACCGAGATCGGGGAGTCCGCCGCGGCCGACTCCCCGCCCCGATCCAGGCTCACGGGCGGGCCCCGGCGGGGCCGGGTTTGGGGGCGGCGGCGGCCTGCGGCGGAGCGGCCTCTCCGGCCGGGGCGGCGTAGGTGGGCCCGTTGGGGAAGAGGCTGAGTTCGGCCGGCGTGCTCTTGGCAAGGAACGCCTTGTAGGCGGCCACCTTCGCCTTCAAGTCCGTGGTGAGAGCGGCGATCTGGCCGGTCGGGGCCCCGATCAACGCCGAGGCGGCCTTGGCGACCGGCTTCAGGGCGTCGAAGTACTTCTGGATGTCGGCCTTGTTGGTGACCGCCGAGTTATTGAGCAGGCCGCTGTCCCGCACTCCCGCCTGGCCCTCGAACGCCTGGAAGACGGGACCGACCAGGACCGTCGTAAGCTGCTGGGCGCGGATCGGGTTCTCTGAGAAGCTGTTCACCATCTTATCGAGGATCGACGCCCCCAGCTGGGCCGTCGCGTACGCGACGATCTCGAAATTGTACTTGGGCACGGCCGAGGTGATCTGCATCGAGCCCAGGGCCAGGGCGGCCTGCGACCGGACCTCGGGGCGGAGCGCATCGTCGATCAGGTACTGGAACGCGACCGCCGCCATGTCGGCCGTCCGCGGCGAGGTCGGCAGGAATCCCTGTCGGAGCGCCGTGAGCGACTCAAGCGCCCGATACTGCACCCACGCGGGCCAGGCCTTGCCCTTGCCGAGTTGCTCCGCGATCGCCTTGGCCGCGTCGGCCTCCTGGGACGCGGAAAGCCGATTCGTCAGCAATTTGATGTTGGTGATCCCCCGAAACGCCCAGAGCTTCACCCAGACGGTCTGGGTCGGGCTCTTGATCTCGTCGAGGAGGACTTTCAGGGCGTCGGGGTTCGCACTCTGGGCCAGGATGATCATGGCCTGGATGCGCGGGATCAGGTGGTGCTTGAAGACCGGCGGCAGCTTCTGGAGCAGGATCTGGTTGTACCGCGTCTGGAAGGCGGCGTTCTTCGCGGACCGCGAGGTGAAGACCGGCTCCAGAAGATTCTGGGTGGCGGCCTGGACGGCCTGTACGGTCTTCAGGTTCTTCTCGGCCGTGGGGTCGAGGACCGCCTGGATGTTCCGCGTGTTGGTCATCTGGCCGATCATGCCGTTGACGACGTCGGTGATCGTGTTGGCGTCCGGGGCGACGAGCGGGCTGGCCGCCATCTGCTTGAGCTGGGCGATCTGTTCGTCCGTGGCAGCCTTCGGGGCGCGGATCTCGGGGAATTTCTTGGGATCGAGAAGCCCGTCGACGTTCGGGTCCTTGTAAATGTCGAGAGCCGCGGCCTTGTGGGAGGCGAACGGGTCGACCACCGGCTTGGCGTCGTCGTCGTCCGCCGCGTCCTTGGACGCATCTTTCGCGGGCGGCGCGTCGGCCTTCGCGGCGTCCTTGGCCGGGGGTGTTTCGCCCTTGGGGGCGTCGGCCGTCGAGCCGGCCTTCTTGGCGGTGGGCTCCTGGGCCGGGACCGGAGCCGGGACGATTGCCATCCACGCCCCCGCCAGCAGGGCGATCAGGCCGAACCGGACGCCTTCCCCGAGCGGCGCGACGCGCCCTACGGCGGTGAACACCTTGATCATTTCGGCAAACCTCGTGAAAAGCCCCTCGGACGCAGGCCCGGCCAGGGAACGCGATTGGAACCCCGCCCCGCAGGGCCCGCAAGCCCCTCGCCGCGACCGGACGCGCCGCGAAGTCGATCACGGCCGTCATGTCGGCCAGGATGGGGTTCAGGACGCGGGGAAAGGGATATCGGCGGCGCGGTGCACGCAAAGATCGGGTTCGCTCATCGCCCCATGAAGGGTTTCGCCGTCGTCAACTCATCTCGTCTCGATCACGGAAGTTCCAACGACTGAGCCTGAAATTCAACCTACCCCGCCCACAACCCGATGTCAAGTCGCCGCGCGGGCCGACGAGCCGCGACGCCTCGCCTCGCCGGGCTGAATTCCCCGACCGCCGTCCGACACCCCCAAACTCGCGCCGGGCCGGGTTGAGCCCGGGTCGCCTGGGCCTTAGAATCAAGGGCACGCCCATCGCCCGAGATCGAGGTGCCCGCCCTCGCGGGAGACCGAACCGATCCGCCCTCGCGGCCTCCCGAGACTGGATGCTTGACATGCCCGAGCGTCGCTACCTGTTCCCCAACGTCATCGAGATGAACTATCAGGCCCGTCGCAGGATGGGCGTGAACGTCTACCTCATCGACGGGGGCGACGAATACGTCCTCATCGACGTCGGCTTCCTGGAGGATACGGTCGACGTCCTCCAGCTCATCCGGGAGCTGGGTTACAGCTTCTCGGCGTGCAAGATGATCCTCGCCACCCACGCCGACGTCGACCACACCCAGGGCCTGGCCCGCGCCCGCGACGTACTCCGGTGCCCCATCGCCGCCCACCCCCGCAGCGTCGCGGCGATCGAGTCGGGCGACGAGCTGTTCACCTTCGCCCGCATCGACGCCCAGGGGATCAGCATCCCCATGCCGAAATGCAAGGTCGACGTCGAGATCGACGAAGGGTCGAAGATCCAGGTCGGCGACCGGACCCTCGAGGTCTGGAGCACCCCCGGCCACGCGGCGGGCCAGCTCGCCTTCCGCCTGGACGACCTGCTCTTCTCGGGCGACAACATCTTCCGCGACGGCTGCGTCGGAGCCATCGACGCCCACCACGGGTCGAACATCCCCGACTACATCGCCAGCCTGAAACGGATCCGCGACTCGCACGCCGAGTTCCTGCTGCCCTCGCACGGCCCCATCTTCCGCAAGGATGAAGCCCTCCTCAACGCAACCATCGCCCGCCTCGAGGGTTACTCGCACATGTCCGATTTCGGCACCTGCGCGGTCGATTGGCCGCTGATGGACGCGTGGGAGGATGAGTTGAGCCGCCCTAACATCGAGTTCTGACCTCGATCAAGTTCGGTAGGATCACGGGACCTCGGGATGAGATCCTCCCGCCGGTCGGCGCGGGAGGCTTAAAATCTTCAGACGTCGATGAGATCGCGATTGGCCGCGACCGGTGCGGCTGTTAAACTTTCGTGGAATCGACCGCCCGCACCGTCGCCCGCCGCCACGTCCAGCCAGCTCGGAGACGCCATGATTCGATCGATGGGGATCTCGCGCAGACTGGCCGCCCTCGCGATCTCGCTTGCACCCGCCTCGTCCACTGTCCTCGCCGATCCGCCCGAAGTCTCCAAGGACGCTCCCCCCGAGCCCGTCCGCAATCTCTTCGAGAAGTTCTGCCTGTCGTGCCATCAGGGCGAGAAGTCCGAGGGCGGGCTGGATCTCGTAAAGCTCATGGCCAAGGGCTCGCCCGCGGCGAGTCGCAAGCCCTGGAATCGCGTCAAGGAGAACGTCTCGGGAGGCGTCATGCCGCCCGAGGACAACCCCCAGCCGAGCGAGGGGGACGTCGCCTTGCTGGCCTCCTGGGTCGACGAGGAGATCAAGAAGATCGACTGCGGCGCGACCGTCGATCCGGGGCGGGTGACGATCCGCCGGCTTAATCGAGTCGAGTACGACAACACGATCCGCGACCTGACAGGCGTCGACTTCCAGCCGGCCGACGACTTCCCTTCGGACGACGTCGGCTACGGGTTCGACAACATCGGCGACGTCCTGAGCCTGCCGCCGATCCTGATGGAGAAATACCTGGCGGCGGCCGAGACCATCGCCAGCCGCGCGATCGTCGCCGGCGCCGCGGGACGGCCCCCGATCAAGACCTTCGAGGGCGTCGAGCTGGAGGCCGCCGGCGGGTCGACCCACAACGACGACGGCCGGATCCTGAGCACCGACGGCGAGATCGCCGTCGCCCACGCGTTCCCGCGCGACGCGACCTACACGGTCCGCGTCCAGGCCTACGGCCAGCAGGCGGGCGACGAGCCGGCCCGGATGATGATCAAGCTCGACGGAAAGCCGCTCCGGAGCTATGACGTGACCGCCATCGAAGGGACGGCCGGGACTTACGAGATCCAAGAGAAGCTGCCGGCGGGCCCGGCGCGGATCGCCGCGGCCTTCGTCAACGACTTCTGGGATCCCAACCATCCCGAACCCGCGAAACGCGACCGCAACCTCGTGGTCCAGGCGATCGAGATCGAAGGCCCGCTGAACGCCCGGGGCGACGAACCGCCGCTCAGCCAGAAGCTGATCATCTTTCAGACGCCTACGAAGCCCGTGGAGATCGGCGACTGCACCGTCGCGGTCCTGGAACGCTTCCTCCGCCGCGCCTACCGCCGCCCGGTGACCGGCGGCGAGGTCGCCAAGCTGGTCCGCCTGGCGGAACTGGCCCGGGAGAACGGCGAGAGCTACGAGCGCGGGATCCAGCTCGCCGTCCAGGCGGTGCTGGCGTCGCCGCAGTTTCTTTTTCGCGTCGAGCTCTATCGGCCCAAGCGCGACAGGAAGGGGAAAGTGATCGACGAACCCGGCGGCGTCCGGCTGAACGATTACGAGATCGCCTCGCGACTCTCCTACTTCCTGTGGAACAGCATGCCCGACGACGAGCTGTTCCAGCTCGCCTCGGAAGGCAGGCTCCACGAGGAGGCCGTCCTGGAGGCGCAGGTCCAGCGGCTGATCCGCGATCCCAAATCGGACGCCTTCGTCGAGAGCTTCGCCGGCCAGTGGCTCCAGCTTCGGAACCTCAAGACGGTCAACCCGGACCGGGGCCAGTTCCCGACGTTCGACGAGCCGCTCCGCGATGCGATGCAGCAGGAGAGCGAACGGTTCTTCGCCTCGCTCCTGCGCGACGACGGCAGCCTGCTCGACTTCATCGATTGCGATTACTCGTTCCTCAACGAGCGACTCGCGGCCCACTACGGCGTCCCCGGCGTCAAGGGGCCGGAGTTCCGCAAGGTGACGCTCGGCCCCGGCGGGCGCGGCGGGCTGATCACGCAGGCGAGCGTCTTGACGGTGACGTCGAACCCGTCGCGGACCTCGCCGGTGAAGCGTGGGAAGTGGGTGCTGGAGCAGATCCTCGGCAGCCCGCCGCCGCCGCCTCCGCCCGACGTCCCCCAGCTCGCCGACGACTCCAAGGGGCCGCTCGTGGGGACCCTCCGTCAGCGTATGGAGCAGCACCGCGCCAACCCGAGCTGCACGTCTTGCCATGCCCGGTTGGACCCGCCGGGCTTCGGCCTGGAAAACTACAACGCCATCGGCGCCTGGCGCGACATGGACGGCGACCTGCCGATCGACGCCGCGGCCAGGCTGCCGACGGGCGAATCGTTTCGAGGTCCGGCCGAGCTTAAGGCGATCCTCAAGACCCGCAAGGCCGAGTTCGTCCGCTGCCTCGGCGAGAAGATGCTCACCTACGCGCTCGGTCGCGGCCTCGAAGAGCCCGACGTGTGCGCGGTCGAGAAGATCGTCAAGAACGTGTCCGACGGCCAGTACCGTCTGTCGCGCATGGTGCTGGAAATCGTCAAGAGCGACCCTTTCCTGAAGCGAAAAGGCTGATCGGACCCTCGACCTCCGAACGCTTCGGCAACGAAGGAGCCGACCCATGAACCGATCCCGGATCTCTCGACGCGCCCTGCTGCGAGGCGCCGGCGCGGCCGTCGCGCTCCCCTGGATGGAGTCCATGGTCGCCGCGGGCGCCCCCGGCGGCTCGGCGACGACGGGGCCTCGCCGGATGGGCTTCTTCTACGTCCCCAACGGCGTGCACATGAAGGACTGGAGGCCCGAGGCGGAAGGTCGCGACTTCCAAATGCCCTGGATCCTCGAACCGCTGGCCCCGCTCAAGCAGGACTTGCTCGTCCTGACGGGGCTGGCCCAGGACAACGCCCGGGCGCACGGCGACGGGCCCGGCGACCACGCCCGTTCGCTCTCGTGCTTCCTGACCGGCGTCCATCCCGTGAAGACCGACGGCGCCAACATCCAGGTCGGCGTGTCGGTCGACCAGGTCGCCGCCCGCAAGCTCGGCGACGCCACGCGGCTCCCCTCGCTGGAGCTGGGCATCGAGCGCGGCGGGCAGTCGGGCAACTGCGATTCGGGATATAGCTGCGCCTATTCCTCCAACATCTCCTGGCGCTCGCCGACGACCCCGACGGCCAAGGAGATCAACCCGCGCCTCGTGTTCGACCGACTCTTCGGCAACCGCGGCGGGACGGGGACGGAGGCCGAGCGTCGCAAGCGCAGCCTCTACGACCGGAGCATCCTCGACTTCGTCCTCGAAGACGCCCAGTCGCTCCGCGGCCGGATCGGCCAGACCGATCGCCGCAAGCTCGACGAATATCTGACGGCCGTCCGCGAGATCGAGCAGCGCATCGCGCGGGCCGACGAGGCCGACGGCGGCAAGTCGGGCCTCGACGTCGGGGCCGCGCGGCCCGCGGGCGTCCCCAAGGAGTACGCCGAGCACGTCCGGCTGATGTTCGACCTGATCGTCCTGGCCTTCCAGACCGACACGACGCGGATCTGCACCTTCATGTTCGGCAACGAGGGGAGCACCCGCCCCTACCCGTTCCTGGAGGTTCCCGAAGGCCACCACGACCTCTCGCACCACGGCAAGGACCCCAAGAAGCTGGCCAAGATCCGCAAGATCAACCGCTTCCACATGGAAGAGTTCGCGAGGATGCTCGTTCGCCTCAAGGAGAGCCGCGAGGGCGAACGGTCGGTCCTCGACAACTCGATGATCGTTTACGGCAGCGGCATCTCCGACGGCGACCGCCACAACCACGACGACTTGCCCGTCCTGCTGGTCGGCAAGGGCGGTGGAAGCCTCGACACCGGCCGGCACGTCGTCTATTCGCCGCAGCCGCTCAACAACCTCTACCTCTCGATGCTCGACCGGATGGACGTCCCCTGCGAACGCCTCGGCGACAGCACGGGAAGGCTCGAAAAGCTGTCCTGAAGCGGGCGGGCTCGCCGCCGCGGGCGGGCGCTCAGACGTCCAGCCCGACCGCGCGCATGAGCGCCAGGGCGTTCGAGTGCTGCACGACGCCGGGGTGGATGCGGTAGTCGAACCGCATGACGCCGTCCTCGAAGTGGTCCTCGAAGTGCACGTTGAGCGTCCGCGGCCCCAGGCCGGCGACGATCTCGGCCAGGGCCAGGTCGTGGGTGGTGACGAGGCCGATCGCATGGCGGTCGAGCAGGCCGCGGATCACCGCCTCGGCCCCGACGCGGCGGTCGTGGGAGTTGGTGCCGCTGAACAGCTCGTCGAGCAGGAAGAGGAGCGGCAGCCGCCCGCACGAGACGTCGACGATCTGCCGCACGCGGGTGATCTCGGCGTAGAACCGCGAGCGGCCGGCCTGGAGCGAGTCCTGCACGCGCAGGGTCGCGCCGACGGCCAGCGGCGAGAGCCGTAGACGCGACGCCCGGACCGGGCCTCCCGCCAGGCTCATGACCGTCGCCACTCCGATCGCGCGCAGCAGCGTGCTCTTGCCCGACATGTTCGATCCGCTCACGACCAGGGCGGTCGTCTCAAGGCCGAGCGTCACGTCGTTCGTCACGCACTCGGCGCGGGCGATGAGCGGGTGCCCCAACCCTGCCGCGTCGAACAGGGCCGGGCCGGGGACGATCTCGGGGAAGACGTCGGAGGGGTTCTCGGCAGCATAGGCGGCGAGGGCCGACAGGGCCTCGAAGTCGCCCGTCGCCGCGAGCCAGCCCGCGACCTGCGGCCCGTTCGCCGCTCGCCAGGCGTCGATCTTCATCGCCAGCTGCGTCTTCCAGAGCAGGACCAGGGCGAACGGCATGAAGAACTGGTTGTCGCGACTGTCCAGCAGGTGGAGCAGATTCCCCAGCGATCGGATCCGCCGCGAGGCCGGGCTGCCCCCCGTCACCAGCGCCTCGCGGAGCGACCGCAGCAACGGGGCGTCCAGCGGCTCGCGCTCCAGGCGGTCGAGCAGCCCCGAGAGCAGCGTCAAGTCGTGGGCGCGCTCGTCGACCCCGGCCAGGACGCGGTCGACGCGTTTCGCGAGCCAGAGCGCGAAGACGCCCTCGATGAGCAGCATGAGGACGAAGAGAAGACTCGCTGGCGGATCTTGCTTGTAGATCAGATACGCGAGCGCCGAAGCGCCGAAGGTCGCCAGGAGCGCCGCGACGATCCGGATCGGTCGATTCGGGAAGACGCGGGGCGTCGTCCCCCACGAAGCGAGCGCAGCCGGGTCGATCCCGGCCCGGACGTCGGCGCCGAGCAATTCGAGATCCTCGCGGAGGTCGAGCCGGGGGCGAAGCTCGACGACCGCCGCGTGTCGGCGCGAGAGGACGTCAGGCGTCGAGGGAGCGAGCAGCCATGAAGCCAACGCCTCCTCCCCCGCCTTCGTGCGGGCCGTACACAGGCGCTCGAAGAGGGAGCCGGAGCCGAAGAGGTCGAGGTCGGCGGCATAGGGATGATCGAGGTTGAGGAAGTTCGAACCGGCCACTCCCGTCCCCGCCCAGCGATCCTCCATCCGTGCGAGGCCCCGCTTGTAGAACTCGATCGTCCGCACGGAGCGGACCGCGCGGCGATGGATCGGCTCGTGGGCGAGCAGCAGGCCGACGAAAGCCCCCGCGGGGACGGAGAGCCACCACCAGGACGGCTGACCATATGCGTAGGTGTAGCCGGCGAGCGCCGCCGCGAGCACGAACACGACCAGACGCAGGTCGGCGAGACGGGCGTCGACCTGGTCCCATCGCTTCCGAGCGTGCTCGTGGAGCGCCAGCCGGCGCGAGTACTCGGCGTGCAGATCGGGCGGGGGGGGTGCGGCGGCTCGAGGTGCGGTCATGATGGCCATCGTCGCGGCGGGTGGGGGGTCGGTCGAAGGTCCAACCGTAGCCGATCGACCCCGAAGCCTCAAGGCGTCGCCGACGCGGCGGGCCGCCGCCGTTTCGCCCGGGTGGGACATCCCCAATCGGCCGGGGATCGCTTAGAATGAGGGACGTCCCGTCGGCGAATCCGGTTCGGACTCGACCGCCTCGCGGGCAATCGGGCGATGGATCGTGCGAGTTCCGCCATGAGCAGCCAGGCCGAAGTCCATTCCGTCGAGGCCCTGCGGGATTTCCGCGTCGCCCTCGCCCTCTACGGCGAGGACGCGCTCGCGGCCCTGGGCGCGGCCGACGCCGAACTCCGCCGCACGGTCCAGTGGCTCCAGCAGGACCGGCCTTTCTACTGGCAGGAGCAGATCAAGCGGCGTCGCGAGCGGGTGGCGTCCGCCCGCGCCGACCTCTTCAAGCTGAAGCTCCAGAAGACCCCCGAGCATCACCCCTCGCTGTCGGAGCCCAAGGAACGCCTGCGGCAGGCCGAGGCGAGCCTCCAGGACGCCGAGCGACGGCTGACGCTCGTCCGGAAATGGCAGCCCGCGCTGCAGCAGGCCGCCATGGAGTACCACGGCAGCGTCCAGCGCCTCAAAGACCTGGCGGCCTCCGACGTCCCCCGCGCCATCGGCCTCCTGACGCGGATCGTCGAGGCGCTCGAAGCCTATCTGGACGTCACGGCCCCGGCAGGCGGGCTGGACGGCGCCGGGGCCGCATCGAGCATGGCTCGCGCGACCCCGGCGATGGAGGCCGTCGCCGCCGAGATCCTGGGGCGCGACGAGCCCGACGTCGCCTTTCCGGCCGTTTCTCCAGCCCCCGAGGAGGCCCCCTGACGTGGCGAACGCGAAAGTCCTCGCCGGATCGACGCGGCTGAAGCAGACGATCCGGATCCTCAACGACCACTGGCTCCTGACCGAGGCCACCTGGGGCGACTCCGTCCGTCGCAGCTTCGAAGAACGGCACCTCGCCCCGCTGACTCCGGCGGTCGACTCCGCGGTCATCGGCCTCCAGAAGCTCGCAGACGTCCTCGACCAGGTCCGCCGCGACTGCTCCGATGGGAGTGAATATTCGTGAGCCCCTCGACCTCGCCGAGCCTCCCCGGCGCCCCCGCCCTCGCCGCCGAGCCGGAGGCGAAGCCGGCCGGATCGAGCATCGAGCCCGATCCGCTCCGGGTGCAACGCGACGCGCTCAAGGCCCTCGTCGCCGCCGTCGCCGAGCGCGCCGAGGTCGAGGCGTCCATCAAGCGGGCGAGGCGATCCAAGGAGCAGGAGGCCGAACAGGACTACCGGGCCAAGAAGGCCGCCCTGGCCCAGCGCGTCGCGCAACTCGATCGCGAGGCGATCGCCGCCGACGAGAAACGGCGCCGCGATCTCGCCGAAGCGGCCTCCTCGGCCGAGGCCCAGGCCAAGAACGATTTCGCGATGGGCAGCCGCCGCATCGCCGCCGAGTTCGACGCGCTCCGCCAGTCGGCCAAGTCCAAACTGGCCCGCGACAAGTCTGATGCGATGGGCGGTCACGACTCGGGCCAGAAGGTCGCCGTCAAGGAACACGCGGTCGCCAACAAGCCGATCCAGGACGCGCTGGAGATTTTGGAATCGTACCGCAGACGCCTGGCCGCGCTCGCCGCCGATTACCGCAAATTCGGGCTCGACCCGGAGCCGCCGACCCCCTCGCGCGAATCCTACTCCAAATTCGCCGAGCCGGGCGACGAGCTGTTCGAGCGGCTCTCGCGGATGGGGCCGCCGCTCAAGCTTCTGGAACTCCTGATCATCCCTCGGTCCCTGAAGGGGATGAACGAGGCCTGGGTCTACATCTCGACGACCTTTGTGTTCGGATTCGTCGGGATCGCCCTCGGATTCGACGCCACCTCCACGGGGGTTTTAGCCGGCGTCGGCCTCGCGCTCGGGCTCGCGCTGCGCATGAAGCTGGTATCGCTCGCCAAGGAGCAGTTGGAACGGCTCTACAAGCCCTTGATGCAGTCGGCGTCCGACGACGGCGCGCTGGGCGACTACTGCAAGACCCAGATCGACGGCCGTTTCCAGGAGTCGCTCAAAGCCCTCGTCGCCCGCCGCGAGAAGGACCTGGAGCAGGCGAAAGAGACCCACACCCGGACGATCGCCCAGGGCGAGGACGACCGCGACGAGCGGCTCCGCCAAATCAACGAGGTCTATGGGCGGAAGCTACGCGAGAACCGCGAGGAGCAGGAGCGGCGCTCGAAGGAAGCCGAGGATACCCACAGGCGCAAGATCGCCGATCTCCGGACGAAGGGCGAGTCGGGGATGGTCAAACTCGAGGAAGGTTACAAGGCCCTCCAGGAGCAGGCCCGCGCCGTCTACGAGAGCGACCGTCGGGCGATGGCCTCGCGCTGGCGAGAGACCGCGGCCACCGCCTGCGGCCTGCTTGACGACGTCTCCCGCCGGGCCGAAGGCTTCGGGCTGGAATGGGCCTCCCCAGACTGGTCGGATCGGCCCTTGCCGAGGGCGATCCCCCCGGCGCTCCGTTTCGGGACGCTGGCCGTGGACCTCGCGTCGCTCCCGGGCGGGCTGCCGAGCGAGCCGGAGCTGCGAGAGGGCCTGCCCGATTCACTCCGCCTGCCCGCGCTCCGGCCCTTCCCGGCCTCGGCCAACCTGCTCGTCGAAACCCCCGCCGAGGGCCGCGCCGCGGCGTCGACGGCGATCCAGGCGGCGATGCTCCGGCTCCTCGCCGGCCTGCCGCCGGGCATGGTCCGTTTCACGATCGTCGACCCGATCGGCCTGGGACGCGGCTTCGGCGCCTTCATGCACCTGGCCGATTTCGACGAGGCCCTGGTCAACAACCAGGTCTGGACCGACGCGCGTCAGATCGAGGAGCGGCTGGCCGAGCTGGAAGCCCACATGGAACTCGTGACGCAGAAATACCTGCGGAACGAGTACCCGTCGATCGAGGCCTACAACGCCGCGGCCGGCGAGGTCGCCGAGCCCTACCGCGTGCTCGTGGTCGTCGACTACCCGACCAAGTTCGACGAGAAGGCCGCCTCGCGGCTGGCGTCGATCGTCGCCGGCGGTCCCCCCTGCGGCGTCCTGACGTTGATCGCGGTCGACGAGGGCCGCGAGTTCCCTACCGGCTGCCGGCTCGCCGACCTTCGCCCCTATTGCACACGGCTCATCTGGAAGGGCGACTCGCTGGCCTGGGACGACCCCGAGTTGGGCGGCTATCCCTTCACGGCCGACGCGCCTCCGGTCGGCGAGACGGCCACGCGGCTGATCCAGCGGATCGGCGAGGCCGCCCGCGCGGCGAAGCGGGTCGAGGTTCCGTTCGAGTTCATCGCCCCCGCCCCCGAGTCGTGGTGGACGTGCGACAGTCGCGCCGGCCTCGACGTCCCGCTGGGGAAGGCCGCCGCCTCCAAGCGCCAACACCTGGCGCTCGGCAAGGGGACGTCGCAGCACGTCCTGATCGCCGGCCGGACGGGCTCGGGCAAGTCGACCTTGATGCACGCCCTGATCGTCAACCTGTCGCTGGCGTACAGCCCCGACGAGATCGACCTGTACCTGATCGACTTCAAGAAGGGCGTCGAGTTCAAGGTCTATGCGGCGCACGGGCTGCCGCACGCGAGCGTCGTGGCCATCGAGAGCGAGCGCGAGTTCGGCGTGAGCGTGCTGAGCCGGCTCGACGCCGAGCTGAAGATCCGCGCCGACCGGTTTCGGGCCGCCGGCGTGCAGGACGTCCAGGGCTTCCGCAACGCGCCCGGGACGCCCCCCCTGCCCCGCATCCTGCTGGTCGTCGACGAGTTTCAGGAGTTCTTCGTCGAGGAGGACAAGCTGGCCCAGGAGGCCGCCGGCCTGCTCGACCGGCTGGTCCGCCAGGGTCGCGCGTTCGGCATCCACATCATCCTGGGCTCGCAGAGCCTGGGGGGCGCGTTCACCCTCGCCCGCAGCACCCTCGGCCAGATGGCCGTGCGCATCGCGCTCCAGTGCAGCGACATCGACTCGCACCTGATCCTCGCGGAGAACAACCCGGCGGCGAAGGCCCTCTCGCGCCCCGGCGAGGCGATCTACAACGACGCCAACGGCTCGCCCGAGGGCAACCACGTCTTCCAGGTCGTCTGGCTGGGCGAGGAGCGGAGGGAGGAATATCTCGATAAGATCCACGAGCTTCTCGACCGCCGGCCCCCCGCGTCGGCGCGCACGCCGATCGTCTTCGAGGGCGACGCCCAGGCCGATTTCGCCGGCAACCCCCTGTTCGTCGCGCGGCTGGAAGCCGACGCCTGGCCCGAATCCCCGCGCTCGGCGCAGGCCTGGCTCGGCGACCCGGTCGCGATCAAGGAGCCGACCTCGGCCCTCTTCCGCCGCCAGGGGGGGAACCACCTGCTCATCGTCGGCCAGAACGAGGAGGCCGCGATCGGCGTCGCCGCCTCGGCGCTGGCGAGCCTCGCGGTCCAGTATCCGCCGGCCCGCGACGACGGCACGCGCGAGGGCGCCCGGTTCTGGCTGCTCGACGGCACGCCCGAGGATTCCGAGCACGCCGAAACCCTGCGGAAAACGGCCGATGCGCTGCCTCACGGCGTCAAGGTCGGCGGCTGGCGCGAGGCCTCGGCGTTCGCGGCCGAGGTCGCCGACGAGCTGAGGCGCCGACGCGAGCCTGACGCTGGCGACGGCCCCGAGCTGTTCCTCTTCATCCACGACTTCCCCCGGTTCCGCGACCTCCGTCGCCGCGAGGACGATTTCCACTTCGGCGAGCGCGAGGAGCAGACGCCGGCCGACCTGATCGACCAGATCCTCCGCGAAGGGCCCGGCTTCGGGGTGCACCTGATCGCCTGGTGCGACACCGTGAACAACCTCAATCGCTGCGTCTCGCTCCAGCAGCTCCGCGAGTTCGGGATGAGAATCCTCTTCCAGATGAGCCCCACCGACTCCGGCCACCTCCTCGACAATCCCGCCGCCGCCAAGCTCGGGGCCAATCGCGCGCTCGCCTACAGCGAAGAGCACAATCGGATCGAGAAGTTCCGGCCTTACCGGCCCTTCGACGCCGCCCTCCTGGCCCGCATCCACGACCGCCTGCACGCGCGGAGACGATGAATCGCGGTCGCAACGCAGGTTCTGACGCCAACGTGGGTTTGGTTGTCCTCCCGAGGCGCGGCGGATACAATCCACGGTTCCTGTGGTGAAGTCATGAGCCTTACGGATACGCTCGGAGCGTCGTTGATGACCGACCCGACCCCGTTGCACACGCCCCTGTTCGACTGGCACCAGACCAACGGCGGCCGGATGGTGGACTTCGCGGGCTGGTCGATGCCCGTCCAGTACACGAGCATCGTCGAGGAGCATCAGGCGGTCCGCAGCGGCGTCGGCCTGTTCGACGTGAGCCACATGGGCCGGCTCGCCTTCGACGGCCCCAAGGCCCTGTCCTGGATCAACCTCGTCGCGACCAACGACGCGACCAAGCTGGAACCCGGCCGCATCCAGTACAGCCTGCTCGCCAACGACCTCGGCGGCCTGATCGACGACATCCTCGTCTACCGCCTCGACAAGTCGTACTACGTCGTCTGCAACGCCTCCAACCGCGACCGGGTCGTCGCCCAGTTCGGCGAGCATCAGGAGGGCTTCAAGGCCACGCTCACGGACAAGACCGTCGAGACGGCCATGATCGCCGTGCAGGGCCCGGCGGCCGCGGCGACGCTCCAGCCGCTCGTCGACAGGCCGCTCGACGGCCTGAAGTACTACCACGTCGCGACGGGAAAGCTGATGGGCGAGGTCGAGGCCCTGGTCAGCCGGACCGGCTACACGGGCGAGGACGGCTTCGAGCTGATCGTCCCGGGCCCCAGCGCGTCGCGGGTCTGGATCGCTCTGATGGAATCGGGGTCCGGTTTCGGCGTCGCTCCGATCGGCCTGGGGGCGCGGGACACCCTCCGCTTCGAAGCGGCGATGCCGCTCTACGGCCACGAGCTCTCCGACACGATCAACCCGTTCGCGGCCGGCGTCGGCTGGGCGGTCAAGATCGACAAGGGGGACTTCGTCGGCTCCGACGCGCTCAAGCAGCACAAGCAGAGCCCGGGATCGACCCGGGTCGGGCTCAAGCTCGACGGCAAGCGGATCGCCCGCCAGGGCTCGATGGTGACGGCCGACGACCGAACGCTGGGCTCCGTGACCTCGGGCACCTTCGCGCCGACGTTGCAGGCCAGCCTGGCGATGGCCCTGATCGACCCCGGATCCTCGGCCCCGGGGACCAAGGTCGTCGTCGACGTCCGCGGCAAGCCCGAGCCGGCCGAGGTCGTTCCCCTGCCCTTCTACAAACGGCCCAAGCCCTGACCGGGCGCGTCTCCCGCCGCCTCGCCGACGTTCGCTCGCGTGCGTTCCCTCGTAGGATCAAGGACCCGGACACATGGACCCCAAGAAGTTCCGCTACAGCCCGACCCACGAATGGGTGGACGTCGAGGGCGACACCGCCGTCGTGGGCCTGTCGAAATTCGCCGTCGACCAGCTCACCGACCTGCTCACGATCGAGTTGCCCAAGGTGGGCGCCCGGCTCACCGCCGGCAAGAGCTTCGGCGAGGTCGAGAGCGTCAAGTCGGTCAACGACCTGTACGCCCCGATCAGCGGCGAGGTCGTCGAGGTCAACCAGGCCCTCCTCGACGACGTCCAGGTCCTCTCGGAGGATCCCTACGTCAAGGGATGGCTCGTCAAGATCAAGGTCGACGACCCGGCCGAGGCCGGCAAGCTGCTCGACCACTCCGCCTACGAGATCAAGATCGCCGAAGACGAGCATTGATCGCGACCGGCCGGGGAAACGAGAAGGTCGCGACGCGTTATTCAATCTGGGAGCAACATGGCTTATATCGCTAATACGCCCGAGGACGTCCGCGTGATGCTGGACGCCATCGGGCTCGACTCGCTCGATGAACTCTTCGACATGGTCCCGGCCGAGTATCGGCTCAAGCGTCCTCTCTGCATCCCTCCCGCACTCACCGAGCTCGAACTGACCCGCGAGGTCGGGGCCCTGCTCGGCCGCAACCAGGGGGCCGACCGTCGCGTCTGCTTCCTCGGGGCGGGCAGCTACGACCACTTCATCCCGGCCGTCGTCGACAACCTGTCGTCGCGCGGCGAGTTCTACACGGCTTACACGCCGTATCAGCCCGAGGCCAGCCAGGGCACGCTCCAGGCGACCTTCGAGTACCAGACGCTCATCACCCAGCTGACGGGCATGGACGTCTCGAACGCGAGCCTCTACGACGGCGGATCCGCCGTCACCGAGGCCGTGATGATGGCGTTGGCGACGAACCGCCGGACCGGCCCGGTCGTCGTCGCGGGCTCCGTCCATCCCGAATACCGCCGCATCCTCCAGACCTATCTCGAACACCTCGACCCCCAGGTCGTCACCGTGCCGGCCGTCGGCGGGGGCGTCGATCCCAGGGCGTTCGCCGCGGCGATCACCCCCGAGACGGCGGCGGTGGTGATCCAGTACCCGAACTTCTTCGGCCGGCTGGAAGACGTCGAGGCGCTCGTCGAGGCCGCCCACGCGCACGGCGCGACGGCGATCGTCAGCGTCGACCCGATCTCGCTCGGCCTGCTGCGCCGCCCCGACGCCTACGGGGCCGACGTCGTGGTCGCCGAGGGCCAGGGCCTGGGGAACCCGATGACGTTCGGCGGGCCCTACCTGGGGATCCTCGCCTGCAAGCAGGAGTATCTCCGCAAGCTGCCGGGCCGGATCGTGGGCCAGACCACCGACCGCAACGGCAAGCGCTGCTGGGTGCTCACGCTCCAGACCCGCGAGCAGCACATCCGGCGCGAGAAGGCCACGTCCAACATCTGCACGAACCAGGGCCTGCTGGCGCTGCGGTCGAGCATCTACCTGGCCGCGATGGGACCCCGCGGCCTCCGCGACGCCGCCGAGCTGAGCACGCGGAAGGCCCACTACGCCGCCGAGGCCCTGGCGAAGGTCGACGGCCTCTCCCTGGCGTTCCCGGGGCCCTTCTTCAAGGAGTTCGTCGTCCGCTGCTCCAAGGATCCGGAGGCCGTGCTGAGGAAGGTCGGCGAGGCCGGCTATCACGGCGGCGTCCGGCTGGGCCGGTGGTATCCCGACCTGGCCGACCACATCCTCGTGGCCGTGACCGAGAAGCGCACCAAGGACGAGATCGACGGCCTGGCCGAGGCCTATCGCAACGCCCTCTCCTCCCTCTGAGATCGCGACCGCGGACCTGGCCCCACTTCGAACCTCATTCCCACGGCGATCATGTACAAGCTCGACCTGCAGCCCCTGCTCTTCGAATCGAGCCGTCCCGGACGGTTCACCGCGGTCCTCCCCACCTCCGACGTCCCGGCCGCCTCGCTCGACGACCTCATCCCGCCCGCCCACCTCCAGAAGTCGGCCCCCCCCCTGCCCGAGCTGAGCGAGCTCGACGTCGTGCGCCATTACACGAACCTCTCGGCGCTCAACATGTCGATCGACGGGAATTTCTACCCGCTCGGCTCGTGCACGATGAAGTACAACCCCAAGCGCAACGAGCGTCTGGCCGGCCTGCCGGGGCTCGGCGCCCAGCATCCCTACCAGGACGACTCGACGCTCCAGGGCCTGCTCGCCATCCTCTACGGGCTCCAGGACGACCTGGCCGAGGTCGCCGGGCTCGACGCCGTGAGCCTCCAACCCGCCGCCGGCGCGCAGGGCGAGCTGGCCGCGCTGTTCGTGGCCGCCGCCTATTTCCGCGACCAGGAGCCGGGCCGGAAACGGACCCAGGTCCTCATCCCCGACAGCGCCCACGGCACCAACCCGGCCTCGGCCCATCTCGCGGGCTTCGAGACCGTCACCGTCAAGAGCGACGGCCGGGGCCTCGTCGACCTGGAGGACTTCAAGTCGAAGCTCTCCGACGACGTCGCCGTGTTCATGATCACGAACCCGAACACGGTCGGGCTCTTCGACCCCCAGATCGGCGAGATCGCCAAGCTGCTGCACGAACGCGGGGCGCTGCTCTACCTCGACGGGGCCAACATGAACGCCATCCTCGGCGTCGTCCGGCCCGGCGACATGGGCGTCGACCTGATGCACTACAACCCGCACAAGACGTTCTCGGGCCCCCACGGCGGCGGCGGCCCCGGCGCTGGCCCCATCGCCGTCCGCAGTAAGCTCGCCCCGTATCTGCCCGCTCCGATCGTCGGTCGCAAGGACGACGGCACCTATTTCCTCGACGAGGACCGCCCCAAGTCGATCGGCCGGGTGCGGGCGTTCTTCGGCAACACCGGCGTGCTCTTCCGGGCCTACTGCTACATCCGCAGCCAGGGTCCCGACGGCCTCAAGCGGGTCGCACAGCACGCGGTCCTCAACGCCAACTACCTGCTCGGCCTCGTCCGCGACGTCTACCCGGTGCCCTGCGGGACGCGCTGCATGCACGAGTTCGTCGCGTCCTGCCGGTCGCTCGCCAAGGATCGCGGCATCCGCGCGATGGACGTCGGCAAGCGGCTCATCGACTACAACTTCCACGCGCCGACGGTGTACTTCCCGCTCATCGTCTCGGAAGCCCTGATGATCGAGCCGACCGAGACCGAGAGCCGCGACACGCTCGAAGCCTTCGCCGCCGCGCTCAAGGCGATCGCCCTGGAAGACCCCGAGTCGCTGCACGACGCCCCCGTCTCCACGCCGGTCAGCCGGCTTGACGAAGTCAAGGCCGCCAAGACGCCCGTCCTTCGCTGGACTCCTTGACCCGTCGGCAGTCACCCCGAGCCTCGGATCGCGGAGCCTCTCCATGAGTCACGACCCGGAAGACGTCGATCCGATCGAACCCAGGCGACCGCGACCCAAGCCCAAACCGGACGCCGACCCCGCCGGGCGGCCTCCCCGCAACCCTCCCCGGGCCGGCGCGGGCGACTCGGTCTTCCAGCCGACGCCCGGGCCTCCCAGGGCCCCGAAGGCCCGGCCGACCCGCAGGCAGGGCGATGATCCTCTGAAGATGGAGGTCGTCGAGCCGGGCCCGAAGTGGTACGAGCGGATCCTGTTCGGCCGCGTCAGCTCGGGGCAGCTCTCGCAGTTCTGCCGTCAGTTCGGCTCGTACCTCAACGCCGGCGTCGATTACGACCGGGCCCTCTCAAGCCTGGGACGCCAGTATCAGGGGACCGCACTGGGCCCCGTCGTCGAGCGGATGCGGACCCGGATCCGCGCCGGGGCGACGCTCGACGACGCGACGGCCCCCGAACGCGCCGCGTTCGGCCCCATGTTCCAGAGCATGATCCGGGTCGCCGAGGCCCGCGGCGGCGTCCCCGAGACCCTGAAGCTCCTGAGCCAGACGTTCGAGGCCCGCCAGCGCCTGATCCGCCAGGCGCGGTCGGCCATGATCTACCCCCTGATCGTCCTGGCCATGGCGACGACCATCGCCTGCCTGATGGCGGTCTACATCCTGCCGATGTTCGCGTCGCTGCTTTCGGACATCAGCAAGAAGGCCCAGCTACCCGCGGTCAGCCGAATCCTCATCGGCTTCAGCAAGTTCCTTGGAGCCGGCGGCTGGTGGCTCCTCCCCGTGCTCATCGTCGGCGTCCCGTTCGCTCTCCTGAAGTGGTACGGGACGTCTTCCGGCAAGAACATCCTGGACCGCGTCCTGCTGCGGATCCCGGTGCTGGGCTCCATCTTCCGCAAGCTCGACGTGAGCCGCTTCGCCCGGACCCTGGGCAGCCTGCTGGACGCCGGCGTCGACGTGGGCGGGTCGATGGACCTGACGGCCCAGGCCCTCTCGATGACCCCGATGCGACAGGCCGTGGAGGCCGCGAAACCGCTCGTGATGCAGGGCCGCGAGCTGAGCGTCGCCCTGGCGCCGAGCCGGCAGTTCGGGCCCGACGTCATCGCGATCCTCGAGTCGGGCGAGGAGACCGGGAAGCTCCCCGAGAGCCTGGCCCACCTGGCCGACGAGTACGAGGAGCAGGTGACCTACATGGTCAAGAACCTCGGCCAGCTGATCCAGCCTCTGCTGGTGCTGATCCTCGCCGGGTTCGTCCTGTTCATCATCCTTGCCGTCTTCCTGCCCTACATCCAGGTGATCACCTCGCTGGCGGGCGGCTGAGCCGACGCTTCGAAATGAGAAGAGGCCGGACCTTTCGGTCCGGCCTCTTTCCTGCGCTCAACGATCGGCGAGCTGGGTCGCTGGGCTTCAGCGGTTGCCGGCGAAGCGGGGCGGAGTCCGCTTGACCGTGGCCGTCCTCCCGGCGGGGGCGTGGGCGGCCGCACGGGCGGCTCGCTGTGCGGCCATCCGGGCCGCGGCGGCGGCGCGGGCCGCGGCCTGCTTGTTGACGGTGACCTTCGTGGGCGAGGTCGGGGCCGGAGCCGGAGCCGGGGCGGGTGCAGGAGCCGGGGCCGGGGCCGGTGCGGGAGCCGGCGTCGGAGCCGGGTCGGTGATCGTCGGCGTGACGGTCGTCGTGGTGGTCGTGGTCGACCCTCCGGTCACCCCGATCGACGGGTCGGTCGTGGTGTCGGACGTCGTCGCGGGGGCGACGGTGGGGGAGGTCGTGGTGGTCGTCGTGGTGGTCGTCCCGGTGGGGACGTACTCGAAGGCGCCGACGTCGCGGGGGCCGAAGCCCGGGAGCTTGAGGCCGCGGGTCGTGGGGTTGACGTTCTGGAAGTTCCCCACGAAGTCGGTCTGCGACGCGATCGAGGCCAGGGCGTTGTTGATGGCCGCCGAGTTCGCCTGGAGGCCGAAGTTGGCGCTCAGGTAGAAGGCCGCCGGTCCGTCCGAGCCGGGCCGGGGGTCGATCGGCGAGACGAACGACGGGAACCCGGTGAAGTTGCCGAGGTTGGCCTGGGCGTTCGTGGCGTTGGGCCCGAGCTTGGTCAGGTCGAAGCCGTTGCCGACGTTGTACGCGGCCCACCAGGGGAGCGTGTCGCTGAGGCCGTTGCCCGAGAACATGTTGTTGTTGAGGATCAGGTGGCTCGGGGTCGCCGAGAAGATCCCCAGCCCGGTCCGGCTGGCCGTCTGGTCGTGGTTCTGCCAGAAGATGTTGTTGGCGAGGTAGGCCTGGTTGGACCCGGTCGAGCCGGAGTTCTGAGCCCAGAACCCGTAGGTGTTGTAGGCGAACGTGTTGTTCACCCAGTACGAGGTGGCGTTCGTCGGCGTGCCGCCGGCGTCGTTGACGTAGGCGCCGATGATGTTGCCGATGAAGCCGTTGTTCACGAACGACGAGGTGCCGTACCCCGAGGACGACGTGGCGGCCGAGACGCCCACGCCCGAGTTGATGAAGTAGTTGCGGTCGACCAGCATCGTCGAGTTGACCAGCGACAGGCCGACCGAGTTGGCGTTGGTCGCCCCCAGGGCCGGGTCGCCGATGAGCGACGAGGCGATGGTGAAGCCGGCCAGCTCCGTCTGCAGGGCCGCCCCGGTGGTGGGGTCGAAGAAGGCCGTCAGCCCGGTGGCGACGACGCTCGCCGCGGTGGCGGCCGAGATCGGCCGGATGATCGTCGACAGGGCGTTCCCCGCCGACAGGGCGGTGTCGGTGCTGCCGGCGCCGGCCGAGACGACGCTGATCTGGTTCCGCATCACCACCGTCTCGGCGTAGATGCCGGGCAGGACCGCGACCTTGTCGCCGAAGCCGGCGGCGTTGACCGCGTCGGTGATGGTGGCGTACGGATTCGCCCGCGACCCGAGCGTCTGCGTGGTGTCGGTGGCGAAGTTGGCGCCGACGAAGACCAAGTGGGCGGTCGACGGGCTGAACACCGCGAAGGTGACGGTGAGGTCGGCCCCCGGCAGGTTGCCGGCGATGTCGCGGATGCCGTTGGCGCCCGTCCCCAAGACCGTCAGCTGATACAGGCCGTTCCCCAGCACGACGGACGGCTTGAAGGTGACCCGCTCGCGGCCCTTGCCGCCGCCGCCGCCCTGGGCCGTCGAGTCGAGGAAGAGCACCTGGATGCTCGCCGGGTCGATCGTGATCGTCGTGCCGCTGGCGAACGTGCCGTCGGCGCCGGCCCTCACGAGCTGGATCTGCGACGTCGTCAGGTGCGTCAGGTCGAGGTTCTTGTTGGTCGAGAGCTGGAACCCGAAGCTGGACGTCGGGTTCGAGATCACCGAGCCGGACGCCGGGCTGTCGATCGTGACCGCCAGCGGGGTGCCGGCGGTGGTCGCCGTCCCGGTGTCGACCACGAACGAGTCCTGGGCGTTGGGCAGCAGGTTGTTGGAGATGTTGCCGCTCTGGTCGACGATCCGGACGCGGGCGATGTAGTAGCCGCCCACGGTGCCCGGGATCGGGATCAGGTTGCCGCTCGACCCGACGTTGTACGGCGAGCTGAGCAGGCCGGCCGTCGTCGGCACGAATCCGGTCCCGGCCTGGTCCTGGCCGACCGTCACCGCGAAGGCGCCGGTGGCGTTGGTCAGGGCGGTCCCGGCGTTGGGCCGGACGAACGCGGCCAGGTTGGCCGGCGCCGAGGCCGTATCCCAGTAGGTCGTCACGTCGCCGTTGCCGGTCATCGAGACGACGCCGATGTCGATGATCGCCGTCTGGCCCCCGAGCGGCACGAGCGCGGTGTTGGTGTTGGCGATCTGGCCGACGAACGTCGGGTTGGTGACGTTGGTCACGCTGTCGCCCACGACGTTGCTGTCGCTGGCGGCGGCCAGGCCGAAGCTCCCCGTGACGATGGTCGAGGGGACCGTGTTGATGATGAAGCTGCTGAAGAAGTCGCCGCCCGGGAAGCCGTTGCCCGAGGGGAGCGGCTGCTGGACGCCCGTCTGCGGGTTGTTGTTGTTGCTGAGGTTCTCGCCGTCCAGGGCGATGCCCTGGGGGTTGGCGAGGACGTTGGCGCCGTCGCCGACCAGGACGAACCGGTAGGCGTCGGACTTCAGGCTGATGCCGCTCGCGCCCAGGCTGACGCGGGCGAACCGGCCTTCGACGTCGTAGGTCAGCAGGCCGGCGAGGCTGATGAACGTGCCGGGGACGTTGTTGCCGGTCACGCCCAGGGCCTGCAGCCGGATGGTGTCGGCGTTGACCGTGTTGGGGTCGATCGGGCTGCTGAAGCTGAACTGCACGTAGTCGGGCGTCTGGTTCGAGCCGGCGGTTCCGCCCACCGAGTAGAAGTTCCGCGTGGTGAACACCCCCGCGGCCCCCGCGTAGATCGCCGTGACGGCGGTGACGGCGGGCGGGTGCAGGTCGACGAACTCGTAGGCGCCGATGTCGGTGAACGGGTCGGAACCCGTGCCGGCGTCGGGCGTCGTCGGGTCGTCGGCCCGGATGAAGCCCGCGAAGTCGCGACGGCCTAGGAACTGCCCGCGAAGCGGGATGTAGTGGAACGACCCGTCGACGTACGAAGGGCCGTCGGTCGCGCCGGGAGCGGCCGTCAGCGACGGGATCCAGAGGTCGTTGAAGCTGAAGATCCCCGAACCCGGCAGCGTCAAGATCTGCCGAGGATCGCTGGCGAAGGAATTTCCGCCGAAGGTCCCCGAGGCACCGGGGAGCTGCGTCCCGGTCAGCGTGGCCGGATCGGTCCGCGGCCCGTAGAACTGGCCGCTGGCCGGCTGGGTGACCGTCGGATAGATCGCGTTGCCGGCCGGGTTGGGGCCGATTTCGCTCCGGCCCGAATCGATGGCCGCGGACCCGGCCTGCAGCGCGAAGTTCAGGTTGGCGGGGTCGACGAACTTGGGATCGCCGAACTTCGGGCTGATGTTGCCGGAGAACCCGGCGTTGTTGGTGAGGACGACGTTCTGGCCGTTTCCGAAGAACAGGTTGCTCTGGAGGTTGGTCCCCCACATGTTGCCCGTCAACGAGAGGGCGGCGTTCGAGGAATTGGCGAAGATGTTGTTCATCGCCATCACGTAGACCTGCGAGTTGCTGTTCTGCCCGTTGAACGTCTCCGCGGCCGTCGAGACGGCCGTCGCGTCGTTGTAGAACGTGTTGTTCAGCAGGATCAGCATCTGCGGCGACTGGCCGCCGTCGTTGTTGCCGGTCTGCGAGTTGGCCTGGATGCCGACCGGCGTGTTGGAGATCGTCGAGTTGTACATGTACAACGTGACGCCCTGGCCCGGGAAGCCGAATCGGGTGCCGTCCCGCTGGATCGCGTTGCCGGCCGAGTTGTGGACGAAGACGCCGGCGTCGGAGAACGAGTCGATGTGCGTGTCGGAGATCCGCACGGCCATCCGGGCGTTGAGCTGGGTCGAGGGGCCTTCGTAGCCGGTCTTGAAATCCCGGAAGGGGAAGGCCGTGATGTCGGACGGGGCGTCGACCATGCCGCCGCCCTGAATCTCGATCCGCCGCATGTACCTGATGTCGGCGTTGTCGATCAGGCTCCCCTGCCGCGGGTCGTTCAGGTCGAACGTCGTCGCGGAATTGGCCCCGATGTAGATGTAGCCGCCGTCGCCGGCCGCCGGGGTCGTCAGGCTCTGATTGGCGTACGGCGTGAACGGCCCGACCGGGTAGCTGTTCAGGATGGTGTTGTTGGCCACGCCCCGCGCCGTCGTGCCGACGGTGGTGTCGCGGAGCGAGGTGATGATCACCGGCACCCGCTTCTGCCCGGTGCTCTGGTTGCCCGGGACGCCGAGGATTCGGATCTGGCTCCAGACGCCCGCGTCGGGGTTGTTGCCGCCCGTCGGGTCGACGTTGTCGTCGACGCCGGCGATGAACCCGGCCCCGCCGTTCGTCGTGGCACCACCGCCCGTGGACCCCGCTCCCGCCAGGCTGCCCGACCCCTGGGTCGAGTTCTCGCTGAGCAGCTTGACCACGACCGAAGCGCCCGGGCTGGCGATCCGCGTGCCGTCGGCCAGCAGCGTGTTGGGCAGCGCGGCCTGGATGGTCAGCGAGATGTTGGGCGGCGGCGGCGTCGTGTAGGACGCCGCCGGGAGGGGCCGGCTGAATCCGCTGAGGATGATCGTCCCGCGGAGGACGTACGTGATGTCCGTCAGGTCCCACAACGAGTCGACGAACTGGTTGCCGGAGGTGAAGGTCCCGGCGGGGTCGTTCACCTCGATGGGCCCGATGACCGCGAAATTGGACGAGGCGTTGGTGAGATAGGCCCGGGTCGCGAGCACCGCGAGGCCGTCGATGCCGTTGCCCTGCATCACGTTGCCGCGGAGGAACGGGTGGCCTGAGAGGAGCGGACGGAGCGGGTCGCCGGCCAGCAGGCCGTCGGGCTCGACCTGCATGGCCGCGTCGAAGTTGTTGAAGAAGTTGTTGTTGGTGACGTAGACACGCGTGCCGGCGCCGAACTCGAAAGGCGTGTTTTCGAAGGTGGTCTGCCGGGTGATGAACGAGAGGACCGACTGGGTCGGGAGGGTGATGTCGGCCGTGTTCACCGCGCCGCCGCCGTAGCGGAAGGTCGCCGCGTTGATCACCGCCTGGGCGCCGCTCTGGATGCCGACGCTCCCCCACAACGCGGGTCCGAGCGAGACGGGCGAGGCGTTGCCGGTCACGTTGATCGGGGTCGGGACCAGGGTGGTCGTCGCCAGATTGTCGAAGAGCGAGGTGAACAGCACCTGCGGATCGTCGGCGCGGAGGGCCTGGAAGTTGGCGCTCTCGGGGCTGTAGTTGTTGTCGAGGTCGAACTTGCTGATGTAGTCGCGCGATCCGACGTTGAGGCCGGCCTCGGGGTTGAGGACGCTCAGCGAGGAGTTCGTGCCGAACCGGAGCATGGAGCCGGAGTCGATGTAGAGCCGGTTGGCGACCCACCGCGTGCTCCCGCCCGTGTTGACCGCGTACTGCTGGCCGACGATGAGCTGGGCGAGGATGACGATCGGCAGCGGCTGGAACAGCGAGTAATGGGCCGGCTCGACGGCGTCGTTGGAGTCGGCCAGCCGGGTGGCGTCGGTCGGCTCGATGAAGCCGTTGCTCTGGGAGAGCAGCCAGATGCCGTTGAGGCTGTTGTTCTGGACCGTCACCCTGCGGATGACCGGGCCGCGGGCGGCCACGTCGTCGGACAGGAACGAGTCCATGTCCGCGCCGATGGCGCCCTGGGTGCCGCCGGAGGTCCCGGTGTCGGTCACGCGGAAGTTGGAGACGACGGGCCGGGTGTTGTACAGCGTGATGCCGCTGTAGGTCGTGCCGGAGCTCCGGGGCACGGCGCCGCCGCCGTAGCGGACGTTGCCGAAGTTCAGCCGCGACATCAGCTCGTCGGCCCCGGCGAGGGCCGGGAGGGCGGCGGACGTCGTGGTGGTGCCCACCCCGAGCAGCGTCCCGTCGACCGGGAAGAGGACGTCGGAGGCGCGGGTGAAGGCCCTCTGGTTGTAGTTCCGGAAGACGATGCCGCCCCAGTCGCCCGCCCGGGGCGAGGTGTTGGGGTTCCCGTTCGTGGCCCCGCCGATCGACGCGTCGTTATACGACGTGAAGTTCACCTGCTGAGAGGTGATCGAGTTGCCCTGGATCTGGAGGGCCGAGCCCTGGTTCTGCACGAACAGCGAAGCATTCAGCGCCTTCAACGTCGTCCCGGGCGTGAAGACCAGGGTCGTGTTGAACGGCACCGAGGTGCTGGCGTCGTTGTACGAGTTCGGCCCGGCGGGCGCCTGGAGCACGAACGGCTGCTGCGTGACGACCCCGGTGATCGGGTTGCGCTGGGGCGTCCCCGGGATCGCGACGGCCACGACCGGGCCGGTGTAGGCGAGCTGCTGGGCCGCGTACAGCACCGAGCGGTCGAACCGGCCGTTGCCGTTGCGGTCGTAGTTGGGGTTGAAGCCCGACAGGAAGTTCGACGAGGCGTTGAGCCCGCCGTTGGGGTTCCGGAAGGGGTTCGCCGGCGAGGTGTTCGGGTCGCCTTCGGGAGCGATCGTCGCATAGGGCCGGGCCAGGCTGCCGTCGGGCGTGGTCGACGGGTCGAACGGATCTTCCTGGTAGTCGGGCCGGGTGTAGAGGATGTGGTCGGTCGTGGCGACCACGAAGCCGGCCATGAAGGCGCCGCCGCCGACGCCGTCGCCGGTCATGCGGCTGACCGGGGCGGGCGTCGGGTAGCCCGTCGTGAGCAGGTCTTCGTAGTTGTAGATCGCGCGGTCGCCGGGGAAGATCTTCGTGGGGTCGGACGTGAAGGGGTGGAACTGGTTGCTGACGGTGCTCGTCGGGTTGCCGAGGAACTCGCCGTCGAGCTGGTTGCCGTAGATGTCGAAGATCCGCGTGTCTTCGCCGGCCGCGTCGATCTGGTTGGGGATGTAGGTGCGGTAGTAGTCGGCCGTCGTGAGGCCCGCCGGGTCGACCATCACCAGGCGGGTGCCGTGGGGATGGCTGGCGTCGGCCATGACCCAGGTGCCGTTGGCCGGATTCTGCCAGTAGAGCGCGACGAGCGTGCCGCCGACCCGCGTGAAGCCGGTGCCCGAGTCGGCCAGGCCGTCCTGCCCGAGGTCCCCGAAGTTGCCGTCGGCGGGCGAGCCGACCGCGTCGGCCGACCGCACGAGGCGGATCAGGTTGGAGTAGTCGATGGCCAGCCCGTTGGCGTCGTTCAGGGGCAGGGGGTTCGAGAAGTCGAACATCCAGGACGTCGGGGGCACCTGGGCCCGCACGCCGTTCAGGTCGTAGTAGGAGCCAGGCCCGCCGAGGGCGTTGTAATTGAACTGGTTGGCCGTGTCGGTCATCACCATGTTGGTGATGTACGCCGGCGACCGCTGGAGCTGGAAGACCAGCGAGTAGCTCGGCGTGCTGTCGCCCGAATTGAGCAGCGGGTTGCCGGCCGCGTCGAGCAACCCCGAGTGGGAGACGCCGTCGACCGTCCCCTGGCTGAAGGCCCGCAGGCGGTAGAGGCCGGCGGGGAGCCCGGGCGCGAGGGTCAGGTCGACCCGGCCCTGGTAGGTGCCGATGAAGTTGCCGGAGGCGTCGAACGTCGGCGGCAGGGGGACGTAGTTCGCCCGGGTGATGAACTGCGAGACGTCGAGGACCGTCCCGTTCGCCATGACGACCTGGAGCTGGTAGTTGCTCAGGTTGACCGCCGTGCTCGGGTCGAGGGCCGGGAACACGACGTTGTTGGGCGTCGCCAGGTAGGCCGCGGCCTGCTGGGAGGGGTCGATCACGTAGAGCGAGAGGCCGGGCAGGTCGGAGACGTAGAACGGGAAGGGAGACTGATCGAGCTGGGCCGCGCCGGTGATCGTCGGCGACGTCAGGTCGACCCGGAAGGCGCGGTCGAGCTGCGAGGCGGCGCCGGGCAGCGGCGGCTGGTCGGCCTGGCCGACGACCACCACGCGGGCCCGCTGGAAGCCCTCGGGCAGGATGGTCGGGGCCGTGAATCGGAAGGCGCCGTTGGCGTCGGTCACGCCCTGGAAGTTGGGGTTGCCCGCGACGCCGCGGCCGCCGGCGCCCACGCTCAGGTCGAAGTTCCCGCCGTTCAGCGAGTTGAACTGGACGTAGTAGTTGAGGTTGGCGACCGTCCCCGGGAAGGTATTGAAGACCTGGCCGATGAACTGGGGCTGGGTCGCCCGCGTGTCGGAGTCGCCGGCGATCCCGGTGTCGTTGGTCGAGGCGGGGTCGAGCGCGAACGACGTGATGACCGGGGCCTGCACGAGCAGGAAGCCCAGGTCCTGGAGGAAGTTGCCGCCGGCGACGCCGTCGCCCGACGGGAACGACCCGTTGAAGTTGCCGTCCAGCTGGTTGCCGACCGCGTCGGTCACGCCGCCCGGCCCGCTGATCACGATGATGGCGTACTGGTCCGAAGGCAGGGCGGTCTGCGGGAGCGCCGAGAAGTCGAGCGTCGCCGTGTTGTTGGCGGCGTTGTAGTTGATCGTGACGCGGGGGTCGAGCGACAGGTTGACGACGCCGGGCGCGTTCCAGGCGCCGGCGCCGTTGCGCCGGGCGACGATGATGTTGTTCTTGGTGATCGTCGCCGGGTTCATCGGCTTCGAGAACTGGACCGACACCTGGCGTCCCAGGGTGCTGGTGGCGGCGACCGTGGGGGCCGTCACGTCCTGGAGCAGGAACGAGATCAGGCCCGACTGCTCGAGCTGCTTGCCGTCGGTCGACGTGACGGGGCCCGTGACGACGTAGGTGTAGACGCCGTTCGCCGTCGCGGTCACGCCGCTGTTGAACGTGAAGGTGTAGGGGAAGCGGACGACCGTAGGCGTGTTGGGGTCGTCGACCGGGATCGGGGCCCCGACCGAGACCGTGACGCCCGCCGGCGTCGTGATGAACTGGATGTCGCCGGCCGACAGGCTGGAGACCAGCACCGGCTTGCTGAAGACGACCTCGATGTAGCTCGGGGTCGTCGTGACGACGGTGCTGTTCGCCGGGGTGGTGGCCGCGACGGTCAGGACGTCGACCGCGGAGACGGCCGCGACGGCGTTGATCATGCCGTAGCCGCCCTGGGCGTTCCAGTTGCCCTGGCCGGCCCCGTTCAGGGACTGGGTGGACGAAATCAGTGCGGCCTTGATCTCGGCGACGGTCGAGTTGGGCGCCTTCTGGAGCATCAAGGCGGCGACGGCCGCGGCGTTGGGGGCCGCGGACGACGTCCCGAAGAAGCTCGGCAGGTTCTGCGACAGGTTCGTCGTCGTCGCCGGCTGGCCCGGGAACGGCGGGTTGTTCGTCTGGAAGATCTGCCCGAAGAACGTGGTGTTGCCGCCGTCGGGGGCCGAGATCACCGGGTTCAACACGGTCGTCGGCGACGAGAGCAGATTGCCGTTCACGTCGCGGGCGATGATCGTGGGCCCGAACGAGCTGAAGGGCTCGCTGGCCAGCGGCTGCTGGTTCAGGTACGGGGCCGTCGCCCACCAGGGCACGGCACCGACGCCGATCGTGTTGATCGTCGAGCTGTGGCCGAAGGTCGTGGGGTAGTACGTCCCCCCGGCGGAGCCGAACTGCTGCGAGACCACGATCGTCTGGTTGCCGCCGGCGACGAACTGGACGTGGCCCGGGTCGGCTCCCTTCACGACCTGGATCGCGATGGTGTACGTGCCGGGGTTGGCGATCACCACGCCCTGGATGGGGGCCTGGGTGGCCGTGTTGTCGTCGACCCCCTGCCCCGCCGGGTTCACGATCGCGCCGTTCGCGTCGAGGACGTAGAAGTTGAGCTGCGACGTCACCGTGTTCGTCGAGCCCGCGGGCTGCTGCGTGGCGTACGGCTGGTCGAACTGGAAGATGAGGGTCGAGTTGGCCGTCGTGGTCGTGATCGGCAGCTGGAAGACCGCCGCGCCCGAGCCGGGGTTGAAGTTCATGAACCGGCCGGCCCCGATGGAGCCCACGGTCCCCTGGGCGCCGCGGAAGCTCGACAGATAGCCGCTGTCCTGCGAGTTGCCGGCCGCACTGAAGTAAGGGATGTTCTGGGCGGTGACCGCGTTGACGGCCTGGGAGATGACGCCGTCCTGGAAGAACGGCTCGGTGGAGTAGCCGACGTCGTCGACGATGATGTCCGAGCCGGCGGCGGCCAGGGCCCTGATGTTGTTCGCGAAGCTGAGCTGGTCGATGAAGGCGGTGGCGAACTGGAGCGACGCGCCGGGGGCGATGTCGTAGATGTTCTGCGCCATCGCGCGGCCTTCGTCGGCCTCGCCCGCCAGGTCCTGGAGGATGTTGACGTTGCCGGGGAGGTCGCCGGTGGAGACGTCGGTCGCGTAGCCGCCGAGGGCGTTGAAACTGTCGCTGAGCACGCCGACGGTGGTGCCGGCGCCGGTGACGTTGAACCGGGTCGAGGCCGCGTCCGCGAGCAGGGCCGTCTGGGCCTGGTTGTTGGCGATGCCCTGGTAATGCACGAACGGCTTGAGTTCGGGCGAGCCCGCGACGAGGCTGGGGATCTGCGCCGTCGTGTAGAGCTGGTTGATGGGCATCCAGCCGTTGACCATGCCGTAGAGCGGGCTCGACGAGGTCACCTGCATGCCCAGGTTCGTGACCGTCGTACGGAACGTGTCGAAGTCGCCCCAGGTGGTGAGGCTGATCAGCACCGAGCCGTTCTTGATCTGCAGCAGCGGGAACGCGGCCGCGAGGGCGTTCGAGTCGCTCACGCCGCTCTGCTGCTTTTGGTACAGCGTGATCAGCTGGCCGCCCAGGGGGGCCATCGGGCCGTCCTGGATGTCGCCGATGTCGGCCGACGTGGCGTGCCAGACCGGATTGCCGCCCAAGAGGGCGTCGGTCGCCAGCAGGACGCGCCCCTCCAGAAATTCGAGCCGAGGGGAGCCCTGACGCTTTGCGTGATGCCGGCCGCGACGCCGATCGGGCCCCTTGTCACTCCCACCCGCCTTGAAGCTCCCCATCGACAGACTCCCCCGGTTTGCGTTGAAAGCCCCACCACAAGGCGAACGTCGCGTACCGTCGCGACGCGCCCGGGTCGGACCCTCTGCCGTCAAGGTGACCCCGACCGAACTCGCGATCCCGGCGTCGGCGAGGAAACCCTCGCACCCCGCCCGCCGGCCGCGCGGCACTCCGCGACCGGCCCTCGCGAGGCCGCCCGCTCCCGCCCCGGCATGTTCTTCGAAGGCCGCGAAGCGGCCCTCCCGACTGTCACGTCCACGACCCGGACCCGCCGCCCCGCCGCTCCGCCCCGCTACGGGGACGTCGCCGCGAGATCGCCGCGTCAGGCCCTCGATCCCTCGCCCGCCCGCCCCACGACCCGGCCGGACGGCACGGAGAAGTCGAGCGAGACGGCTGGCTCTCTAGTGATTGGCTCCATGCACGCAGTCAATGATGATCTTAAGGATTCCGTTCGTCAAGCCCCGGGTCGGAAAATTCGGTGGGATGTGGATCGACGGGGGCGTCATCAGGCGATTCGGGGCCGGCGCCATTTTGGGGATGGCGACTCATACGACAGTCTGGCCCATGGAATCCGGTTGTCAAAACGAGCGGGGGATCGAAGTGGCGGCGGGGGTGGAGCCTTCAGCGGTCGCCGGGAAGGGGGGGGTGGAGCGGCGATTCCGAGCCGCACGGGACGCGGCGGTCGCGACGGTTTCCTGCGCCGCGGGCCGCCGTTTTCGGGGATCCCGACTTCAGTTCCCGAGGCCTTCGGTCGAGATCGCGACGTCGAGGGCGAGTAGATCGCGCACGAGCCCGGCCGGGTCGCGATAGACGAGGCCCAGGAGCCCCGCGTCGCGCGCACCCTGCACGTTCTCCTCGACGTCGTCGATGAAGACGCAGGATCCGGCCGGCGCGCCGACCGCGGCGACGCAGGCGTCGAAGAAGGCCCGGCCGGGCTTCATGGCGAGGGCCTCGTGCGACAGCACGACGTGGTCGAAGTGGTCGATGGTCTCGCGGAATCGACGGCGGTAGAAGGCCGACTGGATCGCGTTGGTGTTGGATCCCAGCAACAGGGTGTAGCCTGCGGCCTTCAATTCGGCGACCAGCGCGGCGACCGGCTGGTTCAACTCGAAGATGTCCTCCCAGTCGGCGACGAATTCCTCGAACGGGATGTCGAGCCCGACGGCCTCCTGGACGCGGGCCGAGAATTCCTCCGGCGTCAGCCGACCGGCCTCGAACTCCGCCAGCAGCGCCTTCACGCCGCGCGCCTCGACCATCTCCTGGAACGCCCCGGCCGAGAGGCCCAGCCGCGCGCCGAACTTGCGGTAGATGATGCCGTAGTCGAAGAAGGCGAGGACGTTCCCGAAGTCGAACATCAGGGCCGGCAGGCGCATGGATCAGTTCCTGAGTGGGGACGAGGCTGGCGGTTGGGCGGGCTCGGGACCGACGGAACCGTAGGCCCGCCAGACCTCGGGGGCGACCGACGGCGTGACGACGCGGGCCGAGCCATCGAGCATCAAGAGATTCAGGCCCTGGACGTGCGCGCTCGACGCCGTGACGTCGGCCGAGCGGCCGTCCCGCGCTACCCGCGAAACGGGGAGCCAGGGCGGCGAGACGTGGTTGTACAGGGTGTAGCGGAAATCCGCGGGCTTCCATGTGGAACCGGCGTCGCCTTTCCAGGGACCGTCCGTCCAGACCTGGGCCCCATCCCCCGCGGCGGAGTTGGTGAGGTCGACGACCTGGTAGTTCGCCGGCGCCCGTTCGTCGCGGCCGTTTCCGACGAGTCGCTCGCAGAAGGCGGCGGTGAAGCTCAGGCCGTCTCGGCGTTCGACCTCGGCCAGGCGATACGACCGGCCGACGGCGAATGGGCCGTCGCTACCGCCCAGGTCCGAGCCGACGTTTGCGCGATAACTGACCGGCGATGGGAAACGGCCGGACATGACCTCGGAGTCGCTGGGGCAAAGGAAGCCGGCCACCGGAATCCCCTGGGGCGTCGGGCCGCGGAGGCCGGGGAGGTTGCTCCCCTCGCGGTCGACGCCGAGCAGGCTCGGCACCCCCAGGGCCTCGAGCATCGTCGCGAGCGGTCCCGGCGGGGCCTTGTCCATCGACTCGTCGATGCGGAGAGGGACTGCAACGGGGGGCAAGGAGCGGGAGGCTCCGTCGTAATAGGCGAGCGCCTGGCCGACCTGGGCCAGGTTGCGCTGGCACATGGACAACCGGGCCGATTCGCGGGCCCGCGTCAGCCCCATCAGGATGAAGAGGAAGACGACCCCGAGTACGAAGAGGCCGACCACGACGTCGGCCACGGAGAGTCCGGCGGGGGCGGCTGAACCGCCCCGACCGGCGCGAAACGTGGGTGACCGCGACACGTCGTCAATCCTTCACGGTCAAAAGGGCGTCGCCCGAGCCCACGTTGCCGGCGGCGTCGGTCGCGCGGATCATGAGCAGGTGGACGCCCGGCTTCAGGTCGGGGAGCGTAAGCGAGGCTTTCTCGGCAAGTCCGTCGAAGAGGCCGTCGTCGGGAAAGGTCGAGGCCCAGGAGCCGCCGTCGACGGCGTACTCGGCCTTCACCAGTCGAGTGAGGTCGTCGCTCAGGGTGACGGCCGCCTTGCGACCGTCGGGCGCGATCGCCACCTTGGGCGCGTCATGGTCGACGAGGAACGCCGCGCTCTCGCGTTCGCGCTTGAGGGCGTCCTCGGGGCTGTTCGAAGGCCGGTCGCTCGCCACCAGCCGGACCTGGTAGCGGCCCGACGGGAAGGCCGAGGTGTCCCACGAGTAGGACTTCTCGGCGATCGGGGCGTCGGTCAGGTTGATCCAGGTGGGCCAGCCCTCCTTGCGGGCCTGGACCAGGTAGTTCAGGTCGTCGTCGTTGGGGTCCGTCACCTCCCAGCGGATGTTCAGCTTGGCCTGCTTGGCCGCACCGTCGGCGACGGAGACGTCGGGCGTCTCCAGCTTGTTGATCTCGGGGTGGAGGTTCATCGAGCGGTAGGCGACGGCCACCGAACGAAGCTCCGGCGACCGCTTGGGGTCGCGGGTCGCAAGCTTGACGCGATACTGGACGAAGCGGCCGACCGGGGCCTGCGCCTGGGCGTTCTTCGAGTCGGACTGCTCCGCCGACCAGGCCGACCAGGTGGGGTCGGGCTCGCCGACGTTCCCGGTCCGAACTTGCAGCGCGATCGACGTCCCTGGGGGCGTCTCGCCCTGCCAGCTCAACGAGCCGAAGCGGCTCGGCAACTTGGCGTCGAACACATCGGAAACCAGCTCGCCGTGGTCCGTGACGTTCGCGGCCAGCCGGACGACCGCCCCGGGATCCCCCGCGCCGATCAGCAATTTCCCGCCGGGTTCGGCCAACAGGGCGAGGATCTGGCCGTTGTCCAGCTTGGCCAGGGGCGTATTCTCGGAATCGCCCTCGCGGACCTCGTACAGCACGCCGTCGGGGCCCGTGCCGACGAGCAGGCGATCGTCGATCCGGGCGAGCGCGAAGATCAACGCCTTGGCGCGGAAGACCTCGCGCACGACGCCCTCCTGGTCGATCCGGTAGACCGCGTTCTCGCCGGGAAGGGCCGGCTTGGGCGCGGCCGAGCCCCCCGCGGGGGCTGCCTTCGCCGAGGGTGCCGCGGCGGCGTCGACCGGCGGGACCTGGGCGACGGCCACGGCCTGCGACCTCGCCCCCGCCGCCTCGCCGCCCTTCTCCGGCTCCTGCATCGAGAAGAGGCCCAGGCCGGCCGTCTTCTGGCCGCCGCCGGCCTCGGCCGCCGTACCGGCGTAAAGCGCGCCGTCGGGGCCGACGAGGAGCGTGCGGACCTCGGATTGGGGGGCGTCGTACAGGACCGACGCCTTGCCGTCGGGCGCGACGCGGTAGATCAGCCCTTCGCCGTCACCGCCCGCGTAAATTGAACCGTCGGGACCCGTCGCGACGGAGAGCAGGTGGGCGGACTTGGCGTCGTAGGCCAGCGTCCAGGCCCCGTCCCCGCTGCGCTTCCAGAGCTGGCCGTTGGGCCCGGTCGCGGCGTAAAGGTTTCCCTTCGCATCGGCGGCGATGTCCCAGATGTAGAGCACGGCGGGATCGGGGCGCGACGACGGATGCTTCGGGTCGGTCAGCTCGACGACCTTGCCCGAGGGCCCCGTGCCGACGAACACCTTGCCGTCGGCGGTGGCCGCGAGGCTGAGAGCCTGGCCGTCGGGGTCGTCGAGGACCTGCTCCCAGGCCGCCGGCTCCTTGGGGGCGAGGCGGAAGACGCGGCCCGAATCGCCCGTCGCGGCGTAGACCGCGCCGTCGGCCGCGCGGGCGAGGTCCCACACGCGATCGGCGGCCAGAGGGGCCGTCGGCACGAGGGCTCGGCCCAGGCGGACGCGGCCCTGGTCCGAGACGACCACGCCCTCGCGGTGGTGCCTGGCGAAGGCCGAGGCCGATTCCTGCCGCCAGGTTTCCAGCTTGGCGTAAAGCCGGATCGCGCCGGCCGCGACGAGGGTCGTCGCGATCGACGCGATCATCAGGCACCGAGATAAAGGACGCCGACGCCGAAACTGGAGATCCGTCATGTCGATCCTCGTCGTTCGTGAAGTCGGGCGTCCGGCCCGATCACTTCAACGATAACGAGAGCCCGGCGTCCTTGGCCACCGTGAACTGCAGCGTCTGGTTGCCTTCGACGACCCAGGGGGTGGCCGCGGCCTGGATCAGGTCCGAGCGGATGGCCGACGCAGGCGCCTGCCGTTTCGAGCCGAACGCCGCCCGGGCGCTGGCGGGTAGGTTGGGCAGCGACTCGCCGTTCACGGCCAGCCCGCGGTCGGGCGTCTGGACGTGCAGGTAGACCTCGGTCCGCTTGGGCTCGGTCTGCATCTTGAGCGAGGCCAGGATCGCCTGCAGGTCGCGGGGCTCGTTCAGGACCGGATCGTTGCGGAACCGCCGCCGGGCGCTGCCGGACAGGTCGCAGACGACGGCCTCGTGATTGCCCTCGGGGAAGTCGCCGGGGATCTTCACCGCCGCCTCGACGACCTCGCGCTCGCCCTTGTAGGGCTTCAGCGTGACGAACGCCCGCAAGGTCTGGCCGGGCTCGACGGTCACCGACTGGAGCCGGACGGACTCGATCGTCGCCACCCTGCGGCCGTCCTCGATCTCGACGTCGCAGTCGATCGACTCGATCCGGACCGGGGCCATCGGGTTCTTGACGAGGATGTTCACGATCGACGAGAGCGGCCCGAACAGGGCCGAGGCCCCCATCTGGCCGGTGTAGCGGGGGCCGCTGAACGTGTCCTGCATCACGATCGTCTCGCGGTCGTGGAGGTGGACCTCGGCCTTGAGGCGGGCGGTGAGTTCCTCGGGCAGGTTGCCCTCGGTGTCGATCGCGCTGGTGAGGACCGACATCATCAGCGACGAGGTCAGCGACGGCTCGCGGACCATCTGGACCTTGTACGTGTGGGCGTCGGCGTACTTGCCGGTCTTGACCCGCACGGTCATCGGCAGCATGTCGGGCTTCGCCCCGACCCGTCCCGCGACGCCCGTGCTGACGTCGGCGTCGACCACGCCCACCACCTTGAGCGGCGAGCCCATCTTCATGCTCACGCTGGCGCGGGGGTACACGGTATGGATGTAGCCGGTCATCATCGGGAACTCGCAGTTCCCCAGGCTGAACATCGGGTGGCCGAAGCCGTAGACCCGGTCGCCCTCGACGTGCGTCACCGTGCCGATGCCCGAGAGGTCGAAGTCGCCCATCACCATGGCGATGCTGAGCGGCGAGCCGGGCGCGAGCGGCTTGTCCCCCTCTCCGCGGACGATCTCGTCGCCCGCGCGACCGCCCGACATCGGCGCCATGCCCAGGGGCCGCAGCTTGTCGTCGAGCATCGCCAACGCCCGCGGGCTGAACCCCGAGGCCGCCAGCGGCGTGGCGATCGGGATCATCCCCGCGCCGCCGCCCGAGACCCGCAGCGGCATGGCCGACCGATTCGCGGCCGGTTCGTCCCCGATCGGCCCGTCGACGTCCATCAGGTACGACACGGAGGCCTGGATCGGCGTGTTCACGTCCTTGTCGCGCGCCTCGGCGGCGACCTTGCGGTCGCTGGCGCGGACGTATTGCACCATCTGCTGGAAGGGGGTCACGCCGGCGATCGGGTCCTTCGCGAACTCCCAGGCGAAGGCCACGGCCCCGACGAGCTTGCCGTCGATGTAGATCGGGCTGCCGCTCATCCCCTGGATGATGCCGGCGTGCTCCAGGTTGCAGCCGGTCAGGCGGCAGAGGACCATGTCGCGGCCGGGGGAGACGTCCCTCATGACGCCCAGGACCTCGGCCCCGAACTCCTCGAGCTTCGTCCCCACCATCACGGTCTGGCCGACGCCCTTCATCCCCGGTCGCAGGTCCTTCACGTCCCAGTACGTCTTGGCGTCGGGCTCGCCGGCGAGCGCCGCGGTCGACGCCCCCAGCAGGGCCAGGGCCCAACCCATCCCCAGCACGACTCCACCTCGCCGGACCGTCATGGATCGCATGGCACGGGATCTCCCTGGAACAGGGGCGGCCGAAGGGTCACATGGTCACGGGATCGAGCAAGGAGAGGGGAGGACTCGAACCCCGGCGCGTCCTGGCGCGTTGCGGACGTCGTTGCGGCGAGGGCCGGATCGACCCATTGCCGCAGCCCGACGATCGACGTCGGGAGGCACGACGCTCACCGGTGTGCAAGTCCGCAGAATTGCTCCATCCTGGATGCTCTCATCTGAACTTTACAACTCCCTCATCATCGCGTCAACGAATACTTCGCGTTTCCTATCATCGGATTTTCCGATCATCCACTTCATAGCCATCTGATGTCGCAGGGCAACGTCGGTCGATCCGAAGGCGCGATCCTCATCGTCGCCGGACGACCAGGGGATTGCATAATGTTGAAACAAGGTTAAACTCCCGGAGATCGAAGGTCCGCGTTGCGACCATTGCGACAGCCAGGGAGCCACCCATGTTGAACCTCTCGGGAACGACTGGCGGACGTGACGCGGGCATGACCCGGCGAACGCTCATTCGCGCCGGCACGCTCGGCCTGTCGGGGATGACCCTCGCCGACCTGCTTCGGGCGAGGGCCGCCGGCGGGGTGGCGAAGCGAGGGGCCGACGACCCTTCCGTCATCCTCATCTGGTTGGACGGCGGGCCGCCCCAGCATGAGACCTACGATCCCAAGCCCGACGCCGCCGCCGAGGTGCGCGGCCCGATCGGCTCGATCGCGACGGCGGTCCCCGGGATCCGGATCTCGGAACTGCTCCCGCGGCACGCGGCGATGATGGACAAGGTCTCGCTGCTCCGCTCGGTGCACCACGACAACGACGACCATTTCACGGCCGCCCACTGGATGCTGACCGGCTACTCGGGCCCCAACGGCATCAACCAGACGCCCGTCAACCCGTCGTTCGGCTCGGTCCTCTCGCGCGTCAAGGGGGGCAAGAAGGCCGGCATCCCGGCCTACGTGGGCCTCCCGAACACCCACACCGTGGGGCTGCCGATCGGATACCACGGCGCGGCCTACCTGGGACGCAGTTTCGACCCGTTCAACGCCGACGGCGACCCCAACACCGACGCGTATCACGCCACCAGCCTCGATCTGCCGGCGGGGGTGGACGTCGGTCGCCTCGGGTCGCGTCGCGAGTTGCTTTCCCGCTTCGACGCCGCCCGCGAGCGGATCGACCGCTTCGCCGGGGCTTCGGACGTCGACCGCTTCCAGGACGCGGCGTTGGCGATGATCAGCGGCCCGGAGGCCCGCGCGGCGTTCGACCTTGGCCGCGAACCCGCCCACCTCCGCGACCGCTACGGCCGCCACACCTGGGGCCAGAGCGCCCTGCTCGCCCGCCGCCTGGTCGAGGCCGGGGTCCGGTTCGTGACCCTGACCTTCGGCGGCTGGGACTGGCACGCGAGCATCGAGAAGGGGATGCACAACGTGCTCCCCGTGCTCGACGCCGCGGTGGCCGGCCTGATCGAAGACCTCAACCAGCGCGGGCTGCTGGAGTCGACGATCGTCCTCGTGATGGGCGAGTTCGGCCGGTCGCCCCGGCTCAACAACGGCCTGCCGCAGGATCCGATCCCGGGCCGCGACCACAACGGCCGGGTCATGAGCGTGCTCGTCGCCGGCGGCGGCTTCGCGGGCGGCCAGACCATCGGCGCATCCGACCCGCGCGGGGGCTCGCCGGCCGATCGTCCCGTCCGGCCGCAAGACATCATCGTCACGCTCTACGACCGCCTCGGCGTCGATCCCGAGACGACGTTCCAGGACCGCACCGGCCGACCGATCACCGTCGGGTCGACCGGGATGATCATCCCCGAGCTGTCGGGGTCGACCGGCCGGGCCTGATTCAGGCCTCGGTCGAGGGGTTGTCCTTCGGCTCCGCCTCTCGCTCGCTTCGGGCCGCCTCGGCGACGACCCGGAGCTGGCGGCGAAGGTCGTCGACATGGTCGCGGACCATCGCGCGACGCTTCTCGCGAGCGTACAGCCAGGTGGCGACCCAGTCCCAAAGCGCTACCAGGAGTGTGACGACGATCAGCACCAGCACGACCAGCCAGAGGACGACGAAGGCGACGTTCCCCTTCCCTTCAACCTTCGGCTCGATCCACGACCCGGCGTAGACCACGACCGCCACGCTCGCCAGCACGAAAACGCCCAACCAGCGGCGGACGTCCTGGCGGCGGTAAAACGCGCCGTCGAGTTCCGACAGGTCCCACCGCGCCCGGTGCTCGTACCATTGCCGGAGCCCGAGGAAGAGGGAGATCAACGAGACGCCGATGGCGAGCCCCTGACTCGCCGACTGCAAGTCGGTCGCGACGGCCATGGCGCGGGCTCCTGGTGCTGAGGGGCTCGGTGCGGGATCGAGGAAGAGGGATCGAGGTCGGCCCGTCGCGTCGTCAGTAGAGGTCGAGCCGGGTCATCCGGGCCTCGATCCGGTCGGCGTTGTGGGCGATCTCCAGGATCGCGTCGCGGAGGTCGCTCACCCGCATCCGATCGCGGACGAACGTCCGCGACATCACGAGCATCGGCGAGCCCAGTACGTAGCGGATCGAGAGGCCGCCGAAGGTCAGCCGGCTGTTCAGGGCCAGGGCGTATCCATAATAGGAAGGCTCCGCCGGCCCGCATACCGAGAAGACCGAGAGGTAACGCTCGTCCTTCCCTTCCTCGCCGTCGTTGACCTCGATCATGACCTCCTGGAGCCGGTCGCCCGGCTGCGGGAGCAGGACGCGGAACGTGTCGCGCGTGCCCTGGATGAACGAGTCGACGCCTTGCAGGCTCTCGCGCAGGATGCCCTCGGTGTCGCGAAGCTGATGCATCAGCATCTGGAGCTGGTCGCTCAGCTCCTCGGCCGTGGCGAATCGGTCGCCGGGCGACTTCGCCAGGCAGCGCTCGATCAGCTCGACCAGACGCGGGTGGACGCCCGGCAGGATCTTCCTCAGGTCGGGGACGGCCTCGCTCTGGTGGAGGTTGATCAGGCTGGCGATCCGATCGGAGGTGAACGGCAGCCGACCCGTCAGCAGGTAGTAGAACATCACGCCGACGGAGTAGATGTCGGACTGGGGGCTTGCCGGGGTGCCGGTGAACAGCTCGGGCGCCATGAAGGTCGGCGTGCCGGCCAGGGGGAGGTTGGCCCCCGTGAGCTTCGCCCGCGTCTGGGCCAGCCCGAAGTCGGCGAGCTTGGCGTTGCCGTCGGCCGTGAGGAGCACGTTGGCCGGCTTCACGTCGCGATGGATGATCCCCGACTCGTGAGCCGCGCCGAGCGCGAGCAAGACCTGCCGGACCAGCCGCGCGGCCCGCTGGGCCTCGAAGGGGCCGTCCTTGACGAGCGAGTCGCGCAGGCTGACGCTGCCCGGGACATACTCCATCTCGATGAAGTTGTAGCCCGAGTCGGAGCCCAGGTTGTGGATCGTGACGACCTGCGGGTGCACCAGGTTGGCCGCCGCACGGGCCTCCGCCCAGAACTGGTCGCGGAGGATGGGGCGGCGGGCCACCAGGGTCGGGTCGATGATCTTGAGGGCGCAGGTTCGTTCGAGCCCCAGGTGCCAGGCCTTGAAGACCCGGGCCATCGACCCCCGTCCCAGGTCCTCGAGGATCCGGTACTGGGACAGCTTGCGGCCGATGAGGTCGTCGTTCCAGACCGGTTCGGCCGGGGTCTCGGCGGGGGGACCGGGGGGCTGCGTGCGAGTTCTGGGCGATTGGCGGGCGACGTGCAGGCGTGTGGCCTCCAGGTCGAGTGGGGGCCGGTTCGAGGGGGGGGCGGATGGTGCGTTCGACGACGAAGCGCCCTGGACCGCGGCGTCGGCGACGGCCGACGCGGCGTGCAGGCGGTCGTCCATGACCGGGACGGAGGTCACCGCTTGGGGACCTTGTTTCATAAAACCAATCAACCTATGTAATCGATTCGAGGGCCCTGCGTCGACGGGCGGACAGGGCGGAACGGCCTGATGTAAAGATAGTCGCGTTTTCCCATCGGGGACCGACGGGATCGTCCGACAGCGGGGGCCGTGCTTGACGCGGCCGCATCCTGATGATGCGTTCTACGTTCGCCGCATGGAGTTGTGTCGCTTATCGCGTTCCATGGGCACATCGCCATTCTATAGGCGAATCGGCGTTTATTCCAGGCCGCATGAGGAAACGCGCGGAATTCCCGCGATCGCCGGCAGGATCGATCCTCGCCGGCGACCGGGTTTCCCTTGATCTCTCATCTTTCAGAACGCCCGGACTCGACCGATCGTCGCTCGTGATCCCGCGTCTCAGGCATTATACGTCGTCGAGGCGGTGGTCCCGCCGCGGCCGGTCCAGTTGGTGTGAAAATACTGGCCGCGGGGCTTGTCGGTACGTTCGTAGGTGTGGGCGCCGAAGAAGTCGCGCTGGGCCTGGAGCAGGTTGGCCGGGAGCTGGGCCGTGCGGTAGCCGTCGAAGTAGGAGAGCGCCGAGGTCATCGCCGGGACCGGGATCCCGTGGGTGATCGCCGCGGCGCAGACACGTCGCCAGCCCTCCTCGGCGCGGCCGATCTCCTGGGCGAAGAAGGGGTCGATCAGCAGGTTGGTGAGGTTCGGGTCGCGGTCGAAGGCTTCCTTGATCCGCCCCAGGAAGGCGCTCCGGATGATGCAACCGCCCCGCCACATCATGGCGACGGCCCCGTTGTTGATCTCCCAGCCCGACTCCTTGGCCATCCCCCGCATCAGGGCGAATCCCTGGGCGTAGGAGATGATCTTGCTGGCGTAGAGCGCCCGCTCGACGTCGTCGACCATCGCCTGGCGGTTGCCGTTGAACGACGTGGGGTGGACCTTGAGGATCTTGGACGCCGCCACTCGCTCATCCTTCTGGGAGGAGAGCGTCCGCGCGAAGACGGCCTCGGAGATCAAGGTGAGCGGCACGCCCAGGTCGCACGCCGAGATGACCGTCCACTTGCCCGTCCCCTTCTGGCCGGCGGTGTCGAGGATCACGTCGATCATCGGCTTGCCGGTCTCGTCGTCCTTCTGGGCGAGGATGTCGCGGGTGATCTCGACCAGATAGCTGTCGAGCGGCCCCTGGTTCCATCGGTCGAAGACGTCGTGGAGGGCTGCGGGCTCCATGCCCAGCAGCTTCCGCATGACGAAATAGGCTTCGCAGATGAGCTGCATGTCGCCGTATTCGATGCCGTTGTGCACCATCTTGACGTAGTGCCCGGACCCCTCGGGGCCGACCCAGTCGCAGCACGGGGTGCCGTCGGGGGCGCGGGCGGCGATCGCCTGGAAGATCGGCTTGACCAGGGGCCAGGCGTCGGGGTTGCCGCCGGGCATGATCGAGGGCCCCTTGAGGGCCCCCTCCTCGCCACCGGAGACGCCGGTGCCGACGTACAGGATCCCCTTCTCCTTGAGGGCGCGGGTCCGTCGCGTCGAATCGGGGAAGTGCGAGTTGCCGCCGTCGATCAGGACGTCGCCCGGCTCCAGCAGCGGGACCAGCTCGTCGATCACCTGGTCCACCGGCGCGCCGGCCTTGACCATGATCATGATCTTGCGGGGCCGCTTGAGGTTGGCGACCAGTTCCTCGACGGAGTGCGCGCCGAGGATGGGCTTGTCCTTGGCCCGATCGGCGAGGAAGGCGTCGACCTTCGACGTGGTCCGGTTGAAGACGGCCACCGTGTACCCGTGGTTGGCCATGTTCAGCACGAGGTTCTCGCCCATCACGGCGAGGCCCACGAGCCCGATGTCGGCGGTCGGTTGGATGGCGGCCATGTGCGTCGATTCCCAAAAAGTCAGGCGTGCGGCCTTCCGGCCGGGCGTTCGGTCTCACGGGTCACGGACGTGATTCTATACCCGAGGCGCGGGCGAATCCATCCGACGGCCCGGCCGCCGGCCTCGCGACGCCTCGGCGATCACTTGCGATACGTCTGCGGCGTGTACGACGCGAGCTTCTTGGGGGCGAAGACCGGGGCGATCCGGGCGAACCGCGGCAGGCCGCCCACCGTGGGCACGCTCACCCAGTCCTCGCCGATCAGCGGACGCGCGTACTCGACGAAGTCGTCGGTCACGTCGATCCGGTTGGGGGCGATCCACTCCTTGGGGAAGAACCGCTCGGAGTTGGCGACCTGCTCCAGCGGGGCCTTGTCGTAATGGACGTTGTAGGCCGAGCCCGATCGGTCGCGGAGGATCGTGGCCATCCAGCCGTTCCCCTCCTTGAGCGCGATCTCGACGGCGTGGCAGCCGACGCCGTAGGCCTCGTCGAGATCGACCACGCTGGCGTAGGCGATCGCGTTGCGCTGGTCGGTCCCCGGGACCTGCCCGCGGGCCTTGCCGGGGACCGGGAATTTGAGCGTGTTCAGGTAATTGACCACGACCTGCGCCACGGTCTGCTGGCTGGAGCTGAACTGCACATGCCCGAAGTTGTCGCGGATCGACCCCACCTCGCCGACGTCGAAGCCCTCGCTGACCACGACGATGCACCGACCGTCCGATTCGAGCTGGCGGACGACGTTCTCGCCGAGTTGTTGGAGCGTCAGGCCCGACTCGGTCAGGTAGATCTGGATCGGCAGCTTGCGCTCGGGGTCGGCCAGCCTTGCGGCGGCGGGGATGAAGCCGATCTTCCGGCCCATCGCCTGGATCACCAGCACCGGGTCGGCCGGCGACGACCCGGCGTTCTCCTCGTTGGCCTGACTGACGTAGTGCGCGTAGTAACGCGCCACCGAGCCGTAGCCCGGCGAGTGGTCGAGAAGCTCGAAACCGGCGTCGCCCAGGTCGTTGTCGATCGTCTTGGGGACCCCCACCGCGACGAGGTCCAGGCCGGCGTCGCGGGCGAGGACGCTGATTTTATGGGCCGTGTCCTGCGAGTCGTTGCCGCCGATGTAGAAGAAGGTGCCGACGTCGTGCGCCTTGAAGACCTCGACGACGCGGGCGAAGTCCTCGTCGAGCCCCTTCTTGAGCTTGTAGCGGCAGGTGCCGATCGAGCCGGCGGCCGGCGAGGTCCGCAACAGGGCGATCTCCTCGGCCGAAGTCGCCGACAGGTCGATCAACTCCTCCTTGAGCACCCCCTCGATCCCGAATCGGCCGCCGTAGACCTTGCCGAAGGCCCCGGGGTGACGCCGGCAGGTCTCGACGATCCCTCGCAGCGAGTTGTTGATGACGCAGGTCGGCCCGCCGGACTGGGCCACGACGACGTTGCGGGGAGGCATGACGCGTTCGATCCTCTCTCCCGACGACGGCCTCCGGGCCCCTGCCCCGACCCGCCCGCCGGCCGATTTCCCCTCGATTGCAACACGCGGCCCCGCCGTCGACAAGGGCCCGGCGTGGCGGCCCGTCGCAGGATCGTGAGGGCCTCCCCTGATTTCTTACGAACGAACCCAGGATGCGCCCGCGCTGCGTCGACTCAGGACGTCTTCCAGGGCGGCGTGCTCGGCAGGAGGGCCTGGAACCGCGCGATCTGAGCCTGCATGTAGGGGCCGGCGAATTCGCCGTTGAGGAATTTGGGGAGCGATTCCTCGAAGAAGCGCTGCCACGACTCGTCCTCATGGCCGGGGTCGATGGGGTAGAAGAGCACGCCGTTGTCGAGGGCGGCTTTCATGTCGCCGGGGGCGTCGCCGATCATGAGGATCTTGTCGGCGTCATACTTGCCGACGGCCGCGAGCGCCAGGTGCTCCTTCTTGCTCCCCAGCTCCTGGCCGGCGATCAGGCCGACGTGCCGCTTGATCCCGTTCTCCTCCCACTCGCGATCGAGGGCCTCGCCGGGGGTGGCCGAGACGACCATGACGTCGGCCTTGTCGCCCAGGCATTCGAGCGACTCGCGGACGTACGGGAAGGGGGGGACGTCGTGCACCATCTCGCCGATCGTCCGATTGACCGCCTCGCTCCATTCGTACGCCAGGGCCAGGTCGGCGTCCTGCGTCGCCTCGACTTCCACCTTGAGCGTCGGGTTCGAGAGCTTGGTCTCACGCTTGACCCAGGCGCGGACGCCGTCGAGGGCGGGGAGCCGGAACCGCCGGGCGACGATCTCGGGACGGTTCATGACGAGGTCGAACGCCATGACCAGGGCCGGAAAGCGGTTGATGCCCCGCCAGTGGGAATACAGGTTCACGAATTCGGCGGCCTCGCGTACGTACTTCGAGACCGCCGCGAGGTCGTAGGAGTTGATGATGTTGGGGATGAAGCACTCCTTGTGCTTCACCTCCATCGTGTCGAAGGCGCAGCCGTCGCTGTCGATCCCGACGAAGAAGTCGTGCCGCCTGGGAAACTGGCGCAAGGCAAGCTGGGGGTCGCTCGGCGCCGCCATGTCCGCAAATCCTTCCGTCGCTGGTGTCACTGAATCGCCCAGGTCTCGCGTCGGGCCCGAAGGCCCAGGATCAAATCCCACTCATTCCGGCTTCTCGCCCAGCGCAAGAGCGAGCGAAGCTGTCCTCACCGAGCCACTTATGGCCTTCTAGGGATGGTAGCCCCTGCGGGAACGACCGTCCAGGGGAGCACGCCGGCTCGCCCGGGCTTTCGCGACGCCGCCCGCAGGCGGTCGCTCCGGGGTCGTCCGGCGATTGAGCGACTGGTGCACTTTTGATACCTTGTTAGCGGCGTCCCGCGCACGCGCCTCCTGGCTCGCGTGCGTCGGCCCATCGAGTCGGACTCCGGGCGGGATGATCCACGGGGAGCGGACGTTGGCGATGGCGAGCCCCGACAAGTCGAGATCGGACGAGCGGACGCCGGCGGACCTGCTGCCGGTGCTCCAAAGCTCGGGCATCCTCAGCGAGCGGATGTTCGACGAGATCCGCAGCCGCGTCGAGCACGGCGAGTATCCGTCCGACCCGACGACGCTGGCCGAACGGCTGATGCGCGACCAGCTCGTCACCCCGTACCAGGCCCGCCGGCTGCTCGCCAACAAGGCGTACGGCCTGCTCGTCGGCCGGTACGTCATCCTCGACCGGATCGGCTCGGGGTCGATGGGGCGGGTGTACAAGGCCCACCATCAGATGATGGACCGGGTGGTCGCCCTCAAGATCATCGCCCCCGAGATCGCCGCCAACGAGCGCGTGGTCGCCCGATTCCAGCGCGAAATGAAGCTGGTCGGCCGCCTCGACCACCCCAACGTCGTCCGCGCATTCGACGCCGATCGCGCCAACCGCGTGCTCTACATCGTCATGGAGTACGTCAACGGCGAGAGCCTCGGCGACCGCCTCCGCCGCGGGCCGATCCCCGCCCCGGAGATGATCGACTACGCCGCCCAGGCCGCCCTCGGCCTGGCCCACGCGCATTCCCAGGGCATGGTCCACCGCGACATCAAGCCGTCGAACATCCTCCTGAGCGAGGACAAGAAGGTCAAAATCCTGGACCTGGGCCTGGGCGTCCTGATGGAAGCCGACGACGGGGCGACGTTCGCCACCGCCGACGGGATCGCCGTCGGTACCGTCGACTACATGTCGCCGGAGCAGGCGCTCGGCAAGGACGTCGACGGCCGCAGCGACCTGTTCAGCCTGGGCTGCGCGATGTACCACCTCATGACCGGCAAGCTCGCCTTCCCCGGCGAGTCGCCGATCGACCGCCTGGGACGGCGGATCAACAACCGCCACGTCCCCATCTCCGAACACCTGCCGGACCTTCCCGCCAGCGCCCAGCGGGTCATCGACAAGCTCATGGCCTTCAAGCCCCAGGACCGCTACGAGAACGCCACCGAGGCCGCCGAGGCGCTCCAGGCCCTCATCCGCCCCAGGAACCGAAAGCCTGCCCCCGCCCCGATCCCCGCCCCCACCCCCAACGTCAAGGCCCCCGAAGCGGCCGCCGTCGACGTCGCCCCTCGGTCGCTCAAGGCGTCCCCGCCGCCCCAGCCCCTATACCCATCCTGGTTTTCCCCGCTCGCCAGGGCTGCCGCCTCCAGGCCTAACGTCCTCCTGACGCTCGGAATCGCGGCACTCGCACTGACGTTCGCGGCGGGTGTCTTCGTCGGCTATCTGTTGAAGTGACCGGCTGCGAGCGCCACACCCACGTTTTCGCGTTCGCAACCCGCGATTCGGTTGTACATTCTCGATGAGGCTCGTTCGGAAAAAGCGAGCTGGGAGTGGACGGTCAGTGGGTGGGCAGCGCGTTGCCATGAGGTCGAAATTTGCATCGCACGCCGGGCCTAACGAAGCCAAAAAGTTTGACATAAAATCTTGCTTTGATTCAATTTATGGAAATCTTGATTTAGCCAACGAAGCCGAAAGAAGCCAAGTCGAAGCCGACGCCCGGTCGTCATTCAGCGTGAGCCGATCGCGGTGGCATCGTGGTCGCGAACCGCCGTCGTCGCGGGCCCAAAAACGTCCGCGAGCGCCTCGGCCAGGTCGGGGTGTCGAAAGACGTATCCCAGGTTCATGGCCTTGCGAGGCAGGACTTTCTGTCCCCTGGTGATCGCATCGGCGACCTCGCCCAGGATCAGGCGGAGGACGAGATCGGGCGGGCCGAAGGGCAGGAAGACCCGCCAGGGTGCGTACGGCTTCCAGAGGATCCCTGAAAGGGTGCGGGCGAACTCGGCGTTCCGCACGGGGTGAGGCCCGACGCCGTTGATCGGGCCCGTCGCCTCGGGATTCTGGAGGGCCAGCAGCAGGATCCCGACGATGTCGTCGATGTGGATCCAGCTCATCCACTGGCGGCCTCGCGCCGGGGCGAGTCCGCCGCTTCCTCCGACGGGCACGCCCGGACCGAGCTTGAAGAGGGGCGTCATGATCTTCAAGGCCCCCTCGCCGGGAGCCAGGACGACGCCGATCCGGACCACGGCCCGGCGCACGCCGAGGGCCTCGACGCCCGCCGACGCGTCCTCCCACTCGCGGCAGACGACGGCCAGGAAGTCCGAGCCGGAGGGGGCCGATTCATCCAGTTCCTCGTCATCGCGAGGGCCGTAATAGCCGACGGCCGATCCTTGCACCAGCACCCGGGGACGAGCCTTAGCCGCCGAGATCGCGGCCACGACGTTCTCCGTCCCGTACACGCGGCTGTCGCGGATCTTCCGCTTCATCTCGGAAGTCCAGCGCTCGGCGAAGAGGTTGTGGCCGACGAGGTTGACCACGGCGTCGCAGCCGTCGACCGCGTCCTGCCAGCGTCCCGCTTCCGTGGGGTCGCCCTGCACGACCTCGTAGTCCCGCGTCTCACGCTCACGCCGCAGGACGTCGGCGCGTCGAGAGACGACGACGGGGCGTCCCCCCTCCTCCAGGATCCGCCGAACCAGCCGACGGCCGATGAGGCCCGAACCCCCCGTGACCAAGACTCGCATAGATGGATCTCGAAATGACTGGCTCGCGATCGATCGCCCCGGCGAACCGTCCATCGTCCGGGGGGGCCGACCGCCCCGTCAAGCAGCCCGAACGACGCCCGGGGATTTGGATCGATGAGGATCGTGCGAAATCGCCGCGAGCCGCGCCCTGTCCGTGTTGGCCCGGCCCGGCGTTCATGATAGGTTCGACGCAGGAAACGCCGACGGACTTCGTGGAGCCCGACCCCGCCATGCCCTCCCGCGTTCTCGACTGGATCGACCTGCCCCGCACGCTCTCCCGGCGAATGCTTCGCACGCCCCTGATCCTGGTGAACGGGCTGGCGGAGCAGTCGGAAAGCTGGTTCGCCAACGAACGCCACCTCGCGCGACGGTTCGACCTGCGGCTGCCCGAGGTCCTCGATTACGACGGCGAGGCGCTCCACCGCTGGATCGACGCCGGCCACGACGTCACCATCGACTTCCTCGCCCGCCGGCTGGAAGCCTACCTCGACGAGAGCGTCCAGCGCCCCCCCTGTCACCTGGCGGCGTCGAGCCTGGGGTGTCAGGTCGCGCTCACCTACGCGGCGGCGAATCCCGCGAAGGTCGACCGACTCGTCCTGATCTGCCCTTCGGGCCTCCACGGCGGAGAGAACCTGCCGATGATCGACGGCGTCCGCCGCAGCCGCTACGACGACCTCGTCGCGTCGGTCTTCCACGAATCGGGGTCCGCCCACGGACGGCTCGTCGGGGCGTTCGAGCGCAAGTTCCAGAATCGCCGTTGGAAGAAAGGCGTCTTGAAGACCCTGCGGGGCACGGTCGGGCATTCCGTGGGCCACCTCCTCGATCGGGTCGATCGCCCCACGCTCGTGATCTGGGGTGCGGACGACCAGATCCTCTCCGACGTCCCCGGCTCGATCCGCGCCGCGTCGCGGATCCCCGGCGTGCGCCAGGTCGTCGTCCCCCGCTGCGGGCATGCACCTCAGATCGAGAAATCGCGGCTCGTGAATCGGCTGATCGACCGCTTCCTCAAGGATCGTCTCGGGCGGACCCCGAAGTCGATGGACCCGGCCCGGTTCCTGGAGTCCGCAGCTCGCCGCGACGCGACCTCTCGACACTCGTCGTCGACTCCCCTCTTGTCCCCCTCGTCCTGACCGTGGCGGCCGTGAGCGACCTCACCCTCTTCCTCGGCAAGTTCTTGCGGCACGGGACGGCCATCGCGAGCCTCGCCCCCAGCAGCCGCTGGCTGGCCCGCGCGACCGTCTCCAACATCGACTGGAACCGCCCCAACGTCGTCGTCGAGCTGGGCGCCGGCACGGGCCCGATCACGAGGATCCTGGCGGAGCGGGCCGGACCTCACTCGCGAGTCCTGGTCGTCGAGCGCGACCCCGATTTCGCCGCGATCCTCCGCGACCGCTTTCGCGACCAACCAGCCCTGGAGCTGATCGAAGGCGACGCTCGCGACCTGTCCGCCATGCTCCGCGATCGGGGGATCGCCCGGGTGGACCACGTGATCTCCGGGTTGCCCACCCCTTCCCTGCCCCGGGACGTCCGCCGCGACATGATCCGGACCGTCGGCGAGGTCCTCAAGCCCGAGGGGACCTTCAACCAGATCACGGAGATGCCCTGGGTCTATCGCGGACTCTACCGGCGGCTCTTCGACGACGTCCGCTTCCACTTCGAACCTCGAAACCTCCCTCCCGGCGGGGTCTATTTCTGTCGAGGCGTGAAGCTCCCGGTCGCCTCCTCATGAACGCCTCCGCGGCCCTGGCCGCCCTGTCAGGATCCCGCGCGGTGCGGCGGATCGTCAACGAAGCCTTCCATGTGCATGCGAGGGCCCGGATGCGGCGACTCGCCGCCATCGACCCGTTCGCGGAACAGCGGCGCACGCTGCGCCGGCTCCTCGCCTACGCGCGGGGCACCCGCTTCGGCCGCGACCACGGCTTCGCCGAGATCCGCTCCATCGAGGCGTATCAGCGGCGGGTGCCGATCCGGACTTATGAAGATCTGTGGAAAGACTACCTCTGCGAGAACTATCCCCTCCTCGAGGACCTGACCTGGCCGGGCCGCATCCCCTACCTGGCCCTGACGAGCGGGACGACGCAGGGGGCGACGAAGTACATCCCCGTCTCGCGCCAGATGGTGCGCTCGAACCGCAAGGCCGCGCAGACGGTGACGGCCGCGCACATGACGGCGCGCCCCGATTCGCGGCTGTTCGAGGGCCGCATCTTCTTCCTGGGCGGGACGACCCGGCTGGAGGAGCCCGCCCCGGGGGTCCGGCAGGGGGACCTCAGCGGCGTGGCGGCCCTGGAAGTGGCCCCGGCGCTCCGCCCCTTCACGTTCCCGCCGATCGACCTCGCCCTGGAGTCCGACTGGGACCGGAAGCTCACCCGGCTCGCGGAGCACAGCCTGGGCGAGCGGATCACGCTCGTGAGCGGCGTGCCGAGCTGGCTCCTGATGCTCTTCCATCAGGTCCTCGCGCGGAGCGGCCGGTCGACGATCGCCGAGGTCTGGCCGAACCTCGAGATGGTCGTGCACGGCGGGGTGAAATTCGACCCTTACGAACGGGCCATCCGGACGATCGTCGGCTCCGACGCCGTTCGATTGCAGGAGACCTACCCCTGTTCCGAGGGGTTCATCGCCTTCGGGGATCCGGCGACGGGGCTGCTGCGGCTGCTCGTCGATCACGGGATCTTTTATGAGTTCATCCCCGTCGACGAGTACCGCGAGGGGCGCGTTCCGGGGACGCGGCTCTGGCTGGGGGACGTCGTAACGGGCGTGGACTACGTCCTCGTCGTCTCGACCTGCGCGGGGATGTGGGCGCACGTGATCGGCGACACGATCCGGTTCGAGTCGCTCGACCCTCCCCTGCTCCGATTCACCGGCCGGACCCGGTACACGCTCTCGGCGTTCGGGGAGCACCTGGACCACGAGGAGGTCGAGGCCGCGCTCGGCGAAACCTCGGCCGCGACGGGGACGATGGTCCACGAATGGCACGTCGGTCCGGTCTTCGCCGACGCGTCCGGATTCCATCAATATGTGATCGAGTTCGGCGAGACGCCCCGCCGAATCGATGCGTTTCGCGCAAGTCTCGACGAGGAGCTTCGCCGCCGCAACGACGACTATCGCGCCCATCGCGCGCCGGGCTCGGGCATCCCCGCCCCGGCGCTGATCGCGACCCGACCGGGGGCCTTCGAATCCTGGATGCGGAGTCGCGGCAAGCTCGGCGGCCAAAACAAGGTCCCGCGCATGGACGGGGGGGGAGCCTTGACCCGCGACCTCGTCGACCACGTCCGGGGCGCGGACCTGGTCGAGTCGGAGCTGGGCCCGGGCGATCCCCCCTGATCGTCGTCCGGCTCAGGCGGCGTGCTTCTTCTCGGAGATCAGCTCGGCGATCTGCTTGATGGAGTCGAGGTGCTCGACGCCCGCCTCGTGGGCCTCGACGACGATGTCGAACCGCTCTTCCAGATAGACGACCAGCTTGAGCGTCGTGATCGAGTCGAGGATGCCGCCGGTGATCAGCGGCGTCGACTCGGTCAGCTCGGAGGGGTCTTCGCCGGGCAGGAACTCGTTCAGGATGAACGAGTGGACGTCCTTCTGGATGTCTTCCATATCAACCTCGTCTTGAGTCGTGAGGATCAGGGGACGGAAAGGCCATGGGTCGTCGTCAGGGGCCGTCGACGGCCGCCGCGACGACTTCGTCGTAACTTCGGGTCGGTATGGCGGCGGAGGCCGGCGGCTCGGATCGGTGGACGTCCAGGGGCTCGTCGAACGCCTCGTGGAGGACCCGGCCCTCCATGAAAGGAGGGACGTCGAGGCCCAGCAAGGCCAGCGACGTCGGGGCCAGGTCTTGCAGCCGCGCGTCGAGGCGGTGGCCGGGCCGGACGCCAGGCCCATCGATCGCGACGACGCCGTCGACCCAGTGGGTAGCCGGCAGTCCGGGGTCGGGCCGGAGGATCGCGTTGCGGTGGCGTTCGGACCATTTGGCCTGGGCCTGGTAGCCGTCGGCGGAGAGGGCGAAGACGTCGGGCATCCCTTCCTTCGCTGGATCGACGCCGAAGCGGCGGGCCGTCGCGTAGACGTCGGCGAAGAGCCGGTCCCCGCGGTCCGGGTCGCGGGCGTCCTTCAGCATCGCCACGATCTCGTCGAGCGCCCGATCGGCCGCGGCGCCTGAGACGGCCTCGCGGTTGAGGAAGACGTTGCCGCAGAGCTGGCCGAAGGGCGCGAAGGCGAGCGTCCGGCTCCAGTCGCACGACATCTGGCCGTCGATCGGCCGGGCCTTCGCCGGGGCCGCGGCGCCCGGCTCGCGGAGGGCCCGCCAGCGCCGGAAGCGCTCGAGCAGGCGAATGGCCCGGTAACGGAAACGCGTACCGTAGACCCGGGTCCGCTGGAGGCCCGCGGCCCGGAGCATGCCGTTGACGTTGACCAGCGATCGGCAGGGGCCGAAGCCGTGGTCCGAGACCACGACGACCGCCGCGTCGCGGTCGGCCGCCAGATCCAGTAGGCGGCCGATGGAGTCGTCGAGCGCCCGGATCGATCGCTCGACGGCGTCGGTGAAGCCGGCCCCGCGGACGCCGGTCTCGTCCACGTCGAAGTAGGGCCACATGCGATGTTGGAGGCTGTCCAGGTTGTGATAGTGGACCATCATCGCGGTCCAGTCGACCCGGTCGTCGGCCTTCCAGGCGGCTTCGGCCTGCGCCCGGAAGATCGCGGCGCAGCGGTCGGCCTGATCGAGCGCCTCCTCGGGCGTGCGGGGGCGGCGCTTCCAGACGAGCTTGTTCGTGTAGTCGGGGACCTCGTCCCGGAGGAGCCGGCCGAAGTCGGGGCACTGGGCGAACGCATGCTCCGTGTCCGGCGCGTCGGCCCCGGCGACGAAGAGGCCGCGGACCGGCGGCGCGGGGTACGTCAGAGGCAGCCCCAGGCTGACGACCGACCCGCCCAGGCGGCTCACGATCTCCCAGAGAGTTGGCGTGCGGACGGTCGCGGCGTCGTGCTCGCGGATGGTCTGGTCGGCGTGGTCGAGGTAGTTGAAGTCGTGGACGCCGTGGGTCAGCGGCGTGCAGCCCGTGGAGAACGAGGTCCAGGCGACGGGCGTGACCATGGGGTCGGTCGACCGCAGCCGGCCCACCGCGGAGCGTTTCCACAGGCCGGCGAGGTTCGGCGCCCAGCCGCGGTCGAAGGCGGGATCGAGGATGGCGCGTGTGCCTCCGTCGAGTCCCACGAAGAGCACGCGCGATGGATTCGGTGGCATGGGCAGGCGCCTTTGCTCCCTCGAGGACCCGGCCGGCTCGGTCGCGCGGGATCCGCCGAAGTCGCCGTCCTTGCCGATTCGACGGGCCGGATTCCAGTTTCGAGGCGCCGGGACACTAGCTTTTGGGGAATCTTTGGTCAATCTCGACTTTCCTTCGAGGCCCGCGTCCTTTTCTGCCGATTCCGAAAGCTAGTGTCGTTCGGCGGCACGGACCGTCGCCCCTGCGCCGGTGGGCAGGGCCGATCTTCTCCGAGTCCCAGAGGTGTCAGGCTCATGACTGCAAGGACGCCGACAGCCTTCTCCTGCTTGCGCAGGATGCTGATCCTCGCGGGGCTGGCGTCGGCCCTCCTGACGTTCACGCCCGGATGCGCGGGGCGGCGGCTCCGCAAGGAGGCCGACCAGGTCCCCTACCGCGGCGTCGTCGACGTCGACCAGGCCCGGGAGCTGGACAAGACGACGATGCCCAAGTACGTCGTCGAGCCCCCCGACGAGCTGGACATCGCGGTCAAGCCGACGCCCCCCGACTGGTCGCCCTCATCGACCGTCGTGCAGGCCGACGGCGTCATCGACCTAGGCCTCTACGGCGACGTCTACGTCGTCGGCCTGACCCTCGACCAGGTCGAGGAGAAGGTCGCCCAGCAGCTCACGCTCGACGCCCTGAAGCGGGGCCAGAAGCCGACCGAGCCCTACCGCGTCTCGGCCCGGCTCAGCAACTCGCAGAGCAAGTTCTTCTACGTCCTGGGGACCGTCGCCACCGAGGGCAAGTTCCCCATCCGCGGCAACGAGACGGCCCTCGACGCGATCGTGCAGGCGGGGCTCAAGTCGAACAGCCTCCCCGAGAAGGCGTACCTCGTGCGGCCCCACCCGGCCGGCGGCTGCGACCAGGTCCTCCGGATCGACTATGAGGCGATCAAGGAGCGAGGCGACACGATCACCAACTACCAGATCTTCCCCGGCGACCGCATCGTCGTCCCCGGCACCCGGCCCCCGAGCCTCATCGCGACCCTCCTCGGGCGCTGAGCGCATGCGAAAGGGCCGAGGCGGATCGCCCCGGCCCTTCGTGGTTCGGCAGGTCGTTCGCGGTCAGACGTCGATCCGCTGCGGCATGTCGAGGACGGCCGTCTTGAGGCCCAGCTGGTAGAGCAGGCCGTAGAGGACGAAGCCGACGACGTACGCGGCGACGGGCGCGGCGGGGATGGACGGGATCGCGGGGACGACCTCGTGCAGCGCGGGCATGACGCCCACGAAGAAGCCGACCGCCCAGGCGATCCAGCCGGCGGGGTTGAACCCGGCGCGGGGGCCGCTCCAGCGGTTGCCGTTGAGCAGGTAGTCGGCCGTCATCGCCCCGCAGATCGGCCCGAACGAGGCGCCGATGATCCCGAAGACCCCGGCCAGGTTGCCGGCGATCCCGGTCACGGCGAGGATGATGCTGACGAGCGTCCCCACGCCCACCGAGACGATCGGGTTGATCTTCGGCATGACCGTCTTGAAGCTGTTGGCCGCGATGAACGACGAGAAGCAGGCGCCCGGGAACGAGGCCAGGGTCAGGCCGATCATCACGACCTTGTAGAAGCTGTCCGAGAGCTTGACCTTCAAGGCCGCGGTCATCAGGTTTTCGGTCTCGGGAATCGCGCCCGAGGCGCGGGCGCCGGCGACCACGATCAGCGAGATCCCGGCCGTCACGACGATGGCGATGATGACGCCGACGATGCCGCCCATCTTGACGTCGCGGGCGTCGCGGCTGTTCGTGCCGAAGTCGACGCCCGCCGCCCCGGCGGTCCCGAAGAAGCCGACGATGAAGGCGATGATCGTGAAGATCGACGTCAGCGACCCGTTCGCCCCCTCGACCACGACCCCGGGCTTGTAATCGAAGGCCGAGCCGCCGTACAGGGCCAGGCCGATGATCAGCACCGCCAGCGGGATCACGGGGAGGAAGGTCGCCACCTTGGCGACGTACTGGATGCCCTTGAGCCCGACGAAGGCCGCCAGCACCGCCCAGACCACGGCCAGGGCGTAGAACATGTTCTGGTCGCCGCCGAAGCCCTGGCGGAGGGCGTCGGCCGAGCCGTAGGCGTTCACCCCGAGCCAGCCGAACTGGAGGGCCCCCATCAGGAACCCCGGCATGATGAGGCCGCCGATGGCGCCGAAGGTGGACGTCCCCACCACGTAGAGCGGCAGGCCGGTCTTCATGCCCAGCAGGCCGGGGGCCAGGTAGAACAGGAAGTGGCAGATCAGGGCCCCGATCACGACGCCGACCAGGCTCGACAGCAGGCCGCCCACGCTCAGTCCGCTGCCCGAGATCGAGTTCCAGAACACGAACCAGAGGAAGACCCCCGCGAAGGTCGGCGCGGTGTTCGTGTACCAGGGCGCCCGATTCGCCGGAGGGTTGGGCGTCGCGCTGGCGAGATAGTCGGGGAGCGGGCTCGATGTCGGGATCGTTTGTGTGCTCATGTCGGTATTTCGGATCGTCTTGGCGTGGGGAGGCGGGTCGAATTGAGACGATGGTGCAGTAGACGACGCGCGCAGGGCGCTGTCAAGGGACTACCCGACCCCGGCCGGATCACGAAAAAACCCGGGCGATCAGGAAGGCCGCGGCGGCCGCCGCACCCCCGATCAGGGCCGTCTGCAAGGCCCCCCGGACGGGCTTCGTCCCCGTGAAGCGACCCTTGACGTACCCGAACGCCAGCAGCGCCAGCAGCGTCGCGACCACCGACGTCGCCAGCGCCCGGCTCGTCGATGCGATGACCATGTACGGGGCCAGCGGGATCAGGCCGCCGACGATGTACGACCCGGCGATCGTCGCCGCGCTGGCGAAGGCGCGGCGAGGGTCGGGCTCCTCCAGGCCCAGCTCGAACTTCATCATGAAGTCGACCCAGGCGGCGTGGTCCTTCCGGAAGGCGGCGAGGATCGGCTCGAGCTGTTCGGGATGCAGGCCGTAGCCCTCGAAGATCTGGACGATCTCCGCCTCCTCGAGCTCGGGCGAGTCCTCGACCTCGCGTTCCTCGCGACGACGTTCGAGCTCGTACGATTCGGCGTCGCTGCGGGCCGCGAGGTAGCCGCCCAGGCCCATGGCGATCGACCCGGCGGCGACCTCGGCGAGGCCGGCGGTCACGATGAGGCTGTTCCCCGTCGCGGCCCCCGTCAGGCCGGCCGCCAGCGCGAACGGGACCGTCAAGCCGTCGGCCATGCCGATCACCACGTCCCGGACCGTCTCGCTCGCCCGGAAGTGGCGCTCGGGGTGGACCGATTCGCCGGCCGACGCCGGCACCGGCGCGGCCACGGAAGTCGGCGGATCGAGCCCCGGGCCTTCCTCCTGGCCGCTCCGGATCCGGGCGTCTCGCTCGAACCAGTTGTCGTGGTAATAGTGCCCCCCGCCCTTCATGGCGAGGACGCTGGCGGCGAGGTACGCCGGCAGGAACGCGATCCCCCAGCGTTCGGCCTGTCGCACGTGGACCTGCTCGTGGGGCCGAAGCTCGTCGAGCCACCAGGCGTCGTAGCCGAGGATGACGTGCCCGAGGGTCATCGCCCCGAAACCGACGGCCCGGGCCATCCAGGTCGCGAAGCCGCCGTAGAATTCCAGGGCCCCCTCGCGGACCCGCACCCGGCCCCCCGTCGCCAGCGTGAGGGCCCCGGCGACGAGGCCCACCATCGTCGTCGGAGCCGTCCAGAGGTAGACGGCGATCCGGGATGACAGGCTGCGGCTTCGACTCATCTCCATCCTCCGGAGGCGTTCGCGAACATGGTAGACTATCCCCTTTCGTCAGCGACGCCTCAAGGCCGAGCACGCCTACGGATTGCGAATCACCGTGACCTCTCCCCATCCGATCGACGCCGCCGCCCTCGAACTCCCGCCCGTCGTCCGCGACATGCTCGACGCGCCGCTGCCGCGTCCCCACGGCTGGGCGGCGACGATCGCGCCGGCCTACCTGGGCGTCCTCGCCTGGTTCCCCCTGCTCGACGCCCTGGGCACCGCGGGCGGCGACGCCGCCGACGTCTCCGGCCGCTACCTGAGCGCGAGCCTGGCCCTGGTCGCCGTTCACGCGCTCGTCTACCTGCCCCTCGCCATGGTGGGCCTGCGCGTACGGCGACGCCTCCCCGTCGTGGCGGCGTCCGCCTTCGGGACGCAAGGCGCCGAGTGGATCGCGGGCGTGCTGTACGGGCTGTTCGCGGCCCTCTGGTGCTCGACGGCGATCTGGTACTCCGTCCGGCTGACGCTCGCGGGGCTGGTCTCGTGGAAGCTCCTCGACGCCGGGTTCCTCGACCCGTGGGTCGTGGCCGGTATTCGGCTCGAAAGCCCGCTCGTCCTGACGGCACTAGCCTTCTGGACGTTCATCATCGCCTCGGCCAACGGCCTGGGCCTGATGGGCGCCATCGCGGCGATGATGCGGGTGTATTCGCCGTTCGCCGCCTTGCTGCTCGTCGCGGCGGCGACATGGAGCTGCTGGATCCGCGCCCAGGCTCTCACGTTCCCGGCCGAGGCCGTGACCCGACCATCCTGGTCGGGAGGTTTACCCGAACCGAGGGTCTTCCAGCTCGTCTTCGGGGCGTTCGCCTTCGCGGGCCTGATGGCCGTCGAGTGGGGGGGAGCGGTCCGCGAGCGGCGGGATGTCCGGCTGGGCGGATGGGTGGGAATCCTGGCCGCGGGCGCCGTGACGTTCCTCGCGGCCCTCGTCCTGGCCGCGGGCGGGTCCGACGGGTCGATCCAGTCGGCCCTTAGATTTGAAGGCCCCGGATCGATGGGCCCGTGGGTTTCCGGAGCCCTCCTCCTGCTCTTCGGACTCGCCTCGCTCGCGCCGGCGTGCTATGCCTCGGCCCTGTTCACCCGCCGCTGCCGGGGGCACTGGCCGACGCTCCGGCGGTGGAAGGGGGTCTTCCTGGGCTTCGCCCTGTTCTTCGTCCCTGGGGCCACGTTGCTGGCGGGTCGGATTGAGACGATCGCCTCGCTCGCCGGGGCCCTCTTCGCACCGCTCGCGGGCGTCCTGGCGGCGGAATTGCTGCGGACTCGCGGACGATGGGCCGGGATGCGGCCCGGCTGGCAGGTGCCGGGAGTCGCCGCTTGGGCCTTCGGAGTCGTGATCGGGCTCGTCCCGGTGGTCGGCGAAATCGCTGAAACGCCCTGGCTGCGCTCGTTTCAGCCGGCGGCCCTTTTCGCCTATTTGGGGGCGGGCGCCGCCTACCTCATCCTGGCGGTGTTGGTGCCGACTCCTGCGATCGCGGTCGACCCGACCGCCGCGGCCGAGGGCTCGCCATGAGCGCCGAGACCTCGCCGACGGATTCCGCCGCTCCCCCCCGGCGCAGCACGTTCGAGTCCCTGGCGATCAAGAATTACCGCCTCTACTTCGTCGGCCAGGGGGTGAGCCTGATCGGGACGTGGTTGCAGGCCGCCGCGGTGCGCTGGCTCGTGTACGAGCAGACGGGCTCGGCGGATCGTCTGGGCGTGATCGAGACCGCCAACCTGCTGCCCGGCCTCGTCGTGGGCCTGTTCGCCGGCGCGATCTCCGACCGCGTCGCGCCCCGGGCGATGATCCTGGCGATGGAGCTGGGCCAGATGGTCTGCGCCTTCACGCTGGCCGGCCTGGTGAGCCTGGGGACCATCACCTTCTGGCAGATGGCGGCGATCCTGGCGACGGCGCGGATCTGCGTCTCGTTCGAACTCCCGAGTCGACACGTCTTCCTCTACGACCTGGTCGGTCCCAGGAGCCTCACGAATGCCATCGCCCTGAACGCGGGTCTTTTCAACGCCACGCGCGTGATCGGCCCCGCGCTCGCGGGGGTGAGCTTCGCCATCCTGGGGGCCGCGGGCTGCTTCACCCTGAACGCGCTGAGCTACCTGGCGGCCATCGCGTCGGTGCTGGCGATCCGGATCGCCCCGCGACCGCCCCGCGAGAGGGTCGCCCGAGGCGCCGCGATGAGCGACGTGATCGCCGGCCTGGCGTACCTTCGCGGCGAGCCCCGGGTCTCGGGACACCTCGCCCTGATGGGTTTCTTCGGGCTGGCGGGCATGGGCTACGAGGCGATGATGCCGGTCTTCTCGCGGACGATCCTCGGCTTCGACATCGGGGGTTATACCGTCCTGCTCGCCAGCGGCGGGGCCGGGGCGACGCTCGGCGCGTTGACGGTGGCCCGGATGGGGGACGGCGTCCGCAAGGAGCGCATGGTGGCTTACGGCATCCTCTGCTTCGCCAGCTTCCTGCTCGCGGCGTCGTTCCTGCCCTACTGGTCCCCAAGGGGCTGGCCGCCGCTGATTCGTCTGGGCTGCGGGGTCGTCTGCCTGTTCGGCGCCTGGTTCGGCGCGGCCTTCTTCTACTCGTCGACCCAAACTCTGATCCAGCTCGCAATCCCGGCCGCCTTACGCGGGCGGATCATGGGCGTCTGGATGGTCGTCTTCTCGGGCTCCGTGCCGTTGGGCGCGCTCTGGACGGGCCGGGCCGCGAGCCTCTGGGGCATTTGCCCGGTCATGACGTTCTCCGCACTGGTCTGCCTGGCGACCGGGGTCGGGCTGCTGGTCGTCCAGCGGTGGCGAGGCGACCTGAGCCGTCGCAGCCCAGGTTTGCCAGTCGTCGCGCCGGCTCCCGATGCATCCGGATGAGCGGGGCCGTCGGTCCGCGTCGGGTCGTAGGCCTTGGTCGATTTTCACGGTCGGCGCATGAAGAAACCCGGAGGGCGGCTCCGGGTTTCCTGGACGATCGCGATGCGACGAGGGGGGATGCCTGTTAGGTCCGCTTGCGGCTCTTGTCGCAGGTCTCGGCCTCCATGGCGTCCTTCTTCTCGTTGATGTTGGGGCTCTGCTTCGACATGTCGGCGTTGAGCGCGGTGAACTCTTTCCACTCTTCCGGGAGGTTGTCCTCGTGGAAGATGGCCTCGACCGGACACTCGGGTACGCAGGCCTCGCAGTCGATGCATTCGTCGGGCTGGATATAGAGCATCTGGGCGCCCTCGTAGAAGCAATCCACGGGGCAGACCACGACGCAGTCCGTATATTTGCAATCGAAGCAGGGCTCTGCGACGACGTGAGCCATGACCAGGCACCTCCAAGACGCGGCCGATTCGAACCGGAGAGGGGGTCGCCGACACGATGGTCGCGACCCCCGAAGAGTGCAATCTTAAAGTCGAGGGCGCCGAGGGTCAAGGGAAGCCGCGGTCGACTCGATCGTCGCCGTCTCGCGCCCCGGACCGTTCCGGCGCGATCGTCACTTCTTCACGCGCTTGGCGCTCGTGATGTAGACCGGCTTGACCGGGACGTTCTCCATCCCGCCGCGATCGGTGACCGGCGACTTGGCGATGGCGTCGACCACGTCGAGGCCCTCGACCACCTTGCCGAAGACCGTGTAGCCGCCGCCGTAGGTGTCGAGGGGCAGGTTGTCGGCGTGGTTGATGAAGAACTGGCAAGACGCCGAGTTGGGGTCGTTCTTGCGGGCCATCGCGATCGTCCCGCGCTTGTTCGACAGGCCGTTGCTCGACTCGTTCTTGATGGTCCCGCGGACGCCGTCGGTCTTCTCCTTCAGCTTGTCGTCGTGGCCGCCGCCCTGGATCATGAACCCCGAGATCACCCGGTGGAAGATCAGGTTGTCGTAGAAGCCGGCGTCGACGTACTTGAGGAAGTTCTCGACCGTGATCGGGGCCTTCTTGGCGTCGAGTTCCACGACGATCTTGCCCGCGGAGGTGTTCAGCTCCACCTGGGGCTTGTCGTCGTCCGATTGAGCGGCGACCGGAGAGCCGAGGGCCAGACAGGCTCCAAGTCCGAGGATGATGCCGCGAAGCAAGGTCCCGGGTGTCAACTTGCGTCCTGACGTCGTCACGTCGCATTCTCCCTGGATGCGTAGATCAAAGCGCCGCCGGCGGCCGGGCGAGGGCTCGTTCCCGCGGCGAAAGAGACTCCATCTCGACACCGTAACACGGCTCCCCGTCGCTGTCGAGCGAACGGAATCCCGCCCCACAGGCGCGACGGCGCGGGAGTCCTTCACTCAGGCCGGCTCGACGCGTTCGACGTCGCAAGGTGAGAAACCGGACCTTGGCCTCCGGTATCAGAAAGCCAATCGAAATGCCGATTTAGGCACAGAACCTCGGGAGATCGAGAACTTCCCTGCCTCTGTCCCCCGCCGGATGGAAACCCTGGTGGGCTTGATCAGGCTGTCTCGCTGCGAAATCGATCGAATTGCGCTTAACCGATGGAATCGAGCGTCGCACGGGCCGCGCGGGTGTCTCGTACGAGCTGTTTCGCAACCTGAACCGCCCGACCTGAGGCGATCAAGGAATGGAAAACCGACGACTCAAGTCGATAACGGGTCGTTCATCGCGACGTGAATGTCGTGTTTTGCTCCCGATTTATGGAGGGAAATTCTGATTTCCGCGCGTCGATCGGCCGATTGAGCCATGTAGGATTTCGCTCGAAGAGTGTCGCGAAGGATTCATGACCATGCTCTTCAATACCTATCAATTTGCATATTTTTTTCTGTTGCTCTTCCCCGCCTACTGGTCTCTTCGACGATTCCCTCGACTTCAGAACGGCCTCCTGCTCGCGGCCGGTTATTACTTTTACGCCTGCTGGAACCCGAAATTCCTGGCGTTGCTGCTGCTGTCCACGGTGATGGACTACGCCTGCGGAATCTGGGTCGACCGCGCCGAGGATCCGAGACGCCGCAAGGTGGTCGTCGGGCTGAGCATGGCCCTGAACCTCGGATTGCTCGGATACTTCAAGTATTACAACTTCTTCGCGGAGAGCCTGCAGGCGGCGCTGGCGAAGCTGGACGTCTCCGTCTCGTTGACCCAGCTGAACGTGGTGCTTCCGATCGGCATCTCGTTCTACACGTTCCAGTCGATGAGCTACGTGATCGACGTCTACCGCCGCGACCTCAAGCCGACGCGCGACTTCATCCAGTTCGCGACGTTCGTGTCGTTCTTCCCCCACCTGGTCGCCGGGCCGATCATGCGTCCGACCTCGCTCCTGCCGCAGGTGGCTTCCCCCCGGCGCTTCCATCTCACGCAGTTCTACGAGGGCGTGTACCTGATCTTCTGGGGCCTCGTCAAGAAGATCGTAGTCGCCGACAATCTGGCCGTGTTGGTGGACTCGCTCTTCGGCCGCTGGCAGACCCTCGACGGGGGAACCACCCTACTCGCCGTCTATGCGTTCGCCTTCCAGATCTACGGCGACTTCTCAGGCTATACGGACATCGCCCGGGGCGTGGCCAAGTGCCTCGGCTTCGAGCTGGCCCTGAATTTCAACCTCCCCTACTTCGCCACCAGCCCGAAAGACTTCTGGAACCGCTGGCACATCAGCCTGTCGCACTGGCTCCGCGACTACCTCTACTTCCCGCTGGGGGGGGGTCGCGGGACCAAGATCATGGTCTACCGCAACCTGATGATCACCATGATCCTCGGCGGCCTGTGGCACGGGGCGGCCTGGACTTATGTGTTCTGGGGCGTTTATCAGGGGCTCTTGCTCGTCGGCCACCGGATCGCGACCCCGTGGCTCGAGCGAATTCAGCCCACCGATCCCGTCGATGCTCGATGCTGGAAGGCCCTGCGGATCGTCGTCACCTTCCACCTGGTCTGCGTCGGCTGGCTGATCTTCCGCGCCGATTCGATGGAGCAGGTCCTGGGCATGCTTTCGGCCGTCGCGTCTCGGCCGGCCATCCCCGCGGCGGCCTCGCTCGTCCCCGTCCTCGTGATCGTCCTCCCCCTGATGCTGGTCCAATCGTGCCAGTATCTCTCGAAAGAACTCGCATTCATCGCGCGGACTCCCTGGTATGTCCGCAGCGGTTTCTACACGGCGTGCTTCTATGCTCTCGTGCTCGGGGGAGCCTTCGGCGGCGGCAAGCAGTTCATCTACTTCCAGTTCTAGCCGCGGGTCCGGTCGTCACGGTCAGCGTGGTCGATCGACGATCGCATTTCAGCGGATGAAATCGCCGCGCGAAGGTCCGCTTGACGGACGGTGGCGGAGTCGGCGGACGGCCGATTCGAAGATGCCTTAGGACGAGGGGTGGCGTATGAACGAGTCAGTCGTCAAGGAGCTTTTCGGGAGGCTTCCCTGGGGTTTCCTCGGGATGATCGCGATGGTCTTCGCGATCGAACGATTCGCGATTCGCGACATCCCCCTTTACCCGGAACCCGGCGGGCGAAGCTGGAACCACAGCTCGACCGGGATCGCGCGAAAGACGGCGGGGCGCGACGTCGTCTACTTCGGCGACAGCCTGGTGAAGAACGAGGTCCTACCCAAGATCGTCGAGGAGCAGTCGGGTAAGAGCGGATACAATCTGGCCCTCCACAGCGGCTCGGCTCCGTCGAGCTACTACCTCCTGCGCCGGATGGTCGATAGCGGCGTACGGCCCTCGTCGGTGCTCGTCGACTTCGAAAAATCCATGCTGGAGATCGGCCCGGCCTCGCCGACGAGGCCCTTCCCCTGGTCGGAGCTTCTCACCCCGAGCGAAGCGTTCCAGCTCGCCTGGCAGGCCGGAGACCCCGCCCTGTTCGCGGACATCCTCGTGAAACGAACCCTGCGCTCGGCGCGGATCCGGCTCGAAATCCGCAACAGCATCATGTTCGCGCTGGGAGGAGAGGTCGATCGGGAGCGAGAGATCACCTACGCGAACTGGAGGAATTTCAACCGGAACGAGGGCGCGTTCGTCCTCGACAAGAACCCTGCGTATCAGGATACGCCCATCCTCTCGGGTTTCGCAGAAACGCCCGCCAAGTGGAACTGCGACCCTGTCAACGCGGTCTATGTCAGGAAATTCCTCCGCCTCGCCGCCCAGATCGAGGCCCGCGTCTACCTGCTGCTCCCGCCGATCAGCCCGGGATCTCAGTCGATCCACGACCATTGGGGTCTGGAGCCGCCCTACGTCGAGTTCGTCCGCGGGCTCCAGGATCATTATCCCAACGTCGTCGTGCTGGACGCTCGGCGTATGGGGTTCAAGTCGGACGTCTTCTACGACTGGTGTCATCTCGACCGCGACGGGGTCGTCGTCTTGAGCGAACGCATCGGCGCGGCCATCCGAGAAACCTGGGATCAGAAGACCGCGTCCCGATGGATCGCGCTTCGCCCCTTCGGTCCCCGCACCGGGAACGCTCCGTACGAGGTCATCACCGATACGTTCGCCAAACTTCGCGCGGACAGGGCCGTGACCTTCACGAGGTGAGACGACTTCGAAAGAGTCCGAGCCTCCTTGCATGAGAAACCATGCAAGGAGGCTCGGCGTGGAAAGACGTCTAGACCGTCGGATCGGTCGGGACGTCGCACCGTGAATTCCGATCTCAACGCCCTTCGACGTCGATCTGGTTGACGAGGCGGACGGCCTCCTCGGCCATGACCGGGCTGAGCTGGTCCTTGGCGGCGATGGCCTTCGACAGGTGGTCCTTGGCGCGGTCGCCTCGGGCCTTGTCCGAGGCGATCAGCCTGCCGTAATGGTAGTGGAGCACCGCCAGGTCGGGCGACCGTTTGAGGCCTTCCAGGTACGACTGCTCGGCGTCGGAGGTCCGGCCCACCGACTCCTGGATCGCCCCCACCGTGTCGAAGAACTCGCCCGGGAGCGCGGCGGGATTGACCCGAGGCAGGATGGCCTGGACCAGTTCCAGGGCCTCCTGGCTCCGGCCCAGCGAGCTGTGCAGGACCCAGGCCTTGTTATTGACGGCCTCGATCGAACCGGGCTGGATCTTCAGGACCCGGTCGTACTCCTCGACGGCCCGCTCGAAGTAGGGACGGCCCTTGGCCGGGTCGGGCTGACTCTCCGCCATCGACAGCAACAGGTCGCCGAGGTTCAGGTGCGCGACCGGAGAGTCGAGCAGAGAGGCGGCCTTTTCGGACGCGGGAAGCGCCAGCTCGAGGCGGCGGGCCTTGTGGAAACCGACCGCGACGGCGAGCAGCAGATCGCCCTTCTGATCGGTCTTGGCGATCTCGGCGGCGAGACGCTTGGCCTCGTCCAGGCCGGCGGGGCGGGCGGCCGGGCTGGCGGGGTCGGGCTCGGAGAGGAGCTGGACGTACTGCGCGAGGGCCGTGCCGTCGGCGGGGTCGGCGGCCAGGGCCCGCTTCAGGGCGTTGATCGCGGCCGGACGGCGGTGCCGTTTCAGCTCGATTTCGGCGATGGTCTGCAAGGCGTCGACGAACTTGGGGTCGGCCGCGACGGCCGCTTCGAGCTGCGTGACGGCGCTCGAGCGGGCGGCCTCGCGCTGGGCGTCGCTGAGCCCGGAGGCGTCGAGCGCCCTGGCCTGCAGCAGCAAACCCTCGCGGTCAGCCTTTTCGACGTCCAGGACGTATTTCGCCTGCTGGAGGGCGTCGTCGACGTTGCCGAGCTTGAGCGACGCCTTGCCGAACGCGACCCGGACGTCGAGCCGCCGAGGCTCGCGCTCGACGGCCTCGGCGTACGCCCTGGCGACGTCGGCCGGGCGGTTCTGCGAGGCGAAGAGCCGGGCCCGCAGCAGCGGGCCGACCGACGAGTTCTTGGCGACCTTGTCGATCTCCTCGGTGATCCCCACGGCCTGCGTGAAATCGCCCCGACGCGCCGCCTGGTCGCACTCGGCCTGGAGGATGGCGAGGTTCGTGGGGAACTTCGCCCGACACTCGCGGATCAGGCCCGCCGCCTTCTCGTCGAGCGTGCGGAGCTTGTCGGCGTCGCCGGCGGCGAGGGCGTCGGCCGCAGCCAGCGAGACGACCTCGACGAGGCCGGCCGCGAGGTTGCCGTCGGAGGGCGTCTCGGCGACCAGCCCGCGGAGGATCTTCTCGGCCCCCTCGTAGTTCTTCTGGTGACGGTAGACGTCGACCAGCATGCGGCGGTAGACGCCCTTGGAGTCGTGCTCGGCCTTCGACGCCACGAACTCGACGGCACGGGCGGGGTCGCCCTGCTTGGCCAGGATCAGGTACTTCGCCTGGACGAGCGGGATCGAGTCGGGCTGCGCGGCCAGCCCCTCCTCGACGACCTTGATCGTCCTCTCGGGCGAGGTCGCCAGGGGCGGCGTCTCGTTCTCGACGGCGGCGAGCATGAGGAAGAAGACCTCGGGCGCCTTCCCGCCCCCCTGATTCAGCTTCTCTACGGCCTTGGAGAGCAGCGCCGTCGCCTGGGCGTGTTGCTTCTGACGCATGAAAAGGTAGGCGCGGGTCACGACCGCCGAGGCGTTGGTCGGGTTGTCCTTGAGGACGCCGTCGAGCTGGGCGATCGCCGCGGGCTCCTCGCCGTGCTCGCGGTAGAGGTTGGCGGCGCGGACCCGCTCGTCGGGGTTCGGCGGGTTCTTGGGGTCGTTGAGCATCGCGGCCAGCTCGGCCTTGGCGACGGGCCACTGCTTCCGGGCGACGTGGGCCGTGACGAGCTGCCAGCGGTCGGTCCGCGTCAGCGCGCCGGCCTCGTTGTTCCGCTTCAACTCCTCGAAACGGCGGATGGCGTCGTCGACGTTGCCGTTCTGGAGCGAGAGGTTGGCCAGCGCCGACTGGGCGGCCGAGAGGAGCGTGACCCCGGTCTCGACCTCCTTGCTGGGTCGGTCGCGGACGATGTCTTCGAGGGCCTTGGTCGCCTCGGCGTAGGCTCCGGAGCGGCCGTCGAGCTGGGCCTTCCAGAAGGCGACGATCTTGTTCTCGGGGTCCTTCTTGAGGGCCTCGTCGAAGTGGGCGATCGCCGCCGGGACCTCGTTCCGCTTGAGCGCGAGCTGCCCTTCCAGGATGTCGCCGGCGGCCCCTTCCTTCCAGCGGGAGCGGATCTTGGCGATCACGGCCGCGGCGGCGTCGAGGTTGTCGCAGGCCATCTCCATTTGCGCGAGCTGGAGCCACGGCGCCGAGGTGCTGGAGCGTTCGCCGATCTCCGAGAGGAGCTTGCGGGCGTCGTCGGGACGCTTGAGCGAATCGTTGAGGATCTGGGCCCGCATCATCGTGAGGGTGAGGTTGTCGGGATCCTGGACGAGGAACTCCGCGAGGGCCTTGTCGGCCTCCTCAGGCTTGCGGTCGTTGGCCTTGAGCGCCGCGTAGAGGCCGGCGATCTCGGAGGACCTGGGGAACTTGGTCCGGGCTTCCTCCAGACGCTTACGGGCCTCGTCCTTCTTCCCTTGCTCCTCCAGGATCAGGACGGCCAGATTCTCGGCCGCGGGAGGCTCCTGGCCGGACTTGCGCAACCCTTCGATCCGGGCCATGGCCTCGTCCAGCCGTTTCCGCTGGACGTCGATCTGGGCCAGGCGAAGCGTGGCGCCGCCGTCGGACTTGTCGCCGAGTTTGGCGACCTTCTCGAACTCCACGGCCGCACGGTCGAGATCGCCGGGGCCTCGTCGCGCCTGGTAGAGTTCGCCGCTGAGCTGGTGCACGACGACCTTCATCTCGGGCGGCACGGAGCCCTGGGCGAGCTGCCTCGTGAGCGAATCGACGATCGGGATCGCCTCTTCAGGATAGCCCGCCTGCAGGATGGTCCAGGCGGCCCAGAACTCGTACTGGGGGTCGAGAGCGGACATCTTGAGGGCGTTCTGCAGGTACTGCCGTCCCAGGCCTTGCTCCTGGTTCAGGACCAGGGCCACGCCGTATCGAGCCTGCGCCTCGGCGACGTCGGGGAGTTGCTGCGCGGCGGCCTTCAGGTGCGTCAGGGCGCTCGCCCTGAGCTTAGGCTGGGCCTTGACGGGGGCCTGATCGGGCTTCTTCGTGGCCGACGCGACGACGCCCGATTCCTCAAGTTCCACGGCTCCCTGGAACAGGTGCCCCAGGCCCTGGTAGCGGGGCTCGGTGGCGGCCAGCAACGCCTGGATATGGGGGGCGGCCTTGGGCAGCCGAGCCGAGTCGTCGGTCTGGATGAGGGCCATCTCGGCACCGACCGTGTGCAGGCCGAGGACGATCAGCGACGAGCTGGGCCGGGCGGCCAGCGGCGAGCCCAGGGCCTCGTTGACGACCTGCAGGCAGCGGTCGCGCTGGCGACGGAAGCGGAGGTGGTCGGCGTAGGTCAGATAGATCTGATAGTCGACGTGGTCGCCGGCCTGCCGGCTCTTCTCGAACAGGCTGGCGAGCTGGTTTTCGATGGTCGCGATGAGGGCGTCGATCGCGGAATCGCCCTTGGCCTGGGACTGCTGGACGAGCGAGCGCTGCGACTGCTCCAGCAGGTAGCTCAGCCGGGTCACCCGCTGCGAGCCGGGCTCGGCGGAGGCCAAAACGCGGTCGGAGAGGGCGACCATCCCCTTGACGATCTCGCCCTGCACGGCCGGGTCGGCCTCGTTCTGGACGTCGAGGGCGTCGAGGCGGAGCTTGGCCATCAGCTCGGTCGGCCCGGCGTCGTCGGCCACGGCCAGCTTGCGTCCGGCGGCGAGCGCGGCGGCCCGCCCGGCGTCGTCGTTGGTGGCGGCCGCGAGACGAGCCTGGATCAGGAGCCGACGGACTTCGGGCGCCTGTCCCGCCGCCAGGCGATCGTAAAGCTTGCGAACTTCGGCCAGGTTCGGGGTGCGGGAGTCGAGCGCCTCCGAGGCCAGGACGAAGGCGACGTCGAGGTTCTCGGGATCGAGCGTCGCCAGCTCGCGGGCCCAGTAGACGGCGTCGTGGGCGACGTCGTCGGCCATGGCGTCCTGGAGGAGCCGGAGCCGAGGCCCCTTGAGATTCTTGTCGAACCGGACCGACTTGATGAGGTGGTCGGCCCGCTCGGTGCGAAGGGCGTCGCGGCGGTCGGCGGGCGCGGCCTTGATCATGTCGTCGTACAGCCCGGCGAACTCCTCGTGGACGGCGGCGTTCCGGCCGTCGGACTGGAGGGCCTGCTTGTAATAGATCTCGGCGTCGGCCAGCCGCCCGGCGTCGCGGGCCGATCGCGCCCGCTTGAGGACGCTCTGGGCCGTGGGGGGCGCCAGGGTGGACGAGATCGCGATCACGCCGACGACGGCGACCGCGACGAAGAGTCCGGAGAGGATCAGCAGGGGCTTCCAGCGGACGGTCATCGGGCTAGTCTCCTTCAGCTCGAAGAATCCGGGCCGAGCCGCGGGCTTCGTCCACGACGCGGAACCTTCCGGGTTCGCGCGTGGCGCCGTGCGGGACGGGCGTTGTGTGTCAGAGGAGATCGAGATCGGCGTCGATTGAGCGACGCGAGATCCGCCGGGAGGCGGGAAGGTGGGCGTGGTGCGCAGCGATGCCGAGCGAGTGGGGAATGGCGAAGCCGTCCGCCCTGCTAGACCTCAAAGTCGCAATCCATTGCCGCAGCATCCCGAATCGAGGCAGCGTCAAAATAGGGCTTCGCCACGTCGAGTTCAAGCCGACTTTCTCCAAGCCGAGCACTCATGAACCCGCGTCGACCTCGCCCTCCGTCGCCGGCGCGGTCGGAGCCGGCGGCTTTTCGGTTCCGGGCGGGGCGGGATCGGGTTCGGTCGGGTAGGTCGTGAAGACCGGCGAGCGCATCCGGCCGCGAGGATCCTTCAGGGGGCCCTGCTTGAAGAAGGCTTCCAGATAGCCCGCCGCGCGGGCCCGGGTGGCGGGATTCTCGGTGCGCTCGCCGTAATCCTTGCCATATGGCGACGCGTCCTCGATCACCTTGTTGAACTCGGCCGCCGCCAGCAGTTCCACGCTGCAGAGCCAGATCCAGCTCATCAGGACGACCAGCCCGGCGAGCGAACCATAGGTCGCGCCGTAGTCCCCCCAGCGCTGGACGTAGAAGCGGAAGAGGTAGCTCACGAAGACGAGCAGGAGCGACCCAAGGAGGCTCCCGGGCGTGATCCACTCCCACCGCTGCTCGGCGTCGGGCGCGAAGTACATCGCCACCGCGAAGCTGACGAGGACCAAGATGAGAACCGAGAGCCCGTGCACCACCGTCAGGAGGGAGGCGGAAACGGCGTCGAGCTTCAGGAATCCCAGGATCTGCGGCCAGAGCAAGGTGCTCGCGAGGACCAAGATCAGCAGGACGGCCTCCAAAATCGCCATGAAGACCGCCACCAGGCGCTGCTTCCAGTAGGGTCGGCGTTCCTCGACGCCCATGATTCGATTGGCGGCGTCCATCACGGCGACGAACAGGCTGGAATTCAGCCACAGGAGGGCGACCGTCCCGAACGAGACGAGCCCCGCGTTGGGACGGCTTCGCATGTCCTCGAGCTGACCGGCGAGAAGCTTCGCGGCCTCGGCGGGGAGGATTCCGTTCAGGAAGTCCGACGGATCGAGATTCTTGTCGCGGGAGACCCAGGGCAGGACGTGGGCGGCGATCAAGGCCACGAGGCCGAGGAACGGGACGAGCGAGGCGACCGCGTAGAAGGTGATCGCGGCCGCGCGGGTCATCAATTCATGTTCATTGAGCTTGACCCAGGTCCTTCGCAGGGACTCCCTGAGGGTCAAGCCGCCCAGATCCATCGCCGATCGAAATCGTCGCTTCGACGCGTCCATACTTCGCCAGCCCCGGGGCTTCCCACTTCGGATCGACACACCGCTCGACCTAGCAAACGCGGCGCCGCGTCCGGGCTCGGTGGGCGGCGTTCAACGTCGGATGGTGCTGGAAGGGGCCAGCGACATGAACGCGCTGCGGTGATCCTCGTCGGGGAACCAGTAACGACGCCCCCCCTGGGTCAGGCTGAAGCGAGGGTCGCCGGGCACGGCTTGCCCGCCCTGGGCGAGGCAGTGGGGGCAGTTTCCGCCCTCCTCGACGCCGACCGTTGCGAAACGGTCGGGCTCCTGGAGGAAACGGACCCTGTCGTCCTTCGAGGCGCACAGATAGAGTCGCCCCTTGTAGAGCGCCCCGAAGCGCGGGTCTCCGGAGGCGTTCCGACCGTTTTCGAGCTTCTCGACCGGGCACAGGCCGTCGTTGGCGGGCACGTAGCGTTCGGGGTCGCGACGGAAGAGGTTGAACGTCACGAGGTTCGCGAATCGGTAGATCCGCCCTTCGTGAGATACGGCGTACTCCGCCTGCCCCGGGATCAGACGCTTGTCGGAGACGAGGCTCACCGGGCAGTACCCGGACAGGGCGGCGTGCTCCTCCTTCTTGAGGGGTTTTGAGACGGCCATGGTGCGGAGGACCTCGGGCGCGGGAGGTCCGACCAGTTCCAACGCCAGGCGAGGGGCGTCGGCCAAGTCCTCGGGGTTGTGCCGGGGCGCGCGACTCGCCGCGGCGCGGCCCAGCAGGCCGTCAAGGTCGTCGGGTCCAAGGTAGCCCTGATGGACCGCGAGGACGTTGAGCGAAGGATCGACGATCACGCTCGCCGGAAGGCCCGTCAGGTTGAAGCCCATCGCCAGCTCCTCGTTCGCGTCGGCGTGGAGCTTGACCGCGACGAACTCCGAACGCGTCCGAGCCACGACGGCCGGATTGGAGAAGCTGTCCTGCTCCATCCGCCGACAATTCGGGCACCAACTGCCCGTGAACTGGACCCACAGCAGGCGGTTCGCGGCCCGGGCTTCTTCCAGGGCTGCGCCGTATTCCGCACGCCACGAGAGAGGGGCTTCGGCCGGAGGTTCGTCACCGCGCGAGTTCGGGTCGGGGAACGCCACCGCGAGCGCGAGCAGCGCGGCGAGGCGCATGGCGGATCGTTGGGGAGTCATCGCATCTCCTCATCGACGGGCGATTCGCTATGGTGTGCTGATTGAGTGCACGTCCGAGAATCGGACGCACCCCATCCATGGAGATGCCGCTCTACCGTGTCGAGAGGCGCCAGGCCGTCGGCGGCGGATCCGGAGTCTTTCCGAGTCCAGGGTCGTTATCGACGCGTCGTCAGACGGGCTGGAGCGATTTCCCGCCGGAGAATGGTCGCGAAACGACATCTGCCTGCGCGACGATCAAGGCCGGCGGATCGCGCGAAATTCGCGCGATCGCGCCGACCCCGAAGGTTTGACGACAACCGAGGGTTCAGCGGATCCGGTGCGAGCGTCGCATGCTGACGGGCGGGCCGAGGAGTTCGTTGAGCAACGCCATTTCGCGGAGCCGGCCGCGGTCGGTGATCATCTTGCTCACCTGGAGGGCCGAGAGCGAGGGGGGGGCGTCGTTCGAAGTCACGGTCGCGGCGGCCGACATGGCGTTTCCGAGGGATGGGCTCGTCAACGAGGTGAGCCCGGATGTCAGGGGGGATAGGCTCATCGGCACCCCCCGATTCTCGGCCATCGATTGGCTCACCTGTTCGGAGAGCACTCGTTGGGTCTCCGGCTCGCTGCGACGGCCGCGGTCGGCCGGCGATTCCGGTCGGCGCGACCGGCTCGGTTTGCGGGCCACCGCCGGGCGAGGACTTGGGCGCTGCCCGGAGGTGCCGGTCGGCAGCGGGGTCGAGCCGATCTGACGACGCGTGACGGGATCGACGAACACCAGCTCGTCGTCGATCACGAACACGTCCGGGTCGCGCGTCTTCCCGCCCCCCGTCCGGCCTTGCGCCGGGCGGACCGGAGCCCGGGCGGGCCGCTCGGCGGTCCGAGGATCGTTCGGGTCGATGCCCGGTCGCCTCGGAGACGACGGGGGCGCGGCGGAGGATGGGGAGCCTTCGCTCCGGACGTCGGTCGAGAAGGAGCCGCCGTGCATCCCGGCCGCCGCCCCGCCGGGTCCCGGGTCAGGCCGCGGGCCCGGCCGGACAGGACGCTGCGGGAGCGGCTGCGCGTCGCGATTCAGGAGGGATGTCAGCGCCCAGATCGCCAGGAACATCAGCGGCACGATGAACTGAGACAACGCTTCGAGTCTCATGGGCGGCTCCCGAGGTTCCGAGGGCGAAGGCGGTCGCAGACTTCGCGAGGCCGGATCAGGGCTGCGTCCCGGCCGGCTGGCGTGAATTGCCGCCGGTCCCGGCGATGGCCGTCCGCATCTCGGTGTCGGCTTGGACGTTCTTCAGGTTGTAGTATTCGCCGACGCCGAGATGACCCTGCCGAAAGGCCTCGGCGATCGCCATGGGGATCTCGGCCTCGGCCTCGACGACCTTGGCCCGGTTTTCCTGGACGGCCGCCTGCATCTCCTGCTCCTTCGCGACGGCGAAGGCCCGCCGCTCCTCGGCCTTGGCCCGGGCCACGCGCATGTCGGCCTCGGCCTGCAGGGCCTGCAGGTTGGCGCCGATGTTGTCGCCGACGTCGATGTCGGCGATGTCGATCGACAGGATTTCGTACGCCGTGCCGGCGTCGAGCCCCTTCTCCAGGACGCGCTTCGAGATCGAATCGGGCCTCTCCAGGACGAGAAGGTGGGTGTCGGCCGAGCCGATGGCGTTGACGATGCCCTCGCCGACGCGGGCGATGATGGTCTCGTCGGTGGCGCCGCCGACGAGGCGGTCGAGATTGGTCCGGACCGTCACCTTCGCCTTGACCTTGAGCTGGATGCCGTTGCGGGCGACGCCGTCGATGGTGCTCCGGCCTTGGCTGGGATCCGGGCACGGGATGACCTTCGGGTTGACGCTCGTCTGCACGGCCTCCAGGACGTTCCGCCCGGCGAGGTCGATGGCGGTCGCCTGCTTGTACGACAGCGGGATGTCGGCGCGGTTGGCGGCGATGAGGGCGCGGATGACGTTGGGCACGTTGCCGCCGGCGAGGTAGTGCGACTCCAGCGCCCGAGTCGAGAGCCCGTCCTTCTCCGTCAGGCCGGCCTGGTACGCCATGATCTTGGAGCGGACGATGATGTTCGGGTTCACCTTCCGGAACGACATCCCGACCAGGTCGACGATGCTCACGTTGGCGTGCGTGAGGAAGGCCTGGATCCACAGGTTGAAGTACTTGGTGATGAAGAGGCCGCCGAGCAGGGCGATCACGCCCAGCGTGACGACGCCCAGCCAGAATAGGGCGGGGATGGGCATCCCCGGGGGATTCGCCTGAGCGAGAATCATGGCGGTCATGGTGCAGCCTCGGGAGTGGTTGAAGATTCTCAGTCCTCGAGCGGACCTAAGCCTCGGCGCCGAGGTCGACGGGGGTCGAAAACGGGTCGTCGGCGAGCGAAGGCCGCTCCGCCGTCGCGGGGACGTCCAGCGTCCGGACCACGACCTGATTCGACCGGATGCGGACCACGCGGACCCGCGACCCTTCGGAGATCAGGCCGGCCTCGGCCATCCCGTCGTAGCGACGGCCGCGGATCTCGACGTGCCCGCACGGATGCAGCGGCGTGAGCGCCCGACCGTCGACGCCGACCAGGTCGTGGACGCGGCGATCGGCGTGCGAGACGTCGACCTCGTCCAGCTCGGGCGGGGTCAGCGCGAATCGCCGACCCAACGGAGAACGGGCCCAGAGACGGAACGCCCCGACGGCCGTCGTCGGCACGGCGATGAAGTCGACCAGCACGAAGATCATCCCCAGCCGTTGCGACGACTGGAAGGCGTGCCACACGCCCAGGCCCAGGCAGACGAGCGCGCTGAAGCCGATGAACCCGCCCGAGGGGACGAACAGTTCGAGGACCAGCAGCAGCAGGCCGACCGCCAGGAAGACGATCGGCCAGAACAGTTCGCTCACGATCCTCCTCCTTCGCGTCCGTCCCCGTTTCCGCGCGCGTCGCCCGACGAGACCTCTCGACTTTTCGGCGATTCTACCATGCGGGTATTGTACGCGAACGGGGTCGCGAAACCGCAAGGATCCGAAATCGGCCCCTCCCGCCGCCCGGCCGCCCCGGTGTGCTAGGCTAATGGGGCCGCCGCCGCGGACGCCCCCCTCGCGCGTCCCGATCGAGCCGGGCGGCGGGAGTTCCTCTTGGCCGACTCGCTCCACGCACCAGACGTCTCGTCCGCCACGGTGCGCAGCCGCATGCCCGCGATCCGCCGGATGACCCTGCTTCGCGTGCAGGTGCCGCTCAAGAAGCCCGTGAAGCACGCCTCGCACGAGCGGACCGCGAGCGAGAACCTCGTCGTCCGGATCGAGCTGGATGATGGGACGACCGGCTACGGAGAGGGCGTGCCCCGGACCTACGTGACCGGCGAGTCGATCGGATCGACGTTCCGGGCCCTCGAAAGATCCGACTGGCCCCGCTCGATCGGCCGCCCGGGCTCGTTCGCCGAGGTCGTGGCGAAGCTCGAAGGCCTGAGCCTCGCCGAGATCGACGGAGATTCGCGCGGGATGGGCGGCAACGCCGCCCGTTGCGCGCTCGAACTGGCCGTGCTCGACGCTTACGGGCGCTATTTCCAGACCTCGATCGGCGAGGCCGTCCGGCTGGCGAAGGTCGAGGGCCTGGAGCGTCATGCCCGGCCCCGAGCCGTCCGCTACAGCGCGGCGATCACGGCCGAGTCGCGCCGGAAGGAGATCGTCTCGGCGGTGAAGTTCCGGATCTACGGCTTCCGCGACGTGAAGGCGAAGGTGGGCGTGGCCGGCCAGGACGACCCTCGGCGGCTTGAGACGCTCAGACGCATCCTGGGCCGAAGGATGGACATCCGCATCGACGCAAACGAGGCGTGGCGGGCCGACGTCCTGATCGAGCGGGTGGCCCCCCTGCTCCGCTTCCGACCGTCACTGCTCGAACAGCCCGTCCCTCACGCCCAGGTCGACGCCCTGGCGGAACTGCGTCTCCGGCTCGGCGTCCCGGTGATGCTCGACGAGTCCCTGTGCGGCTGGCCCGACGGCGTCGCCGCGATCGAGCGCAAGACCGCCGATTACTTCAACGTCCGGCTCTCCAAGTGCGGCGGCCTGTTGCCGTCGCTGCGGCTCATCGGGCTCGCGAGGCGGAACGGGCTGGGGGTCCAGCTCGGCTGTCATCCCGGGGAGACGGCGATCCTCTCGGCGGCCGGTCGCCACGTCGCCGGCCGGGTCGCGGGCATCCGCTATCTGGAAGGCTCTTACGACCGGCACATCCTCAAGGCCAATCTGACCGCGGCCGACCTGACGTTCGGCTACGGAGGCCGCGCCCGGCCCATCGACGGCCACGGGCTGGGGATCGAAGTCGACCCCGCGTTGCTCGCCGCGATGACGACGGAGACGAAGGTGATCGACTATGCCTGAGGTCCTACGCGAGGAACTCGCGTTCCCGGCGTCCGACGGGTACTCCTTCCAGGTCGAACGTTGGCGGGCCGTCGCCGAGCCTCGGGGTCACGTCGTCGTGCTGCACGGCGTCCAGAGCCATTCGGGCTGGTATGCGGGCCTGGGGACCCGGCTGGCCGAGGCGGGCTACGAGGCGTCCTTCCCGAACCGCCGGGGTTCCGGGCCGAATCAGGCGGACCGGGGCCACGCTCCCTCGGCGCGCCGGCTGGTCGAGGACGTCGCCGAGTGGATCTCTCGGATCCGGTCCGAGGCCCCAGGGCTGCCCGTCGGGCTGGCGGGGATCAGCTGGGGAGGCAAGATCGCGGTGCTGACGGCCGTCCGCCGTCCCGACCTGGTCGACGCCCTGGCGTTGATCTGCCCGGGCTTGGAGCCCCAGGTGGGCGTCACCTTCGCCGAGAAGCTCCGGATCGCCAAGGCGGTCTTCACCAACCGCCGCAAGACCTTTCCAATCCCGCTGGCCGACCCCGCCCTCTTCACCGACAACGTCGAAAAGCAGGAGTTCATCCGGAACGACCCGCTCGGCCTCCGCAAGGCGACCGCCGGCCTCCTGCTCGCGAGCTTCCTGATCGATCGCATGATCCGACGGGCTCCGGGGAAGCTCCATCAGCCCTGTTTGCTGATGCTCGGCGGTCGCGACCGGATCGTCGACAACGCCCGGACCCGGCGGTACTTCGGCCGCGTCGCCGCCGTCGACCGACGGATCATCGAGTACCCCGAAGGCGGCCACACCCTGGAATTCGATCCGGACCCGGGCCAGTACGTACGCGACCTCGTCGCATGGCTCGAACCGCGATTCGACTCGAAGCGGCGACAGTCCGTCTGATCACGACGCGGCGGGAGCCTTCGGCTTCGAACCGTCCACGGGCGGGGCCGTCGACTCGGGGGCTTCCGGCCGGGCGTCGCGGCTGGAAGGGGTCCTGCGACGGTTGGTGGCCTTCCGGGTCGGCACCGCCGGACGTACCGGTTCGGAATCGAGCTTGATCGCCAGAGAGTTGATGCAGTAGCGGAGTCCCGTCGGCGCGGGGCCGTCGGAGAAAACGTGGCCGAGGTGGGCGCCGCAGCGGGCGCAGGTGACTTCGATCCGGGGCTCGGCCTCGCTGCGATCCAGGGCCTCGTCGAGCGCCTTCGGGACGAAAGGCCGCCAGAAGCTCGGCCAACCGGTGCCGGAGTCGAACTTGTGGCGGGAGTCGAAGAGCTTCGCGCCGCAGCAGACGCAGAGGAACGTCCCCTTGAAGTTGCCGTGCGCGTAGCGCCCCGTGAACGCCGGCTCGGTCATCTTCATCCGGGTGACCAAGTACTGGTCGTACGTCAGGATCCGCCGCCATTCCTCGTCGGACTTGAAGACCCGTTCCGACTCTTTCTCGGGCGCATCTTTTGCCGCCGGGTCTCGGACGTCCGATTTCGCGGCGGGCTTGGCCGTGTCGTCGACCGGCTTCGACGCGGACGCCTCGTCCGAGGTCGTGGACGGGCGCGACCTGGCGTCCTGGGCCTGCGTCGAGGAGGCGATGACGGCGACGGCCAAGGCCCCCGCCAGGAGGCGGGCGATCTCGCGAGGGTGCGGGGCGGTGGACATGGGTCGGCCGTCCTTGCTGGGAGTCAGGTTCGGCGCGGGCGTCGCCACGTGGAGACGCCAGAAACATATAACCTCGACTCCATTCTACCGGCCGGTCTAGTGCTGGGGAGCCTCGGCCGCCTCGAGCGTGCGCGGAATCGGCTTCATTTCGGACTTTTCGGCCTTGAATGCGGCCTCCAAAAGGGCGCCCGAGACGAGCCCCGAGAAGCCCTCGACGACGGCCACGTCGGCCCCGCGTCGCTCGACGATCCGACAGACGCCGTCGGTGCAACGCCAGAGGGAATCGGGGACGTTCAGCGGCTGAAACTTGGAATCACCCATCCGCGAGGTCTGGTAGCGGACGTACGCCTGGGCGAACTCGCGGGCGTCGTCCTCGCCGTCCCAGGTGGTCATCCAGACGAGACCCAGCTTCTTGTCGGGCCCCTCGAAGACGGCGTAGCGGTCGCCGTCCCAGCCGGCGGCGGCGGCCGGGCCGCCGTTGCGGCGGAGGAGCACGGACGTCTGCATCTCGCCCAGGACGTTGCGGCCGAGTTCCTTCCAGCCGTCGCCGGGGTTGAGAGTCCCCAGCTCGATCAGCGTCGGATGGTCGGGCTTGGCGTGGTACTTCGCCGGGTGGAGGATCTGCTCGGTCGAGAGAGGAGGCTCGCGGTAAGCGGCGTCGATCCCCTTCCAGCCGTCGTCGTTGGCGAGTTTGGCGCAGAACACCATACCCCGCAAATAAGGGAACAGCATCGAGTCGGCGATGATCGGCGGGGCGTTCTTGAGGGTCTTACCGCCGCCCAGGGCCGTCATGAACGGGGCCATCAGTTCGAGGCCTCGGCCCAGCGCCTCGGCGGGGGTCTTGATGAGCTGCGCCCCTTCCCAGTCCTCCTGCCCCGCGGCCATCATCGCCAGGGTGGCCTCGCCCTCGATCAGGGCGGAGACGGCCATCGACTGGTCGTCGTTCTTCTTGGAAGCCGCGTGCAGGCCGTCCAGGTCGTAATGCTGGTCGGAAAGGGCGTGGGTCATCTCGTGGGCGATGACCGTCTTGTTCTCGTCCTTGTCGAACCCGCCGGTCTTGCCGAGGAACCGCTCGAGGAACGTCGGCGGCTTGTCCTTCTTGGACTCGGGCTCCTCGATCATGTACATGGTCTTCGTCCGAGGGTCGTAGTAGGCGGCGATCTCCTCCGAATAGACGTCGACGAGCAGCTTCTTGAGGTCCAGGTCGGCCGGCAGCAGGCCGAAGGCCTTGAACGCCTTCTCCTCGGCCTCGAATTCGCCGGGGGTCATGTCCGCCTCGAACTCCTTGAGGAGCATCTCCTGGAGCTTCTCGCGCTTGGTGACGTCGCGCTTGACCTCGTGCCGGAAGGGGATGCCGCGGAGCCGCGGCAGGATCTTCTCGAATGCTTCCTTGTAGCGGATCTGGGCGTCGTTGGGCTTGCCCTTGTCGGCAAGTTCGTCGCCGACTGAGAGGAGTCCGGTCCCCGCCTTGACGTCCGGGTGTTCCTCGGCCCGGGCGAGGCCGACGGCGAGCATGGCGAAGGGGAGGACGAGGATCGACTTCAGCGCAAGCGAGTGCATGGAGACTTCCCTGGACGTCGAGGGCCTGAGGGTCGAACGTGACGGGTGGCGTCGATCGGGTCCGGCCCCGACCGGATCACTGACGATTCGCATTCGGCGAGGTCGTACGACGGATCGCGGAGGGCCGAGCGGGGACCGCGGCCGGCGATGTCGCGCCTGGTGCACCGGGAGTCGCGGGCGCCGGCGGAATTCGGAGGAGTTGCCTGGCCGCGATGAGGCGGACCTCCCCTGAGTCGCGGGGGCCGTTGCGAGAGTTGATCGTCCGGTGGGCCCGATTCGCCAGGTAGTCGAGGATGCCCGCCTCGGGGACGCCGAGGGTGCGGAGCATCCGGATCTCGCCGTCCCTCGTGAGCTTGCCCTTGTAGTGGGCGAGACCCGCGTAGGCGCGATCCTTCAGTTCCTGGCTGTAGCCGCGGCCGAACTGGTCGCAAAGGTCGTCGATCGCCTGACCCGCGTCCCGGCCTCCCGCGGAGACGATGTCCTGGAGCGCCTTGCGGAAGGTGACGCGCTCGTTGTCGACGCGCTCCACCGCTTCGGCGTCGAAGCGGGCCACGGCCTCCTGCTTGCGTCGCTCCAGCTCTTCCTGTTGAGCCTGTTTGAGTTCCGCCTCCTGGCGGATGCGTTCCATCATCTCCTCGCGAGTGGGGGGGGGCGGCTCGGCGAGTGGACGGGCGTCGGGTGCGGCCGAATCGGGGGTCGGAGCCGGCTTCGCCGTATCCGGCGAGGTCGAAGCGATGGAGATGCGAGAGCGGTCGCGCTCGACCGTCGGGGTTTCGCCAGGCGTCGTCGGGTTCGCCGCGACGGGGATCTCGTCGGCCGGCTTCGGCGTTTCCACGGGCCTCGACGCGACGGAGGTTGGAGGTGCAGGCTCGGAGCCCGGCCAGATCAAGGCGTCGGTGGAGGCCGCGGGCCCGGCCGCGGCCGGCTGCGGAAACGCCTGGGCGGACGGCGGCAGTCCCAGGGGCAGGGGCTGGCTCTCAAGCGTCAGCGGCATCGGAAGGACCTGGGGCTGAACGGCGATGGCCGCCGAAACCTGCGCGAGCGTCTCGTCCAGATTCGGCGAGGCGGCGGCTCCGGACGGCTTTTCGATCCCCGCTCCCGGCTCGTTCCGGGGGGGGGCGAAGCCGCCGCGGCTGAAGATTGGCTCCACGAAGAAGTGGTGGTAGCCCGCGAAGAGCGCCAGCGCGGTGATGAGGGTCAAGGGGAAGAGAAGGAACGGCGAGAGGCCCCGACTCCGATACTGGATCACCACGACGGGTTCGGCGGGCCGGGGCTCGGCCGGTGCGGCGGGTTCCGTCGTGCTCGACGGCTCCGACGGGGGCGGGTCGATCCAATCGGACTCGAGGTTGAATTCCGTCGGCTGGGTCATGAGACGTCGCCCTCGTGGTCGCGTGTCCGGCGTCGCGCCCGATTTTCTCCGAAAAGGCCCCCGCTCGCCCAGAGGAGTTTCGCCGAAACCCCCTTCAGCCGCCACTTCCCGACCCGGCGCCGACGCCCCGCTCGGTCTGGCGAAGCGGGTCGAGCAGCCGATCCACCTCGGCCCTGTTCGGGAAGCCCCCATGCTCACGGATCGCTTCGGCCGAGGCCGGCGCGCCGAGCTTGCGGGCGATCTCCTCGGGATCCATCCCGTCCAGGGCGTGGGCGACCTCGCGGACCGTGGTCCCCTCGCGATAGGCGGACTTCGCCAGGGCCGAAGCGTTGTCGTAGCCGATCCGGGGCGCCAGGGACGTGCACATGGCCAGGCTCTGCTCGACGTGCTCGCGACAACGCTCCTCGTCGGCCTCGATGCGGGTCGCCCCCTGGGCCTTCTGGCCTGCGAGGAACTCCCGAGCGTCGATGCACTTCCGAACGAGGTGATCGGCCGCGTCGGTCAGCAGCTCGATCGACTCCAGTAAATCGTAGGCCATGACGGGCATCATGACGTTCAGGTCGAAATTCGACCCCAACGCGTTGGCCCAGGCGATCGTGGCATCGTTCCCGACGACCTGCGCGGCGACCATCATGACGGCTTCCGGGATGACGGGGTTGACCTTCCCCGGCATGATCGAGCTCCCGGGCTGCAGCTCGGGGATGCGGATCTCGCCGATCCCGCAGCGCGGGCCGGAGCCCAGCAGGCGGAGGTTGTTGGCGATGTTGGACAGGCTCACCGCCGTCGTCCGGAGCATGGCCGAGGCCTCGACGACCGCATCCCGGCCGGCCATCGCCTCGAACAGGTTGGCGGCGGGCCGGAACGGCAATCTCGTCTCCCGTCCGAGGGCTTCGACCATCCGCACGGCGAACTCGGCGTGCGTGTTCACACCGGTCCCCAACGCCGTGCCGCCGATCGGCAGCTCGGCGAGGGCCTCGGACGCCACGCCGACGCGCCTCAAGGCGTGCTCGACCTGGGCCGCGTAGCCCGAAAATTCCTGGCCGAGCCGGATCGGGACCGCATCCTGGAGGTGCGTTCGACCGATCTTGACGACCGCGTCGAAAGCCTCGGCTCGCTCGTCGAGGGCGTTCCGGAGCCGTTCCAGGGAGGGGAGCAACCGCTTGTGGATCTCCTCGCACGCCGCGACGTGGATCGCCGTGGGGATGACGTCGTTCGACGACTGACCCATATTGACGGCGTCGTTGGGATGCACGGGAGACCGACCGCCTCGCTCGCCCGTCGCTTTCTCGTTCGCCAGGCCGGCGATGACCTCATTGGCGTTCATGTTCGTCGACGTCCCGCTGCCGGTCTGGAAGATCAGCAGCGGGAACTGGTCATCGCGGCGGCCGTCGGCGACTTCCTGGGCGGCCTCCTCGATCAGGACGCTGAGCTTCGCCTCGAGCAGACCCAAATCCCGGTTGACCCCGGCGGCGCTTTTCTTGATGAGGCCGAGCGCGCGCAGGAACGCGCGGGGGAACCTCAGCGAGCCGATCTCGAAATTCCGCCTCGCGCGCTCGGTCTGGGCGCCGTAGTAGGCGTCGACCGGCACGTCCATCTCGCCCATCGAATCGCGTTCCGGTCGAGTCTGCTCCAAGGGTAGGCTCCTGCTTCGGGGCGGAGGGCGCGCGGCCGAGAGGACGGTCGCCGGACGCCTTCCGACGACCATCGGCATGGAAACGCCGTGCCGATCGCGGAGATCGTCAGCCGAGGGCCGGCAGGACCGGGGCCGTCGGCCCCGGCGTCGGTTCGGAGCGCTCGATCGATTCGGGGTCGAGGACGAAAGCCGGCAGGGGCCAGAATTCGAGGCGGATCTCATCTCCATCCACGACGACGAAGGGACAGGGCGGCGTCTCCGTCCAGGTCCCGCTGTTGATGTAGACGACGCCGTCGTGCTCGGCCGTCAGGGGCAGATGGGTATGGCCGCAGGTCACGAAGCGGAACCCTCGGCCGCGGGCGTATTCGGCCGCCCGATGCTCGATGAGCTGGCTGTTGCGCTGGAACTTCTTGGTCAGGCGGCGGATCCAGCGGGCGGCCTGGTGCGGCATCCATTTCTGGATGTAATAAAAAGCCCCGCAGGCCAGGTCGGTCAGCCAGGGGTAGTCGCTGACGATCGTGTCGAACTGGTCGCCGTGGAGGATGAGGAGCCGGATCCGGCCGTCGTCGAAGACGTATTCGTCGTGGATGTCGACGCCGACGATGTGGCTGACGATCTCGGCCGGCCCGTCGTGGTTCCCTCGGACCCACACCACGCGGACGTCGGCACGGTCGCTGTTGCGGCGGATCTCTTTCAGGCAGGCGAAATGCCGCTTGCTGAGGCGTTTGAAGTTCAGGTCGTCGAAGATGTCGCCGTTGATGACCAGGGTGCGGCAGTGGCCGAACGCCCAGATCAGGAACTCCTCCAGCAGCCTGGCCTGACAGACCGCGCTGCCGAGGTGGAGGTCGCTGATCACGATGCAGTCGTAGATCCGGTTCTCGGGGCTCGTCGCGGTGTTGACGGACATCGTGAACGGGCGACTCCAACAGGACCTGACCGCTCGGCTCGACCTTCAATCGAGGCTACAACCTTCGCAGCCCCAAGGCAAACCCGCGCCCGTCCGAGTTCGGCCGATCCATGGAAACTTCAAACGCCGTTCGCCGACCAGGCGGCGTAATACGTCATCGCGGGATAGTCCCTCACGAAACCCAACTCGGCGAGCCGCTCCGCAGCGGGGCTCGCCAGCGAAGGCTGGCCGTTGTAGGTCTCGACCTTGAAGACCCGGCGCTCCGTCGAGACGAGGTCGAGGACCCGGGCGAGTGCGGAGTCCAGCTCGGCCTGCGACGCCGAGGCCAACCCGGTGAGCCGCTTCCCATACGCCTCCATGATCAGGACCGGTCGACCGCCCCGGAGGACGAGGTAATTGCCGGGCGACCGACTCAGCCGGGCCGAGCCGCCTTCCAGCAGCGCCACGTCGAGAGGCGCCCCGGCCCCGTAGAGATTGGCCGGGTCGCCCGCGGGGATCAGGATCTCGGGGTGTTCGCGGCCGGCGGCCGACGCCAGCGAGCCGAGCCCTTCCGCCGCCTCCTCGGTCGCGTACTGCACCCCCGACAGGCCCTCCACGAAATAGCCCCTGCGGATCTCGCCCCTCAACTCCAGGCGGGCGAGGTGCGGATACAACTCCGACCAGGGAGGGCCCCAGGGGTCCATCGCCGTCGTCTCCCGCGTCAGAACGCCGTAGCGTGCGAAAAGGACCTCGATCCAGGCCAAGGCGCGGCGCTCGAGATCGTCGTCGGCCGGCGGCACGACGTCCCAGCGGCCCTCGGGGCGCGCGAGGTCCGTCCGGCGCACACGAGGGCGACGCAGGCCGCCGCGTGGCACCGACGCCGCCACGTCGAGGATGTCGAAGGCGCCCGGACGTAGGGGGTCGAAGCGGTCGTTGCTCACCTTTCCCAATCGCATGAGCGATCGCAACGACCTCCGCAGCGCCATCGGCTCGATCGCCGTCGCTCGTGCCAGATCGGCCGCGAACGACGCCCCGCGGTGCCCCAGCGCTTCCAGAACGCCTTGCTCGGCGTCCCCGATCGAAATCGGTTCGGCCGGCTCCCGCCGGCCGCCAAAGAATTCGCGGGCGACGATCGCGACGAGGGGCTCTCCGACCCCCTCGGCCGCCGCGCGCCACGCCCAACCGCCGCGGGCGAGGGCGTCGTCGAGCCAGGACCCGACGAATCCGGCGACCCGCCGCGGGAGCAGCTCCTCCTCCCAGGCGAGGGCGGTCGCGGCGAAGCCCTGGAGCTGGTCGAGGGTCGCCTCGACGCCCTCGACGCCCGCGAGACGATCGTCGGGGTGGACGTGCTGGCGGCGGGCGACGAAGTCGGCGAAGACCTCGGGCGCCACGGCCACGCTCTCGCGACGGCGCTGGGCGAGCGTCAGCCGCTGGATCTCGGCGAGGTTTTCGCGCTCGGCCCATCGCGGGCCGTCCTCCCCGTGATCGATCCGGACGACGCCGCTCGATTCCACCCAATCTTCGAGCAGCGTCCGGGCGGTCGCCGCGGCCAGAGGATAGCGACCGAGGACGTCGGTCAGGCCGACAAGGGCGTGAGTCCGGAGGAATCGGCGCACGATGGTCTCGACCGCCCCCGGGTCGGCCTCGTCGGGCGTCGCGAACGCCGCTAGGTAGAGTGCGTGCTCCTCGGCCGAGATCCAGCGCCCGGGTTCGGCGGCCCCCGGCAGCTCGATCTTCACGGCCCGTCCCTGCGCGGCCAATTCGTTCGCGAAACCCTCCATCGGGCCGTCCAGCTCCGATGCGGCGAGGTCTCCGAGGGTGCGGAGCGTCTCGCCCATCTCGTCAGCCGTCCTGGGAGGCCGTCCGCGGTGGCGGAGACGGCCCTCGACTCGACCGATCGCCTGCTCGTCGAGCGTCCGGCCGGCCTCCAGGCCGTGCAGGAGACCGTCGAGCAACGACTCGTCCACCGCCGCCGACGCGGTCGGCTCGGGCTTCCGTCGGGGCTCGTCCCACTCGTACATGTAAGCCATGGTGAACTGGAAGACGAGGTCCGAGGCGAACGGCGAGGCCAGCTCGGCCGATCGCCTCGCGACCCGGATCGACCCCGCCGCGATGTCGTCTAGGAATCGCCGGAGCCTGGGCATCTGCAGGTCGTCGTCCAGGCACTCGCGATACGTCTCGACGACGATCGGGTGGTCCGGGAAGTCGCCGACGACTCCGAGCAGGTCCTTGGCTCGTAGGCGCTGGAGCCAGAGCGGGGTACGTTTGGCCGGGTCGGGACGCGGCATCAGGAGGGCCCGGCCTGCATTCTGGCGGAAGCGTAGGCCGAAGAGGGCCGTGTCGGGGAGGACGCGGCGGATGAGGCGGTCAGCCTCGGCGCCGTCAAGGCCGTCGAGCAGGTCGAGCGGCGGTTCGTCCGTCTGCGGTAGGCGGAACAGCAGGCCGTCGTCGCCGTGGAGGCACGACGCCGTGAAGCCGTAGCGATCCTGGATCCGCGCGAGCAGGGCGAACTTAAGTCCCAGGTGCATACGTCCGTAGGGGGAAAGCACGGCGAGCGCCATCTCGCCGGTGGGGTCGCGGAAGCTCTCGACGAGGACGGTCCGGTCATCGGGGACGACGCCGGCCAGCCGCTGCTGACGGCCGACGTGGCGGATCAGGAACCGCGCGGCGGGTGGTTCGAGCCGGCATTCGGCCTCCAGCCGGCCGGCGAGACCGGGATCGTCGAGGCCGCCGGCGATCTCGCGAGTCAGGACGCCGACCGCCTTGCCCAGTTCGAGCGAACGCGGGTTCGTCTCGCCCCTCCAGAAGGGCATCACGACCTGACTCCCGCCGGCGGGGCTGACGACGACCTTGTGGACGTCGATGAGGTCGATCCGCCATGCGCTGTTGCCGAGCATGAAGCTCTCGCCCACCCGCCTCTCGAACACGAACTCTTCATCCAGTTCGCCGAGCTTGGGCCCTCCCTCGCCCAGGTAGACGGGATAATGGCCGACGTCGGGGATCGTGCCTCCTCCGGTCAGCGCCAGGCGGGAGGTCCCCGGCAGCGCCGCCAGGCGGTTGTGGATCCGATCCCAGGCCACCCGCGCCCGCAGGTCGCGGATCGAGCCCGTCGAGTAGCGCCCCGAGACCAGGCTCAGCACGCGCTCGAACGCCTCCGCCGGCAGCTCGCTGAACGGGTAAGCCCGCTTCACCAGCTCGTAGAGGGCGGGTGCGTCCCAGCGATCGACGGCCACGCAGGCGACGACCTGCTGCGAGAGGACGTCGAGGCAGTTGCGGGGGACCCGGAGGGGTTCGATGTCGCCCGCGAGCATCGCCCGGGCGAGCGCTGCGTTCTCCAGGAGGTCGCTCGGCGTCTTGGCGATCAATCGGCCCCGGCTGGTCCCGCCGACGAGGTGGCCCGATCGCCCCACCCGCTGGAGGCCGCGAGCCACGTTTCCCGGCGACTCCACCTGGCAGACGAGATCGACCTCGCCCATGTCGATGCCCAGCTCCAGCGAGGCCGTCGACACGACCCCCTTGAGGTCGGCGTTCTTGAGCATCTCTTCCGTCGTGCGCCGCTCCTGAAGACTCAGGCTGCCGTGATGGGCGCGAAACGGGGTCGCGTCTCCCCTGGAATCGCCGGCGGCCTCGCCCTCGACGTCTCGATTCGCCAGCTCGTTGAGCCGGGCGGTCAGCTTCTCGACGGTGCGGCGGTTGTTGGCGAAGATCAGGGTCGAACGATGCTCCTCGACCAGCCCCAGCACGCGATCCTCGATCGCCGGCCAGATCGACCCGGGAGGGCCGAGACCGCCGCCGGCTTCCGAGGAAGGCCAGATCACGCGAAGATCCATCGGCTTCCGGCCGCTGGCGTCGACGATCGTCACGGGTCGGAATTCGGTGCCGCCCGTCGCCGTCGGCCGGAGCCCCCCCAGGTAGCGGGCGACCTCTTCGAGCGGCTTCTGCGTGGCCGATAGCCCGATTCGGACGAACGGCCGGCCGGTCCCCAGCGCTTCGAGGCGTTCGAGCAGCAGGGCGAGGAAGACCCCGCGCTTGTCGCCGCAGAGGGCGTGGATCTCGTCGACGACGACGTGGGAGACTTTGCGGAGCGTCTCCCGCGCCGCCGAGGTCAGCATCAGGTGCAGCGACTCGGGCGTGATGATGAGGATCTCGGGAGGCTTGCGAAGGATCCGCGCGCGTTCGCTCGCGGGCGTGTCTCCGCTTCGCACGGCCGTCGAGAGCGGTCGCAAGGGGGTCCCGGACGCCTCGGCCTCTTCCAGGATCCCTTCGAGAGGGACGCTCAGGTTGCGGTGGACGTCCGCGTTGAGGGCCTTGAGGGGCGAGATGTAGAGGATCCGCACGCCCCGGCCGCGAGTCGGCGATCGCCAGAGGAGGTCAAGCCCGGCCAGGAAGGCGGCCAGGCTCTTGCCCGATCCCGTCGGCGCGGCGACCAGCGTATTTTGGCCCGCCGCGATCGCACCCCATCCCAAGCGCTGGGGAAGCGTGGGCTCGCCCAGCGTGGCGCGAAACCACGAAGCGACCGGCGGCAGGAAGAGGTCGAGGACGTCCGCCCCCCCGCCCGGCTCCGTCGCGGAAGCTCCGCCCCGCTTCTTACGTCCCGACGTCATGGCGCCTCGCGAGTATCGGCTCCCGGTATGGACCGCCACAGTCTCCCATGATACAAAAGTCCACCGTCCGATCCATCGCCGGCGTCAGGAATGCAGGAGGAGGGCGATGGCGAGGATGGCGACCAGGCCGATCGCCAGGGCGATCAGGGAGAAGTGGACGAGCCAACGCGAGTCGCCGGCGAGCACGGAACGGCGCTCGGGATCTGCGAGCGGCCGGTATCGGGCCTTGAGCGGAGGCGGGGGCGTGCGCCGACGGGGAGCCGGCGTCGGCTCGGCCTCGCCGAGGCTTCGAAGCGAGATCACGCTGGGGCTCGAATCGGCGGTCAGCAGACGCAGGTCGTCCTCCTCGAGGACCGGCGGCGGCGGGTGGAAGGCGTGGGCCGTCTCGGCCGCGGACCCCAGCAGCGAGCGGACGAACATGGCGTCGGTCCAACGCTCCAGGTCGGTGCGCAGCTCGGCGCAGGTTTGATAACGGTCGGCAGGTTCCTTCGCCATCAGCTTGCGGACGATGGCGGCGAACGCCGGCGGCACGCCCTTCGCAACCCGCTCGATGGGTTCCGGGTCTTCCATCCGCTGCTTGAAGATCTTGTTGATCGCGTCGCCGCCGCCGAACGGCGGGTCGCCGGCGAGGGCGAAGTAGAGCGTACACCCGAGGCTGTAGAGGTCGCTGCGGACGTCGGCCCCGCTGGCGTCGCGCAGTTGCTCGGGGCTGGCGTAGTCGAGCGTACCCAGGACCGTGTTGGCGCGGGTGAGACCGCCTTCCTCGCCCAGGGCCTTCGCCAGGCCGAGGTCGAGGATCTTCGCGTCGCCCTCGGGGGTGATCATGATGTTCGATGGCTTGATGTCGCGATGCACGATCCCGGCCGCGTGCGCCGCCTGCAGACCGCTGGCGATCCGGAGGAACAGACGCGAGGCCGCCGCCACCCTCAACGGGCCGTGTCGCTCGCTCTTGACCATGTCGAACAGGCTGAGGCCCGGGATGTACTCCAGGACCATGAAGTGGACGTCGCCGTCGCTGCCGAAGGTCAGGGTCCGGGCCACGTTGGGGTGGTTGCAACGCATCGAGAGCTCCATCTCACGCCGGAACCGGGCCAGGCTGTTGACCTCCTCCTGGGCGCGGCGGGGCGGGAGCACCTTGATCGCGACCTTCTCGCCGTCCTTCTCGTGCGCGGCCAGGTAGACCTTGCCCATGCCGCCCTCGCCGAGCGGGCGGAGGATGCGATAGCCCCCCAGGAAGAAGCCGCGGGTCGCCCCCGCCAGCAGCTTGCGGGCCTGGTACTGGGTGAGGAGGCCCTGTTGCACGAGCCTTCGGGCGAGTCCCACGGAATCCAAGCGGCCGAACCGCGCGCGCGCCGTCGCCAGGTCGGCCGGAGATATCAGGCCGGAACGGTCTACGCACTCCACGAACTCGTCCAACCCGATCATCGCCCGACTTTCATCGCCAGGTGCCTTGAAAACCCGAAGAGGGCCGACCGCGAGGCGTCGCGAGGGCCTGCGGGTCGGGCTATTGCTGGGCGACGACGTGGACGATCAGGCATGTGACGTTGTCCTTCGAGTCGTTCGCGAGCGCCAGGTTCTTGAGCACCAAGGCCGCCTCCTGGGGATCGTCGACGCCACCCAGCACGCGGCCGAGTTCCACATCGGCGACGACCCCCGTCAGGCCGTCGCTGGCCATCAGGAAACGGTCGCCGCTGCGGACGTCCATCACCCGGAAATCCTCGGGCCCCCCCCGAGCGTCCTTACTCCCCAGGTAGAGGTAGAGGACGTTCTTGAACTTGTGGTTGGGCAGTTCCTCGGCCGTGATCGTGCCGGCGTCGAGGAGCGCGTCGGCCAGCGAATGGTCCTTGGTGAGCCGCTCAAGGACGCCGTCGCGGAGACGGTAGGCGCGCGAGTCGCCGATGCCGGCGACGTAGACCTTGTCGGGGCGGAACTGGGCGAGGACCACGGTGGTCCCCATGTTCGAAAACTCCGTGATCGCTCCCGAGCTTCCCAGGATCTCCTGGTTGACGTGGGCGACGGCCTCGCGGATCGCCTCCTGGACGTGACGCGGCTCGCATTGGTCGGGCGCCAGCCGCTTGGCGACCTCGCGCGGGATCAGCTCGACGGCCATGAGGCTGGCCTGCTCGCCCCCCTGCTGCCCCCCCATCCCGTCGGCGACGATGAAGAGGTTCGACGACTCCATCGTCATCGTCGAGTGGTCGCCGCTCTCGTTGAGGACGTCGTGGCGGACGGGACGGCGGCCGGGCACGAAATAGTTGTCTTCGTTATGCTCGCGGTAGTTCCCGCGGACCGAGACGACCCCCACTTTCAGCCGCAGGCGACCGGGGTCGAGCGTGAGCGACGAGAGGGTGGCGAACTCGTCGGTCGCTTCCGGGTCGTGGCCGGACCGTCCGCCGAACGTTCGTTGCCACCATCGCTTCAGGCTGGATAACACGGCCACGAGAACCGCCTTTGCCTTGTTCCTTGCACGATCCGACGACCCGGAGGCGCCCGCGACGGAGCCCCGTCGGACGCGGCGTCGACCTCAGGTCCGCGCGTGGGCCGGGCTCGCCCAGCGCATCAGGTCGTCGACGCCGACCGACCTGTAGGTCAGGAAAAGCTCGCCCGCCTCGTATCCGGCCGTCAGCCCGTGATAGCGATTCATGGTTTCCACGGCCTTGTAGATACCTACTTTGCTCGCGGGGAACTGTGTCTGATAGCACCGGACGGCTTCGAGCTTCACGTCCAGCGTGCTCCCCATGTCGGCGACCAGGAAACCCGAGGCTTCGGGCAAGTCTAACCCATGGAGCGCCAACGGAAAACTCAATTGGTTCTGGATTGTGTGGGGGGGCAGGCCGTCGAAGTGCTCGTCCCACTTGGTCAGTCGGCTGTAGAAGACGGCCGCATCGGTGATGAGCATGGCCTGGTAATGGTCGGGCGACGCCATCACGGTCTTGCCGCCGAACCCGAGGACCACCTTGGGGCGATGCCGCCGGAAGACCTTGGCCAGGGCGACGCGCGCCTCGAAGCCGTCGAAGAGGCGGCGATTCGGTAGGTTCAAGTTGATCCGCGTCTGGACGCCGAGGACTTCCGCGGCGCACCGAGCCTCCTCGAGACGCACGTCCGGGCCCGGGGACAGGGGCGTGGGCTCGCCGTCGGTCAGGTCGACGATCCCGACCGCGTAGCCCTTGCGCGCGAGCTTGGCGAGGGTGCCGCCGCAGGCGATCTCGACGTCGTCCGGGTGCGCCCCCACGGCGATCAGGTCCAGTTCCACGTCGGCGGCGACAGGCATACCTTGATTCATCCTTCGAATCGATCCTCGCGGGCGACGCCGGGCCTGGGGAATCAGCCCCGCCCCGCCCCCGACTTGGTCACGGCCAGCAGGAAGGAAGGGGGGATCGCGTCGAACCGGAGCGTCTCCATCTGCTCGACGCCCCTCGAGATCATGACGTTCCACACCCGGACCGGCTCGCCCAGCCGCTTCATCGCGCCGTAGGACGACGAGAGGGATTCGAGCGTCGCCACGTTCACGACCAGCGTCCCCCCCGCGCGGAGCCGGCCGTACGCCGCCTCGATGAGCGGGTCGAACTGCCGTCCCAGCCCCCCGATGAAGACGGCGTCGGGGTCGGGGAGGTCGGCCAGGGCCTCGGGGGCGCGGCCGGCGACGGCCCGGACGTTGGCCGTCCCGAAGGCCTCGGCGTTGGACCGGATCAGCGCGACGTCCACCGCCTCGGGCTCGATCGCATAGACCGCCCCCAGGCTGGCCAGCTGCGCCGCCTCGATCGCCAGCGAGCCGCTGCCGGCCCCGACGTCCCACACGACGCTCGTCGGCCGGATGTCGAGCTGAGCCAGGGCCATCGCGCGGACCTCGGCCTGCGTGACCAGGCCGGTCGCGGACCGCCCCTCGGCGAAGGCGTCTTCGGGGTTGCCGAAGAGACGACGGCCCCCCTTGCGACCGACCTGATCCGGGCCGCCCGCCTTTCGGATCAAGATCAGCACGTTGAGGGGGGAGAAATCCATGCCCACCAGCTCGCCGAGCTCCGCCTGCGTGACCCGCTCGTCGGGCGAGCCGAGATTCTCGCAGACATACGCCCGGAAGTAATCGACGCCGTGGTCCAGAAGCGCGCGTGCCACCTTGCCGGGCTGGTGCTGATCGCTGGAGAAGAGCCCCGCCTTCTCGGCCGTCCGGATCCGATCGATGACCGACTCGATCGGCCGACTCGCCAGGCTGGTCAGGTAGGCGTCCTCCCAGCTTTCCTTCACGCGGGCGAAGGCGAGCTGCATGCTGCTGACGTGCGGGACGACCTCGAAGGCGTCCTTGCCGAGGCGGTCGCAGAGATAACGGGCGACGCCGTAGAACAGCGGGTCGCCGCCGCAGACGAGCACCGGCCGCGACGCCGATTGCGACGCCCGGACCTGCTCCAGCGCCGCGGGCATCTCGGCCTCGAGGATGACCTTCCGGCCCGGGACCCGGCCCACCTGCGCCAGCGTCGAGGCGGGGCCCAGGATCAAATCCGCCTCGGCCAGGATCCGGCGGGCGCTCTCGGTCAGCCCCGCCGTTCCGTCGTCGCCGATCCCCAGGATCACCAGCTTGGATCGCCCCTCTGCGGTCATCGACCTCTCGCCTCGCAAAGCCCTCGGTAGCCGGCGAAGACGCCGATTCTTGCGAAAACCTTATTGTAGTCGGCGCAGGCGGCAGCGGCCAGGGAGTGGAGAGTCGCGGGCCCAGACGGGCGCCGTCAGGCGTTCGCGGCGTCTGCCTCGTGGAACACCATGCTCGCGAACGACACGCAGCACCGGCCGCGTTCGTCGATGGCCTGATCGTAGCGGAGGAGCTTGCCCTGCGACGGGCCGATCGCGTGCAGCATCGTGTACGTCGCGGCCAGGCCGCAGACCCGCCAGCGGTCGCCGACGTCGGAGGCCGTCCGGAACCATCCGGTCGGGTCGGCCGCCTCGGCCCGGTCCAGCATGCTCCGATCGAACCGGCGGATCCGATCCTGGAAGGCGGAATCGACGACCTCCGGGTCGCCGAACTCGGGGCCGACGTGGCAGAGGTCGACGCCGCCGATATACGCCACCTTCCTCCCTCCGGCCTCCTCGGCGGTCCGGAGGGCAGCGACGAATCGGGCAACCTCCGGATCGGTGATCGGGTCGACGCGGCGGGTGACGAAGTCGTGGAACGAACCGACCAGGATCGGCACGATCGTGAACGGGCGGTCGCCGAGGACGTGTTTCAGGAAGACGGCCTGGAACTCGATCGAATGCTCCGAACGGTGGGTCAGCTCGTCGGCGAACAGGTGGTCGCCCGCCTCCGCGACGAGCCGGTCGACGAACGCCTGGTCGGTCTTCACCGGCCCCAACGGCGTTGCGAAATCCTTCCGCGTCAGAACGAACCGGCTTCGGCAATACTGATGCGCCACGCCCAAGACGACGAAGACGTCGGCGTCGCTCTCCTCGACGAGACGCTTGTACGCCCAGGTGTACGCCGTGCCGCCTCGCGTGAAGTCGATGTGCGGGCTGACCACGGCCCGAAGCCTCGGGCCCCGGACCGGCTCGGAACGCGTCCGTTTTGGGGCCGGCAAGGCCAGGGGCCCGGCGCCCCCCCGGGCCCGGAAGTAGCGATCCAGCTCGTCCGCGAGCCGACGGGGCTCGGCGGCGTAGGAACGGCCCGCCAGCGCGGCCGGGCGTTCGCCGGCCTCGTGGAAGTCACGAACCGCCGCCTCGAATGTGGCCCCTTCGAACGCGATCGCTCGGTCGAGATCGTCGATCAGGCGCTGAAGGAACGCCGCATCGAGTCGCTCGCCCGTCGTGTCGAGGACGATCTTCTGAACGTCCTCAAGGCGATTGCGGCCGTTGAAATGACGAACGACGTTCTGGAAGACGGCGAGCGGGAGCACAATCGGCGACGAGCAGAACCGTCGCGGATCGTCCAGCACCATCAGGGGGGGATCGTTGTTCTCGATGCGCCGCGCCGAGAGGGGGCGAAGCATGGGGCGGTCGGGAGAAGCCATGAGGTGTTCGGATCTCGAAGCGTGTGTGGGAGGGGACCACGCCTTGCACAGCTTCGAAATCTTCGGGAGCCGGAGCGGCTCCGTCAAGCCTCGGGGATCAAGTCGATTGGCGAGGGCCGCGAGGCTCGATCGCGATGAGGGGCAGCGGCCAGGTTGGGGGCGCCATGTCCTGGATGGGGTGAGGTCGCATGTCTGACTCCTTCCTCGTTCGGAGGACGGCCTCCCTCGCGGGACGGCCGGCTCAAGCGTCGGGACGGCGTACGAGACAGATCACGGAAGTGTCTCATGCAAGCCGTGCGCCAACGAGCCCTTGCGATCCAATAGCCAATTCGCACGGCAGTTGCGCCAAAAGATACAAGCCAGGACTCCGTTGCGTCGGTAGGAGTTCGCGCTTTCTTCAAGCGTCCTGATGGAAAAAGCGACAATCACGGCCCATGGACTTCTCCCAAGGCCGCTGCGGCTGGACTGGTGGCAATTCCGGGTCTCTGGTAAGAACTCCTCAAGGCGAGGGCCTCGTGCGCCGACAAGGCGACGCGGGCCTCGGACCGGCGGGTAGGATACGCCCGGGAAGACAGGCTCAGGAGGGGGAGGGAGTCATGGGAAGACGAGGAGCGACGATCGGTGCGGCCGGACTGCTGGCGGCCTGTGCGGCCGGAGGATCCTTCGCGTTCGGCCAGGCCGCGCAGCCCCCCGCCGCCGCCCGGAAGGCCTTGGCGCCGGCCGAGGTCCAGGCGGCCCCCGCGCAGCCCCAGGCTGCCCCCGCGAATCCGGGCATCGACCTGGAGACCCTGCTGAAGCGTTGGGAAGGCCAGAGCTCAAAGCTCAAGACGCTCGACGTCGTCATCTTCCGCCGGGACGACGTCCCGGCCTTCGACGAGGTCGAATACTACGAGGGTCGCGCCTTGTTCAAGAGCCCCAACCTGGCGTTCATCGACTTCAAGAAGATCAAGCAGGACGACGCCGGCAAGCCCGTCAAGAAGGACGAAACGACCTGGGACAGCACCCACGAAGAGCGGATCATCTGCACTGGGAACGAGGTCTGGCAGTACAAGAGCGACACCCGCCAGATCTTCGTCTTCCCGCTGGAGAAGGACCAGGCGGCCAAGGCGATCGAGGAGGGGCCGCTCCCCTTCCTCTTCAACATGAAGGCGGAAGAGGCGAAGCAACGCTACGAGATCGGCCTGATGCCCCCCCCCAACGACAAATCGTTCGGGATCAGCATCAAGCCCAAGCTCGACGTCGACAAGGAGAGCTTCAGCCACGCCTTCGTGCAGCTCGACCGGGCCTACATGCTGCCGGTCCGGATCGTGCTCGTCTCGCCCGACGGCAAGAGCAAGAAAGACTTCAAGCTCGAATCCGTGAAGCCGAACGCCACCGTCAAGGAGGAGAATTTCGTGGGCAAGGAGTTCGCGAAATGGAAGGTCATCCGGAACCCGGCCGGCGAAGAGCGTCCCCGTAACGCGCCGCCCGCCGCGGCCGCCCGGCCCGTCCCCGCCGCGGCGGCCCCCCGGCGCTGATCCTTCGGCCCGTCGACGGCCTCCGGCGTTGACCCGAGCCCTCCCCCTGCGGAGGGCTCTCGCGCGCGCCGATGGTCCGCAAGCAGGACCGCTGACGGGGAGGGACGGATCGGCGGTTTGACGGTCATTTTCCCGAGCGCTATAATCAGCGCGGTGGAACGGTCAGGGACGCAGCCGGCGTGATCCGCGACATCGACGAGCCATCTGGACGCCGGGCGAGGCCGTTTCCGACCGGCCCGACGAGGCCAAGGTCTTCCGCGGCCCGTCCCAAGCGCGATCCCGCAGACGGCAAGCCACGACGACGACGGTTCTCGGAGGGAGTCCGACTCTGATGATAGCCCCCGTTGTCGCACGCCAGGGCCCCCCGCTTCGCATCTGCGCGACACTGCTCGCCTGCGGGCTCCTGACCGCCGCGACGATCCGGGCCCAGGGCCCGGACGCGGTGAAGGACGAATCGACGCCCGGCCAGTTCTTCACGATCGTCGAGCCGATCACGCACGAGACGATCACGCGGGTCCGCGCCGCGACGCGGAGTCTCGTCGACAAGGCGGCCGGCGGGGCGCGGGGCCGCAGCCCGATCCTGATCTTCCAGTTCCTCCCCGGCGACGCCGCGCCGGGTACCAGCGATTTCGGGGCCTCGTTCGACCTGGCGAATTACATCGCCAAGGATCTGGGGGGGGCCAAGCTGACCGTGGCCTACGTCCCCGAGCCGCTCTCGGGCTACGCCGTCCTGCCGGCCATCGCCTGCACGGAGCTCGTGATGGCCTCGCGAGCCACCCTGGGGCCGATCACCCCCGAAAATCAGGCATTCGACCTCGCTTTCCGCGAGCCGGTCCGATTCCTCGCCGTCCGGAAGACCCGCGACCCCGACCTGATCCTCGGCATGCTCGACCGCGACGCCGACCTGAGGCTCGTCCGCACGGCCGACAAGGGGGTCCACTACATCCTGGCCGAGCACCTCCCCGACTTCTTGAAGGCGAATCAGGTCGTCGACGACCGCCCCGCGTGGGAAGGGGGGCGCCGCGGCGTGCTCACCGCCGACCGGGCTCGCGAGGACGGCTTCAGCAAACGCGTCGCCGAGACGCCCGCGGACGTCGCCCACCTGTACCGGATCGACGGCCAGTCCACGGTCGACGACCCGACCCTGGGCCGGCTGCTGCGGCCGGTCTGGATAAAGATCGAGGGCCCCATCGAGGCTGCTCAGGTCTCGTACATGGGCCGACGCATCGAGCAGGCGCGGCGGGAGCAGGCCAACCTGGTCTTCTTCGAGTTCGACAGCCCCGGCGGACTGGTCGAGGCGGCCGACGCCGTCGCCGACCTGATCGTCGGAATCGACGACATGAAGACCGTCGCGTACGTCGGCGAGCGGGCGCTCGGCGTCTCGTCGCTGCTCCCCCTGGCCTGCCGCGACATCGTGTTCAAGCAGGCCGGCCAGATCGGCGACGTCCGCCAGTTCATCACCGCCCGGGGCCGGCTCGAACCCCTGTCCGAGGCCCAACTCGACGGCCTGGCCGAGAAGGCCGCGTTCCTCGCCGGCAAGAAGGGCCACCCCGAGGCCGTCGCCCGCGCCATGATCGACGCCGAGGCAGAGCTCGTCGAGGCCCTCGACCAGACCACGGGAGCCGCCCGCCTGCTCCTCCGTCGAGAGGCCGACTCCGACCGCGACCGGTTCCTCAACGTCCAGACCCGCAAGGAGCCCGGCCAGCCTCTGACGATCACCGGCGAGGACGCCCCCGGTTTGGGGCTCGGCCAGGTCGTTCGCGACGTCGAGGAGCTGAAGGCCCTTTACGGCCTGCAAGGGGTGACGATCCGCGTCGAGGGGCCGGGCTGGGTCGATTCGCTGGTGACGCTGCTGACCGATCCCTATGTGAGCTGGATGCTCCTCTTCGTCGGCCTGTTCATGATGGTCCTCGAGTTGAAGCTCCCGGGGATCGGCCTGCCGGCGATCGTCTCGGCCCTGGCGTTCATGCTCTTCTTCTGGAGCCACTACCTGAGCGGCACTGCCGACCAGCTTGAGATCATCCTCTTCCTCATGGGGCTGATGTCGCTGGCGGTCGAGTTGTTCGTACTACCGGGGTTCGGGGTGTTCGGCATGTCGGGCATCGTGCTGATGCTCGCCAGCATCGTCATGGCCAGCCACACCTTCACCTGGCCGACCCAGGAGTACGAATACCGCGAGATGGGCCTGACCCTCATCCAGCTCACCCTGGCCCTCCTCGGCGTGACCGCGGGTGGGGTCGTCCTGGCGCATTACTTTCCGGCCATCCCGATCTTCAACCGGCTTATCCTCAAACCCGAGCCGTGGACGGGCGTCGAAGGCGTCGACCCGACGATCAAACCTTCGATGGAGGGGTACGAGTCGCTCACCTTCCTGATCGGCGAGACGGGGCGCACGACCTCCCCGCTGCGGCCGACCGGCAAGGCGCGGTTCGGCAACATGCTGGTGGACGTCACGGCCGACAATTTCTACATCGAGCCCGACAGCCTCGTCGAGGTCGTCGACGTACAGGGCACGCGGATCACCGTCAAGAAGTGGTCCGGACCCGAGCCCGAATCGGACGGCGAGCTCGACGCCGACGCCACGGCCTGAGGGCCGTCCGGCAGCCCTCGATCAGCTCACCTGCTGGTAGAACTTCTGGATGACTCGGTGGACCACGTGGACGACCACGTGACGGCTCACGGGCTTCTCCAGGACGCAGAAGGCATGCTCGGAGAGGGCGCGACGCATCAGGTTCTCGTCGCAGGCGCCCGAGATCAGGATCGCCGGCAGAGCCCCGCGCATCTGGCGGAAGACCGCCAGGGTCTCCAGCCCGGAGAGCCGTGGCAGGTGCATATCGAGCAGGGCGATGTGCACGTGATGGGTGCTGACGATGTCGATGGCTTCCTCGCCGCTCTCGGCGAGGTAGGTCCGATAGCCGTGCGGAACGAAGATGTCGCGGAGGGTCTCGCGAACACCCGCGTCATCGTCCGTGATGAGGATCGAATAATCCTGAACTGCTGGTGACGGCATAGTCTCGATCCACTTTGATCCGCTCCGAGGATTCGATCACAAGGGTCGACAGCAAGCGGCAGGCCAACTGATCCCGATTCTCCCTCATTACCATACCCGATCGATGCAAAGTTCGTCGCGGTTTAATCTTAGAAAATCGAGATTCTCGGAACCGGATTCCAGCCCGGTGGATTCTCGAGACACCATGCCGGCCGATTTGGCAGTCAACGCGTGGTCGTCGACGCCGGCTGCGTCGCCGCGGCACCGGCGGCCTTGGCGATTCGGGAGAACAGCCCCTTGGCCTCGCCCCAGCGCTTGTCGGGATCGAAGGCCTCGACCGCGGCGAGTTCGGTCGGGTCGGCCTTGAGGCCCTCGTACCGATAGGACTCAAGGAGCCCCCCGTCGGCCTGACGGGCGGTCACGGCCACGGGCATCAGGGTGTCGGGGTCCAGATAGACGCGCCAGACTTCTCGGGTGGGGGTGATGCGCTGGACCAGGTGACAGGGCCGATCCATCCCCTCGGCCTGCTGGAGGCCCTTGTAGGTGAGCCTCCCCTCGGCTCCCGTGGGACGCCCCTGGGCGTCGACCTGGCTGGAGAGGTTGTTGAAGATCGTGTCGAAACCGGCCTCGGTGATCGCGTGGCGGCTGTTTCGCAGGGCGAGCGGGCTGTCGACGGGGATGCTCATGCGGGGGATCGGTATGGCCGAGTTCGCGATGTTGACGTGCATGACCCGGTCGTTGATCGCCGCCGAATAGATGACCTCGCGACCCTTGTTGGGCCCCTCGGGCCATTCGAGCCGGACCGCCTTCGGGTTGCGCCTGATGCTGAGGAGCGCCTTCTCCTCGGGCAAGACCTGGTTCCCGACCCGTTCGATGCGGGTGATCCCCACCTGGTAGGTGTTCATGGACTCGAGCCGGCCGCGAGCGTCGTCCAGCAGGGACTTGAGCGTCACTCCGCGCGTTTTCGCCGCTGGCTCGTCGGCGGGTTCGGCCTGGGCGACCTCGGCGGCCTCGGCGTTCGGCGCCTCCGGGGCGGGGGCTGGGCTGGGCTCGGGTTGAGCCTCCACGGGAGGCCGCTCCGGCGCGGCGGCGAGTTCGATCGGAGCCGCGGATTCGGCCGGGGCCGGCGACGTCACCGCGACATGGGCCGAATTGGCCTCAGGGGCGGCGGAGGCGACCAGGGGGCCGGGCTCGCCGTCGGGATTCTTCAGGACCGGCAGGCTCTCGGGCCGACCCAGGGTGACGCGGACGCTCGCATCGGAGGTCGATCGGGGCTGCGGACGCGGCTCGGCGGCCACGTCCGCCGGTTGCACGCGATCGCGTGCGACCAAAGCCGCCCCGGTCCCCGTCTCGTCCGATGGCCTGACGTCCCGGTCGGCGACGGTCGCCGCCTCGGCGGCCTTGACCCCCTTCGATCCAGCCATGTTCTGGGCGTAAAGGTCGTAGCCGGGCTCGGCGCGACCACGCGACCAGAGCATGCCCGACATCGCCCCCGCGCCGGCTCGCCAGGCCTGTCCCCCGGTCGCGCAGCCGACTTCCGCGCAGACGCCGACCGCGGCGGCGAGCAAAAGCATGCTTCGCCGCGCGGACCCGATCTTCTCCGCGGCCTCGTTCGCCGGATTCATGAGCTTCGCTCCCCCTCGATGGGGAATCCGTCGGACGGATCGTCCGGACGGCGGCCGTAAAGCCCTGGCCTCGATTCAGAAGACGCGTACGCTTACCAGATCCGGCGGATCCGGGCAAGTCGAACCGCCGCCCGCGACGGCGCCGCACGCCGCCCCGCCTGCCCGCCCTGCTCAGGAACCGATCGTCGCGACCGTCGGAAAGGCGTGGATCGCCTCGACGTCGGGGATCAGGTGCGGTTGCTTATACTGTTCGACGGTCCCGCCGCTGCGGGCGAGGCGGCGTTTCTGGAATTCGCCCCACGCCCCGTCCCGGATGCGGATCGTGCGGACGGGGCCGAGGCGGAGGCTGTCGCGCTTGGCGGCGTACTCGACGTTGAGCGTCCGGAGTTGCTCCTCCACCTCGGCCGTGAACCGATCGGCGGCCTCGCCCTCCGGCAGGTCCGAGGCCTCGACGAGGATCCCGTACGAAGGCGGATCGCCCCAGATCGGCAGGAGCAAGTAGGAGCGCAGGCGAAGCCCGACGCTCCGCTGGGCCGACTCGACGGCCGTGATCACCTGGTGTTCCGAGAGCTTCTCCCCCGTCAGGCTGGAGAAATGGGCCCCCTTGTTGAGGAACTCCACGATCGGGGCTTCGCCGTGGAACCCCACGCAGCGCACCAGGTCGAAGATGTTGTAGCGGTACAATCCCCCCGCCGTCGTCAGGAGGACGAAGTAGTTCTTCCCCTCCACCAGGTCGACCGCCTCGACGGTCTGGGGATCGGGCTTGTCGGCGTCCTCCTCGGGGATGAACTCGAAGTAGTGGTGGCGTATGTCGAGGACCCCGGCCGGGGTGTTGTCCTCGATCGGGATCGTCATCCGGCCCTCGGAAGCGATCAGGCCGACGTCGCGGACGGGCTTCTCGCCGAAGAACTCGGGGTAGCCTCGGAGGTAGGCCCGCATCGTCCCGCCCATCCAGTTGGAGAGGAACTCCAGGTTGGGCCAGTAGTCTTTCGGGAGCAGCCGGCCGGTCTCGGAGACGATCTGCTCCAGGCGACGCGCGGCGTCCTTGCGGCGGATGCGGGTCCGGAATCGAAGCTCCCTGCGGACGTCGTCGGGGATCGACCAGCGGGTGGCGAGGGTGCCGTCATGAAGGTCGCGGATCAAGGTCTCGCGCTCGCGGTCGCCGAGGCGGACCATGTTGAGGATCGTGCTGGGGTTGGCCGCGATGATGGTGCCGAGGTTCTTGTAGATCGAGTAGCGGAGGGCGACGTAATACTTCGACTCGACGTCCTTGATGCGCGAACCCGACGGCGGCATGCAGTAGGTGGTCCGGATCATCCGCGACTGCATCGACGCCGTGAGGCCGGTGATGGCCCCGCAGGGGATCCCGGCGGGCGTATAGCTCTCGCGCCAGTCGCTGGCGATCTGGAGGATCGGGCGGAGGCCGTTCTCGATGATGTCGGGGTGGGCGTCGAACGCCTGTATACCCCAGATGAGCCAGCCCTCGCGGTAGTTGTTGAGGGCCTCTCGGGTCACGGGGATGGTCTTGGGCCGGTTGGTCGTGCCCGACGTCATGGCGAACATGAGGACTTCCGTCCCCGGGCCGAAGAGGGCCGAGACGTCGCCGTTGCGGACGCGGTCGATGTAGGGCTCGTGGCGGGTGTAGTCGGCGATCGGCACCTGGCGGCGGAAGTCTTCGGGGCTGTGGATCTCGCCGAAATGGTGGTCGCGTCCGAAGGCGCTGTCGGCGTTGCGGGCGATCCGGGAGAGGAGCAGCTCGCGCTGGAACGCGCCGGCCCGCTTAGTCTGCTGATGGAACTCGACCGCCAATCGGCGGGCGCGGTTCGCGATCGGGCGGCCGACGAGCCGCTTGATGAATCTGAGCATGGGAGTCGGCGCCCCGGATTGGGAAGGGATCAGCCGGTGACGGATGAAGCGACGTTCGGGATGTGCCCTGGAGCCTCGACGCGGGCGGTCGCCGCGGCGGCGAACGCGGAGAAGTCCGCCTCGACGAGTTCGTTCTCGAACTCGGCCAGGGGGCGTCGGGGCGCATGGCGGTCGACGTAGGCGCCGAGTCGCCAAGCGTAGGCCTCGGGGGCCGATTCGCGGCAGCGATTGTGCTTGGCGTCGGCCACCATCCACTGTTCTTTGGGCTCGCGGGCCCGGGCGAAAAACTCGTGGGCGATGTCGGTCCCGATGTAGACGTCGCGCTGGCCGTGGATCTGGAGCCAGGGTCGGGGCGTGAGCCGCGCGACGGCCCGTTCGACGCTGGGGTAATGACAGTTCCGGGTCCGTTCGGTGCCGGCGCGGGCCACGTCGCCCAGGGTGGCGAAGATGAACCGGGGCACGAGGGCGAGGAACCAGCGGCAGCGGACGTAGATCTCCGCCCAGCGGACGATGTAGGAGGTCATCGTGCCGCGGGTGGGGAAGGCCCCGTCGGTCACGACGCCCCAGACGTCGGGCTCGTCGGCGGCGACCAGGAGGGCCGCGCCGCCGCCTCGGCTCACGCCGAAGAGGCCGTAGCCGGAGAGGTCGCGGTCGGGACGCGACCGAAGATACGCCAGCGCGCTCCGGAGGTCGTCGACCTCGTGGTTGGACGCGTACTGCAAGGGCTCGTAGGCCGGGTCGACGGCGCTCGCGCCATGGCTCCGGAAATCGAAGCTGAAGACGTCGAAGCCGCGATCCCGCAAGTGGTCGAGATAAGGCGCGTAGCTCCAGCGGTCGCTGAGGAACTCGTGGCAGAAGACGAGCACCCCGACGCGTGCGTCGGTGCGGGCCTTGAAATAGCTTCCCCTGAGCGTCAGGCCGTCGGACGAGGCGAACGCGGCCGGTTCGCCGAGGTCGTCCGGCTTGACCTTCAGCGGCTGGAAGACCGGACGATCTTCGAAGATCCGTCGGATCACCGGGCAGTACAGCCAGATCGTGGCGACGAGGAAGCCGCCGAGCGCGACGACGGGGATCGTCGCGAGGACCGCGAGGGCGATGAGCAGCGTAGAGAGGCCGACCACGGATGCACTCCCGTTGGAATCGCCCGGGCCGATCGCGGCCGGCCGTCGGCCCCGCGGGGCGCGGGGGTCGACGACGGATCGAACGGCGGCGGAACTTCGGTCAGTCGGTGTAGCGTTTCAAGATCAAGGTGATGTTCTGCCCGCCGAAGCCGAAGCTGTTGGAGAGCGCCACGTCGACCCGCTTCTTCCGCGCCTCGTGGGGGATGTAATCGAGGTCGCACTCGGGATCCGGGTTGTCCAGGTTGATCGTCGGCGGCAGCAGGCCGTCGCGGATGGTCAGCAGGCAGACGATCGCCTCGACGCTGCCGGCGGCGGCGATCAGGTGCCCCATCATGCTCTTGGTGCTGGAGATCGGCACGGTGTACGCGGCGTCGCCGAACGTCTTCTTGATCGCCAGGGTCTCGACCGAGTCGTTGACCGACGTGCTGGTGCCGTGGGCGTTGATGTAGTCGATCGCCTCGGGCTCGATCCCCGCGCCCTCGAGGGCCTCGCGGAGGCAGGCGATCGCGCCCCGGCCTTCCTCGTGGCTGTCGGTGATGCGAAAGGCGTCGGCCGTCGAGCCGTAGCCGACGATCTCGCCGTAGATCTTGGCGCCGCGAGCCTTGGCGTGCTCCAGCTCCTCCAGGACGAGCATGCCCGCCCCTTCGCCGATGATGAAGCCGTCGCGGTCGCGGTCGAACGGGCGGCTGGCCTTCGCGGGCTCGTCGTTGCGGGTCGACAGGGCCGTCAGCAGGATGAACCCCGTAACGCCGAACGGGTGGA